>CALFSW010000167.1 GCA_937916505.1 uncultured Verrucomicrobiales bacterium | reverse complement strand
ACGACACCTTACTCTACGCCGAGCAAAGCTTCACTCCTCCTGTAATCTGTGAATTTCCCGACGGCTATGTCGATCCCTACCCGAAACTCTGGAAGCGGCTTTCCCAAATGGCTCTTCAATACAAGGCGCTCCTTTCGCCTCTCGATCTCAAGGGAGAATTTGTAGTGGAGGGACGGGACTCCGAATGGGGAGAGCCTAATCCACCCGTTTCGCTCCGCAATTGGAGTAATTTATCCGGACTCAGTTTTGCCGACAATCAAGAGTCAGGATGGCACTTTATCCAAGTCGACCGGGGATCCAGGATCGCGGCAATGATCACCCACCTGGAGAACTTTTCCAATCGCTGTCTCACTCTCGAAGCCATTGCCAGACAGCAACTGGCCGGACTTCCACACACGACTGAAATGCATGAATTCGTCAAAGACACGGTAGAGACCTTCAACAGTGAAAGCTGTGCAGGCTACCGCCAATACACCGGATGGTTCCCCCACCTCTACTTCGAGACCGCCTTTTCAAATCCCGACGATCACCCCTCGGCATTGTGGAACCCCGTCGTGGTCGATGTTCATACCGATAGTGTCAGCGTCTGCCACGGGAACCCGGGAGCCATCCTCCACGAAGGAACCGGCCATGCCCAATTCATCCTCGTCGCGGTGAAGCACGCCGATGGAACTTCCTGCGTTTACGGCGGCCCGACCATGAGTCACTTCGAGTTTTTGGAAGACCGGGAGACCCGGCTCAATGATTCCCAGTGGCAACAACAACTTCAGGCTGGAAATGCACCCGCACCCGCCGACTGGAAACTCAACTTCCTCGTTCCAGAGTAATTTCACTCCATCACAACCTTGAGACGGTAAAACTTCTTCCCGTCAATTGGCACGCTGAGAACAATCGAACTTTCTGTTCGCGTGATGTTTTCTGAAGGAACATCCTGCCAATCCGTTTCCAGATTCGCTCCTTC
Organism: uncultured Verrucomicrobiales bacterium; assembly: GCA_937916505.1. Classification (GTDB taxonomy): domain Bacteria; phylum Verrucomicrobiota; class Verrucomicrobiia; order Verrucomicrobiales; family Akkermansiaceae; genus SW10. Next base: position 10,218 of record CALFSW010000167.1, on the reverse strand, counting down.
CTCAAAGCCCACTGCAATCGCTCCGGCGGCAATATTCAGAGGGACTTCATAGCGCATTTTCTCTGGATCCTCCGGATCAACTCCAAAGGTCCCGGGCATCTCGTCAACCTTGGTTGGATCCAAATCGAGAACGAATTCCATGACATTCCGGATTCCGTCCTGATCCGGATCCGCGAGGGGGTCAACCAGGAGCGGATCGCTCAAATCATCACCGGACCAAAACGTCGCTACAAACTCCTGGAATGGAGTGAGAGGATCCTCGCCCGATTCCACCGTTAAAGTCAGTAAATAAGGCGCGGTGGTTCCAGCGAATCGGTTCACCTGTCGATATCCCTTGATCGTAATGGCATATTCCCCCGGTTCGGTCGGTATTCCGGCCAAAAACATAATCCCACTTTGGGGCCCACCAAACGACAAGCCCGCCGGAAGCTGTTCTATTCCGTCAATCTCGCCACTTGCCGTCGCCAAATTATGGTTGCTTGCCTTAAACGCCCAAACAAACTGATCACCCGCGGTGACCGTCGCCGTATCGGTCGCGCCATTCACCGGAACAATCGTAATCGACTGTCCCGACAAGGCATGCGTTCCAACAAAAGTGACCGTCAAGGGAGCCGCAAAATTCACACTTCCCGCTCCTCCAAAAATCGGGGTCAAGTTCTTCAAAAATGGCAACCGCTGCGCCAGCATTGCGAGACTGCTCGCGAGCACATTGATCGATCGTTCGTATGCGATTTGAAATTTCATCTTCTTCTCTTCAATTACACCCACAGCCACCGCCGCCAATTCCGTTTCCTCCATGCGAAGTTTCGCGCGAGTAATACATGTGATCCGACATGGTATCGCCCAGCGGATCACGTTCCGGAGACATCACCTTCGAGGCGAGGTTTTTTCTTTGTGCCGGGGTCGAAACCACGGTGCACGAGGGCAGGAACAACGCTGCCAGCGCGAGGAATTTAAGAGCCAAGGACATGTCGGTGGATGTTGGAACTGTAGTGGATTTGGTTGCTACGCTGAAGAATTGCTTCGACACCGTGGTAGCGTTCAATTTCGGCCAGGCCCTCTTGGGCGCCTAGGATGCAAGCGTTCGTCGAAAGAAGCCCTGCTGTCAAACAGTCATCTGCCAAACAGGATGCGGTGAGCAAAGTATTCTCAGCCGGCCGGCCGCTTCGCGGATCAATAATGTGGCCAAATTTCTTTCCTCCGATCACCCTAAAACGCCGGCCATTCCCCGACGTTGCCAGAGCCTTTCCCGTGAAAGCCAATCGAAATGCCGACGCCTCTTCCTCTCGGGCATCCTCCACTCCCACCACCCAATAGGGTCCGTGGGGAGGTTCCCCCAAAGCGGAAACATCTCTCCCCAAATCAACGAGACAGTCCGCAATTTTAAATTTTTTGGCAAAAGCGATCAACTGATCAACCGCATACTCTTTTCCAAATCCGCCGATCTCCAATGCCATCCCTTTCTCAGGAAGAAACACCTTTCCGTTTCCCCACTCCACCGACGGCCACGAAACCAATTCCTTCACTTCATCAATCTCACCCTGGTCAGGCAAGGCATCCCGTCTCCCGGCTTCATCCCAAAGCCGGGTCAGCGGAAAGGACGTCGGATCATTCAAACCCCGGGAAACCTGATAGGTGTGATCACACAATTGCAAAACTTCCTCCTCACCCTCGGTCACCTCAACCGGACCCAGACCAGCTTGGGCGTTGATATGACAGAGCAAACTCCCGGGCTTAAACCGCGACCACGTCTTTTCGAAATTCTTCAGCCACCCGAGGGCCGCCACTCGGAATTCCTTGGCTCCTTCCACCGAACCCGTGCGAAACTGAACCTCGCATTGAGTTCCCATCGCCTGGAATTTCAGCTTAAAAAGCCCGCCTGTCAGATTCGAAATCATCGTCGTTCAAAAGCTCCACTGCGCTCCCACTGAAACGACGTTTGCGGTAGGGAAAAATGATGACGGAGTTTGTGAATCAAGTCCGTTCATTTCATACCGCTCCAACTGAAGATCCAGCGTCAAATCGCTACGGGGCTCCCAGGCCACCCTCACGCCGTAGGTCAGAGCCTCCATCTTTGAGAGCCGGTAGTCCGATGAATAATTTGCCCCACTTCCGTCGATCAATCCGGTTCCATCGACACCGGTATCAGTCAAAACCGGATAATAAAAATCCGCCTCGCTCTGCTGATAGTAGCGCAAGTAGGGCGTCACACTGAGACGGTCATTCACCTGCTGAATCCACTTCAGCTCCACGGTATGCCCCTCGACGCTATCGCTGTTGGTAAAAAATCGATACGAAAACTTCAGCGCTCCGTTCACTTCCTCGAAATACTGCCGCACACTCGCTTTCGCCACAAAACGGTGCTGCTCGTTCGGCCGGTTTTCGGGAAAATCAAAAGTATCCGTCACCGGAATGGGACCAAATGGTCCGTCAACCACCACCGTGCGAAACTGGGAAATTCTCCGATAGGGATCGGACAAGTATCCCTTGCTTCGACCATATCCCAGAGTGAAGTCAAACAAGGTATTCGGCGTCACAATCTGCGAGATCCCCAAACTGAAATCCAAGGAATCCTTGTCCTCATTCTCAAAATTACTGGTGAAATCGGTCGCCAGAACTTCGTCAAAAGCAAACGACACTCCGCCTGTCAGCGTCGTATTCTTCTGATTGAACTCACGACTCATCTTCGCCGTCACCGCATTGGAGCGATAATCGTCCTCCTTGCTGTGGGCATACTCAAAGGTCAGCGTGTAGTCATCGATCTCATGCTCAATCGTCGCCACTGCGACCCGGCGTTCATCGTCAATCTCTTGAAAAATCCAATCGCTGTCGTCGCCCCGGGCATGAATTCCCACCGGGGTCTCTCCGCTCAGCGTATCAATCGCCAGGCGCAAACTGGCGCTCGTTTTTCCCCAGCTGTGTTTGTAGTCGAGGTAGTGCGACTCCACCTCAATCCGCCCATCCTCTTCGTCATAATATTGAAAACGGTATCGGAGAATGTCCTGCCCATAGGATGAGCCCATCGTCAAAACAGGAAGAGCAGGAATGACAACACGGCGAAAAACCATGACGGATTATTCCTCGTCGTCACCCGACATGTCGATCTTTTCTATCGTCGCCGTCTCACGAAGCGCCACCGCCAGGGCTTGCAGAGCGTTCCGGCGTTTCCGAGCAAGAGCCCGATTCTCCAACTCCTCCCGCACGTCCTCCATCGGGACAATTTGCTCGCTTTTCTTTTCCATCACCTTCACCAAATGCATCGCATGTTCATAGACGATCACCGGAGAAATCTCCCCCTCTTGCATTGAAAAAAGGGTCGCCTCAAAGGGATTTGTGGGCCGGTCCAGTGTGATCCATCCCAAATCAAGCTCACCGGTCGATTTCTCCGTCTCCCGTTTCGCCAGCTCCTCAAAATCAGCCCCCTCCAGGGCCTCTTCCCTCACGGCACACAACTTCGAAAAAACTTCATCCGCAGTCGTGTCCTCATTGAGCGTCTTCATGAGATGCAAACTCCGCGCCTCGGCCGGGCTCCGGTATTCCTTCTTGTACTCCTCGTAAAACTTTTCAACCTCCTCATCGGACACCTTGTCATCATCTCCCAGGAGATCCTGAATCAACTTGTCCATCCGCAGCGACGCCGCGATCTCGTGACGCATCATATCCCGCTGCGCCTCCAGCATCTCCCACGATGCTCCATGCTCGCGGTAGGCATCGATCATCTCCTTCAACTTCGGCTTGATCTCTTCCTCCGGAATCTCCTCAAACCTTTTCTCCGCCTCCTGCGCGATCAAAATCGAGTCCGCAACCTCCTGCTCCGCCTGTTCGTAGAATTCCGGATCACGCTCGCAGCACGATACCTGCACTTTCTGCTCTTCCGCCGTTTTTACGCGGTGAAACGTCTCTTCCACCAATTCCTGGTCGACCAATTCTCCATTCACTCGAAGCATGCCCAAACCTTTGTCCACCCATTCTAAAAACGCCACCCGTTTTTCCTGCCGATCATCGTCCGTGATTCGCGATTCCATTCTCCCGCTTCAAGGCTAGCTTCCCCTCGATCATGCAACCCGATCCCCACCCGCAACCCCCGGCGATGCCTCTGGCGACTCCTCCCCCGCTCCCCCCGGCCATCAAAACCCCGTGGAATGCTTGGTGGACCCTCCTCTGGGCCGTCGCCCTTTTCTTGATCTGGCAAATCGTCATGACCATCGGCATCCTCATTGCCGCTTATAATGAGGGGACTTTCTCCTCGAATAGCGATGCCGACCTCATGATCGAGGACATCATGGCCCTGAGCACCGATGGTGATGTCATCGGACTGATTGTTTTCTCGACCATTTTCGCCGTTTGCCCCGCCTGCTGGTTCATTGGCAAAATCCGCACCGGTTGGACCGGCTGGGAATACCTCGGCAACTCCCGCACCAAATGGTGGCACTGGCCCGTCTGGGGTGCCGCCACCGTCGCCTGTTCCTTTCTCTTCAGCCTCGTCGCTCCGTATATCGGGGTCGATGGTCCCGACGACTCCATGGTCAAAATGGCCAATTCCACCCAGGTTCCCCTCTTCCTCATCCTGGGCGTCGCCATCGGTGCCCCCCTCGTCGAAGAATTCATGTTCCGCGGCGCCCTTTGGCGAGGCTGGCGCGCGTCCCGCCTCGGACTCCGGGGCACCCTCGCTCTCACTTCATTCCTTTGGGCCATCCTCCACGTGCAGTATCCTCTTGTCATCATCACCTATATTTTCGTTCTCGGCCTGCTCTTCGGCTTCGCCCGCGAAAAAACCGGCAGCCTCTGGATCCCCGTCTGGATGCACGCCCTCAATAATGGCCTCGCCACCATCACCATGCTCAATCTAGAGTGACCCCCTCATGAAACGCCGACATCTTCTCGCCGCCTCCGCTCTCGCCACCGGATCCTCTTTTCTCCAAACTGCAAACGCTCAGGAGAAAGCCAAAAAAATCCCTCTTAAGAAAGGCGACGTCGTCCTCTTTCAGGGCGACTCGATCACTGACGCCGGACGCGGACGCAAGGAAGCCGGCCAAGCCAACAACCCGGGAGCTCTCGGCCGCGGCTACCCTCTCTTCATCGGCAGCGATCTCCTCGGTTCGCACCCGGGCCTCGACCTTCAAGTCTACAACCGCGGCATCAGCGGCCACAAAGTTCCCCAACTTCAGGCCCGCTGGCAGAAGGACACCCTCGATCTCAAGCCCGCCGTCCTCAGCATTCTCATCGGCGTCAACGACATGTGGCACAAAATGAACGGCCAATACGATGGCACCGTCGAGACCTACCGTGATGGCTTTGATGCCCTCATCAAGGACACCAAAAAGAACCTCCCCGACACCACCATCGTCATCTGCGAGCCCTTCGCTCTCCGCTGCGGCGCCATCAAAGACAACTGGTTCCCGGAATTTGATCATCGGCGCGCCGCCGCGAAGGAAGTTGCCCAAAAGAACAACACCCTTTGGGTTCCTTTCCAAACCATGTTCGACGACGCCATCGCCGCCGGCTCCAAGCCCGAGCACTGGGCCCGCGACGGCGTTCACCCCACCTTCTCCGGCCACTCCCTCATGGCCCAGACCTGGCGGAAGGTCGTCGGGATCTAAATTCATCTCCCTCTCAGCCTTCAAAAAGCCAATCGCCACCCGGCGGTTGGCTTTTAGCTTTTAGCGGATAGCCCCCATTCTCTCACGCAAGCCCCAGCTCCCACAACCAAGGACCAAGCCCACAACTTCCACCCATTTTCATCATCGCCAATCCGGCTCGCTTCATGCTCACTCATTCTGTAATGAACGAGATCTGCAGCCCTTCCCTCAGCCTTCTCGCCCGACAATTCCCCACCGCTGCCGCCGTCATGGCGGAGATTTCCCTCCTTCAGGCCAAGCTCACTCTTCAAAAACGGCGCATTCACATCATCAGTGACGTTCACGGAGACGACCGAAAACTCCGTCACGTCGTCAACAACGCCTCCGGTGGCCTCAGTAACCTCGTCAACGAAGTCTTCGGTGACGAACTCACCCAGGATGAGAAACACACCTTCCTCGCCTTCCTCTACTACCCGGTCGAAAAACTCCGGCGCTATCAGGAGGAACTCAATGACCGACACTGGCGACTGACCAAAATCAAGACCCTCCTCCGTCAACAATTCCGCCTCGTCCGCGCCCTCGCTTCCACCATCGCAAAAGACGAGGTCCTTCGCCTTATGAAGGAGGAGTTCAAAACCCTCTACATCGCCCTCCTCGACGAAGTCTCATTCGACCGCGATCCCACCTTCGTCGACTCCATGATCGAGGCCCTTGCCGATTACGATCAGGACGTCGTCGCCCTCCACGAAGCCTCCCGCCTGGTCCGCAACCTCGTGGTCTCCGAGGTCGTCGTCGCCGGTGATCTTTTTGACCGCGGCGAGCGGGGTGACCGTGTCATCCACTACCTCAGAAATCAACCCAAGGTCAGCTTCACCTGGGGCAACCACGACGTCACCTGGATGGGTGCCACCCTCGGATCCGAACTCCTCATCGCCACCGTCCTCCGCATTTCCCTCCGCTACCTCCGCCTTTGGCAGCTCGAGGAAGGTTACGGCATCCTCCTCTCACCCCTCGCCAAACTTGCCACCACCATTTACCAGGACGATCCGGCCACCTGCTTTTACCCAAACCGCGAATCCGATTTCCTCGACGAAGAACTTGTCGCCCGCATGCACAAAGCCGCGGCCATCCTCGAATTCAAACTCGCCGGCCCGGTCATCGAACGACACCCCGAGTGGGACATGGACGACCGCCGCCTCCTCCATCGAATTGATCACCAAAACGGCACCATCACCCTAAATGGCAGGATTCATCAGCTCAAAGACACCCACTTCCCCACCATCGACCCGGCTGATCCCTACAGCCTCTCTCCCGAGGAAACAACCTGCCTTGATCGCCTCCGCCAATCCTTCATCTCCAGCGAACGACTCTGGGAGCACATGCTCTTCGTCGTCCGTCAGGGCGGAATGTCCCTCACTCGCGACGAAGCCCTCATCTTCCACGCCTGCGTCCCCACAAATTCCGACGGCACCTTTCGCGACGCCCACATCGGAGACCAAAAACTCAGCGGTGGCGACCTCTTCCACGAACTCGAACAAATCATCCGCCAAACCTACCGCCAGGGTGCCCATACCGTCTCACAGGATCTCGATTATTACTATTGGCTCTGGGCCCACCCCGACTCGCCTCTCTTCGGGAAATCCCGCATGACCACCTTCGAGCGCTATTTCATCGACGACCCCGAAACCCACCGCGAGAACAAAGACCCCTACTTCAAAAAAATCCATGACGCTGACTTCGTTCGCAAAGTCGGCCGGGCCTTTGGTATGGGTGATGACGTCCTCGTCATCAATGGCCACGTCCCCGTTAAAGTCGACGATGGCGAAGACCCGGTCAAAGATGGAGGCAACGCTGTCACCATCGATGGCGCTTTCTCGGAATCCTACGGGGACCACGGATACACCCTCGTCATGGGACCAAATGCCATTCGCCTCGCCGAACACTCCCACTTCGAATCCGTCACCCATTTCCTCGATTGCGACGATGACATGATCCCCAACCTCCGGATCCTTCGTCAGTACGAACAACCCCGTACAATTTCCGAAACCCACGAATCAGACGACCTCCACTCCCAACTCTGCTCGCTCAACAACCTCCTGCAATCCTACCGCTCCGGCACCGTCACCGAACAATAGGGAGAACGGGCCGCTTACTCTTACCAGCCAGGTCTCTCAAAGTGCGTCAACTCTCCCCGCATACTGAAAGTCCAGGCCCGTGAGCCCACCCGCCGAATGCGTCACAATCGAAACCCTCACCTTCTTCCAGCGAATCAACAAATCAGGATGGTGATTCATCTCCTCCGCAATCTCTCCGCACCGCTTCGCAAATTCGATCCCTTCAAGGTAGCTCTCAAACGCAAAGACCTTTGCGATCCCCTTCCCTAAAACCGCCCAACCCGGAACCTCTTCCAAACATCTGCGCACCTCATCATTCTCCAATAGAATAGCCATAACCGCGATCTTACCCAAAAGCTCCCAACATTCAATCCCACGGAAATATTCGAACGCTTCCACCTCGCTCAATGTCCCACCCTGACAGTGAGACTCTCCCTGCCAAAAATCACCCTCGCCATCATCCTGTTCTGCTGTTCCTTCGCCGGACTCCGCTACTACCTCGACTGGCGCCCCTTCCAACCCGTCACCATTCAAGAGTTCGCAAAGTAAGATGCTCCTGCTATTTTCAACAACACTATGACCGGAAGCGATCTGATCGACGCCACAATCTGCGCTCTCCTCATTGGCATTCTTTTGGTCTTTGCAATTGAGATTGGGAGACTCCGGAAACAGCCCTTTCTAACAACGATCCAAGTCTGGCTACTTGCTTTTACCGGCACCCTCCTCTGCATGACCGCCGGATTCATCTGGTTTGCCGGAAGCCTAATCCTCGGCATCATGAACTCCCCCAAGTGGCCATTCTCAGACGAAGGAGCTCCGTCATGGGTCGACCCGGTCTTCGATCAGGCCATTCCCGTCGGCGTTCTCATCAGCCTGTCCCTGCTCTTCTTTCTCTTTCGTTTCTTAAGGCATCGACTACCACCGCCCGTTCCCCAAAATTGAACTTTTCCGATCATTGAGTGTCCAAAATCCCGCGATCCACCTGCTCCTCAGACCATGCGCGACCCGGCGCCCCAAAAATTTCAGTTTCCCATCACCGCAAATCCCAAGCATTTCTTCAGAGTTGAGATTTCCAGGTGACGAATGCCCCCTGGGTTTCATAGGCTTTTCCTCCATGAGACTCCTCCTCACCTTGTTCGTCCTGACCACGGGCGCCTTTGCCAAGCCGAACATCCTCTTCATCTGCGTCGATGATCTCCGCCCCGAACTCAAGTGCTTCGGAGCCGACTACATCCACTCTCCCAACATTGACGCTCTCGCCGCTCGCGGTCGCGCCTTCACCCGTCATTACGTCCAGGCCCCCACCTGCGGAGCCTCCCGCTACGCTCTCCTCACCGGAACCTATGGCCCCGCCGGTAACGGAGCCCTCTTCGCACGCTCCAAAAACATCAAGCATCCCTCCCTTCCCGCCTACTTCCGTGAAAACGGCTACACCACCGTCTCTGTTGGCAAAGTCAGCCATCACCCCGGCGGTCGCGGCGGCAAGGACTGGAACGACAACTCCCAACCCGAAATGCCCAACTCCTGGGACCGCCACCTCCTCCCCGCCGGCAAGTGGCAACACCCGCGCGGCTGGATGCACGGCCTCGCCAATGGTGAGATTCGCAAAAACGCCAAAGACATGGACATCTTCCAGGCCTTCGATGGCGATGACAATTCCTACCCCGACGGCCCCGCGATCGAGGAAACCCTCAAGCAGCTCGACGAACTCGCTGTCGACAAAAAACCCTTCTTCCTCGCCACCGGCATTCTCCGTCCCCACCTCCCTTTCGGTGCTCCCGCCAAATATCTGGCACCCTACAAAAACGCCAAACTTCCTCCCGTTCCTCACCCCGAAAAACCCAAAGGAAAAACCACCTGGCACGGATCCGGTGAGTTCATGAAATACAATCGTTGGGGCAGGAATCCCAACACCGACCCCGCCTTTGCCCTCGAAGTTCGCCGCCACTACGCCGCCTGTGTCACCTACGCCGACGCCCAGGTCGGAAGAATCATCGCACGCCTCAACAAACTCGGCCTTGCCGAAAACACCCTCATCGTCCTCTGGGGTGATCACGGCTGGCATCTCGGCGAACACGCCATCTGGGGCAAACACGCCCTCTTTGAGGAATCCCTCCGCTCCCCCCTCATCGTCGTCGCCCCCCAGGTCAAACAACCCGGCACAAGTACGAAATCCGTCGTAGAAAGCATCGACCTCTTTCCCACCCTCTGCGATCTCACCGACCTCAAGAAGCCCGACTTCCTCAATGGCTCCTCACTCCTGCCTCTCCTGAAGGATGCCAAGGCCAATCCCAATGGCAAAGCCATCTCTTACAGCGGGCGCGCCCGTACTATCCGTACCGCAACCCACCGCCTCATCAAACATAGCAACGGCCACCTCGAACTCTACGACCACACCACCCCCGCCGGAGAAACCAAAAACCTCGCCAAAGAAAACCCCGCCCTTGCCAAAGAACTTGCTCACAAACTCCAATAGCCAAGCCCCCCAACCTTCCCAAAAAATCCTGCGGCCCCGCAGCTGACAA
>CALFSW010000166.1 GCA_937916505.1 uncultured Verrucomicrobiales bacterium | reverse complement strand
TCATCAAAACCGCAGCCCCCATCCAAGAATAGCCCAGCCAACCAAACGCCCTGGCTAAGACGCTGCTGCCATCTCTTGTCCTTGTGAAATCAATCAATCCGATTGCGTGACCGCGGTGCTCCCCGCAGGCGAAGCTCGAATGTCATGGGTATCCTTGGACGGTGATTTTAGTCTCCCTGCATCGCTTTTCGTGCCTTCCATCATCCCGTGCCGGTGTTTGAGGCAAGGGGAGGTTTCATCAGTGTTCCTTCGTTTTTCGACAGGCTCTGGAGCTCCGGTTTATTGGCCGGGCCCGATCCGTCCGAGTCCGAACTCGTTGCTGATGCGCTCGACTTTTCCGTTGCGCATTTGAACTTCGATGAACTTTGAGCTGGCGAATTCCTTTCCGTCGGGGGTCTTGAACGTGGCCACTTTCTTCTTGGTCTTCACGTCGAAGACATCCGGTGTGTGCGAATAGGCATACCTGCCATCGAGGCTGAAGGTGATCCATCCGTGGCCGCCCATGCTCAGGTTGACATGACCCTTCGCTTCCGGTGGGCGTGTCGTGATATCGAAGACGAAGAGTCTCTTGCCGTCCTGGTCGCTGATCCACAGTTCGGTCTCGTCGGGCGTCATGCCGGCGCCGTGCGTGCGGTGTTTGATTTTCCGGCCGGTCTCCGGGTCGGTGGCGAAGAGGCGGCTCGTGATCTTGCCCTCTTTCAGGTCGACGACATCGACCCCGACGTGTTTGCCGAGGCAGACGAATGCCCAGTGGTTCCTGCCGTCGACGCAGTAGGGGAACACTCCGGACTCGCCGACCGGGCTGATTTCCTGCACCGGGTGACCGTCCTCGGCGCGGAACTGGGTGAGTTTTGTCTCCGTGCCGAGGTAGACGAATTGGCCGTCGGGGCTGGCGATGCTATTGTGGGCCTGCTTGCCGACTTTGATGTGGTCGATCTTCTCGCCGTTGCTGGCATCGACGACGATGAAGCCGCTGTCCCCGGTCCGGAACCACCAGCCGGTCGGAACGTAGATGCGTTTGCCGTCGGGCGTGATGCATGATCGGTCGCAGCCCATTTTGAATTTCGATTCCCACACCGTTTTCTCGGTCTCTGGATCGAAGCAGCCGAGCGTGCCCTGGTGGGTCGAGTAGTAGAGTTTTCCGGTCTTGGTGCAGCCGGTGAAACCGCGCAGGGTCTCTTTGAAGATGGGCATCTCGATGCGTTTCACAAACTTGTGATCATCATCGATGTCGAAGATCAGGATGCCGGTTCCGGAGCGGCCCTGCTGTTGCGCGCCATCGGGCGAAGTCATATAAAGGTATCGTTTGAGCGGTGCGGCGGCGGCGAGGCTGAGACGCACCGGGTGGTGATCCGAGGCCGAGTGGTCGTCCACACCTGCATTCGCCTCCACCTTGACTTGAGCCTCTCCGAGGGAGCTTGAAGTGAAGAGGTGGTCGATACGCAATCCCGGGACGAGGTCTCTTTGCCATTTGCTGGATGAGCGCATTTGCTCTTTGCCGCTGTGATCGGTGAGGAGCCCTGATTCGAGGAGGTGCTTCACCGCGGGGTTCTCCGTGGTGGCGTTCAGGTCTCCCATGAGGATGAAAGGATCTTCCTGATGGGCGCGCGCCTTGATCGTTTTCAGCATCAACTTTGCGCTGGCTTCACGCGCCGGCTGGCTCTGGTGATCCCAATGGGTGTTGTAGAGGTAGATTGCCCGACCTTTTTGTGAACCGTTCGTTCCGATCAACCTCGCCCAGGTGCAGATGCGGGTGTAGCGGTTGCCCCACGAGCGGCTGTTCGCGACGGTTGGCGTGTCGGAAAGCCAATAGGTGCCATGTTCCTCCGGGTCGAGTTTCCAGATCCTGCGGTCGTAGAAAATGGGGGAGTATTCTCCCGCGGTTTTGCCGTCCTCCCGCCCGACGCCGACGTAGCCGTGGTCGGGCAGGGCGCGGTCCACGTCGAGAAGTTGCCGATGCCGCACTTCCTGCAGTCCGATGATACTGGATTTGCTTTCGAGTAAATAGCCGGTGACCTTGTCTTTTCTCTGCGGCCAGTCCTTCGCTCCCTGATCGCCCTTGGTATCCTGGCGGATATTGTAGGTGATGATGCACAGCGGCGTTTCGTCGGAGCTCAAGCGGCTCGCGGCCTTTTGTAAAATCTCGTTCTCCGACTCGAGCGCCGCCGCGACATCGCTTTTGGCCCCGGCACCCAGAATCGCAACGATCCGGCGCAGGCACGCGGCCTGGTAGAACGGTTCGTCCACGCGCTGAGTCATCTGGGCCCGGCAAATTTGCACGCGCAACTGGTCGTCCTCAACCACGGCGAGATCGCGCGCGAGCTGTTCGTCGACCAGCGTGTGCAGGCTCACTAAAGGCCGACCCGGATCGCCCTGTTCGACGCTCCGAATCACGTCTTCGAAAGCGGCACGTTCGGTGTCGGATTTGAACTTCACTCTGAGCCCACGCAATTCGGGCAGGATCGATTTGGCACTTCCGCCGTAGCCTTTGAGCAAGGAAAAGCGGTGCTCGAGACGCGTGCCTTTGCCCCAGCGATCGAGGTCCATCGATTCGAGGCAGAGCGGCAGGCCTTCCGCGATCCGGTGTTTGAGCATCAGATCCAAACCGTATTGCCGCGCCTGGTCGTCAAACATCAGGTAGTGATGGGCCGGTTCTTTCACCGCGTCGTAGACCTCCTGTGCCATGGCGGCGAGGTCATCGCGGGTGAAATGGGTGAAGGCATAGGCTGCGCAGCCGCGCGTGCGTCCGCCCGGATCCTTGAGGAGCTTGCCGATGGCAGGATAGAGGATCCCGCGATCCAGTCCATCGAGCGGATTCCCGTTTCCCGCCAATCCCGGAAGGAGCCCGTCGAAGTAGAGGGGAGCGACGCGCCCCGGCGCATAGCCGAAGGCAAACGCCATCGCCTGCTGGACCGGACGCATCAAGCCTTCTTCTTCGGTGGCGAGCATCGCCTGCAACATTTGCGGCAAGGCCTTGCCGGCTGGCTTGTTGATTCGAGCCAAGGCGTAACTGGCCGACATTGCAACGATGGCATCGTCCTCGAGCGCCTTCGCGATCAGCGGGACTGCCTCCGCCGATTTTTCGCCCTGATATCCCAGGGCCGCACACGCGCCGGCCCGCGCCTCGGGCTTGTCGCTCTTCAACAACTCGATCAGCCGGGCGGTGAAATCCCCCTCCTTTTTCCCCAAAGCCTTGGCAATCCATTCGCGCGCGATCGGCGACCAATTATCAAGGGCCCCGATCAACCCGGCGGGGTCCAGCTTTTCGGGGTCAGCGTGCCGCCAGCGACTAGCGGCGAGGGTCTCCCTGACTTCCCCACCCTCGATCCGGAATGATTTGTCCATCTCCTTGCCCGTGATGAAGAGGGCCTTGCGCGGCAGGCAGCCGATGAGCACCCGGGCAACCGTGGGGTCCAGAAAACCACTCCCATAAATGCCTCCCAGCTGTTGATAGGCGAAGCTCCCGTCCGTCTGCCGGGTCAGAGTGTGATACCAGCGCAACTCGCGCAAGAAAGCCGCCGCGTTCGCCGAACCCGCGCAGTTTGCACCGAGCGCATCCCAGAAGTAGCTGTAGGAATTGCCGCTGTGACCGTATTCGCAGGTGTGATGAAGGGACGCGGTCAGCTTCGCGAAGAATTGCGTCGAGCGTTTGTCGTCGAGCAAACGAAAGGCGATGGCCCCGATGGCGTTCTTGCCATTTCCCGACATTCCGTTGCGCCCGTTGGCATTGATTTCGAGACTCGGCCGATGAAAGCCGTAACCGATTGATCCCTTGCCCACAAAACTCCGGAAGAAGCGCCCGGCCCGGTCGATGGCTGTGTCGATCTCGGGATGGTCGATGCCGCATTTCTTCGCGAGGATCAGCGAGAGAAAGCACGGCAGCCCGGCCTGGTTCAAGGCCCCATAGCCGCCCAGACGACCGTGGATTTTTCCGTCGTTCTTGCTCTTCCAGGCAAATCCATGGCCCCAGGTTCCACCGCTGCTCTGACCCATGGCGGTCTTCACCGCGTGCTCCCGGATCGCTGGCAGGACGTAATCATCCCCGGTCGCCAAATAGTATTCGGTCAGGAGCAGGTTGCGGTAACCAACTCCCCAGCAAACGAGTCCACCCGACTCGAGGCTGATCTTGATCTCGGGCTTCGCCCACTCCGCCCGGTGGAGGTAGTCCCGCACCAGCTTGACATTCTCTTTTTCCCCGGTGGCGAGCAGCGCCAAGGCCTTGTCTCCGAACTTTCCCCAATCTTCACGCGCCACCAAATGCGCGAGCGCCGCCTGCATGATCTTTTCGGTCTTGGGACAATCGTAGGGCGCGGTGTCGGCGTAGGTGCCCGTGATCTTCAGCGTCAATTCGACCGTCGCCTCCTTGCCGGATCGGGGCTTCACACCCTCGACCGGTCGCCAGCGGGTCAGCTTCAAGAGTCCGCCCTTTTCCGCGCCGTCGATGGCCGCTCCGAGGGCCTTGCGCGCATCATCGGCGAAGTGCGTGCCGTTGGTGCCAAGGATCAGGTCTCCGACCTGTAACACCCCGTCGGCGGGGCTCCCGGGTGCGACATCGGTGATCAGGATCTGCCGCGCTTCGGCGGTCATGAAATTCGCACTCACGTGCATCCAGCCCTTCGCCCCGGTTGGGCCAAGGTGGTATTCGCCGATCCGTTCGAACCCGATGTTTTCGCGCATGTCCTGCACCGGTCCGGCCAGCGGCCGTTGCTGCGCAACGAGGGCGTGACTGCCAAACAGCAGCGCAAACAGAATGATGGTCGCAAGATTTCTCATGAGCGCAAGATGCCGGGTCACCCCGCACAATGCAATTCGATCTTCCCGGACTTGCGGGATGCGGGCAAATTGGCGGGGAGATGCGGAGGCAACGTTTCGCTGTCGGATGAACGACGCTGAAAACGGTATTTGCGCCGTGGAATCGGAAGAAAATTGGGGTCAGGCGAGTTTCCAGTGGGCCTGGCGCAGGACCGCAAACCTCGTCTTCGCTGTTTGTTCATACCAGACCGTGAGGAAAGTTCCGTCTTCAAGCTCAACGGTGCTTGGGTAGCCGAGATCGCCGGAAACACCATCGCCGGAAATGGTCACGGGTTGCGACCATGTTTTACCGTGGTCTTCGCTGACGCGTGCTTGGTTTCCGAATGGTTTGCGGCGATGACCGTAGCTCATCAGGAGACGTCCATCACGAAGCCGGGTGAGGAAGGAGGGGAGTCCCCACACTCCGATGGCATGGGGAGTGGACCAGGTTTTCCCTCCATCCTGGGATTCGCTTTGGAGGGTTTCTCCGACGTTGGTTTTGTTGTGATTTCGGATGTGGATGATGAGGCTGCCATCGCCGGCCTCGATGGCATGGAGTTCGTGATAATCTTTGTGGTGGTCACCTTCGCGGGTTGGAATGGCTGCGAGCCATTGCCAGGTTTGGCCATCATCGCGAGACTCACAGACGCCGGCTTCCTTTCCCTCGTTCCAGAGTTTCTTCCCGGCATACAGGAGTCTTCCGTCGGAGAGTTGCGTGGGTCCGTGGGGGCTATTGACGATGGTGGGATAGCGCGCGGACCAGGTGATGCCCCCGTCGGTTGAGCGAATCATCCACTCCCCGAGTTCGTTTTTGCGTTCTTCTTCTGAAATTCGATTGTGAGCGGCAAGCCAGCGGGCGCGACGGCCGTCATTGGGGATGATGCTGGCGTAGGCAAGAGAGGTGAAAGTGGTGACGAGAAGGGAGCCTTTGGCGGTCTCGAGGACTCCGGCGTCACGGTCGTCGATGGGGCCATCGAGGAGGGTTCGTGGAAAGGTCCAGGTTTTGCCGTTGTCGTCGGATCTTTGGAGTTCGACCCGGCCGAAGGGACAGACATGTTGTTCCCGGCCACCGGAGCAAACGACCAGAAGTTGACCGTTGGAGCATCGGGCCAGGGTTGGCCAGCCTTGATAGAGATTTGGCAGGTGGCTGATGGTTTTTGTTTCAAGGAGGGCCGGGGTGGGCGCGGCCTCAAGCTTCAGGTTGAAGCCGAGGGAGCCGGCAAGCCCCAGAGTGGTGGTGTTTCTAAGAAAGTGCCGTCGAGGGAAGGTCATCTTGAAAGGATGTCGGATTAGGGAGTGGGGTGTCGATGGTAAAGACAAGGTGTCGAGCAATGAGATTGACCTGACACGGAGGTCCTTCATCATGTCCATTAATGAATGATCAGCGGTTTGATACGAAAGAGGAGATGGGGGCTGCCGCAGCCGCAGCAGGGGCGGAGAAAATGCGAGCGGCTCTTCAGGAGCGGGGTGAGGCGAATATCATCGTCGCGACCGGGGCCTCGCAGTTTGAAATGTTGGAGGCTCTCACGAAAGAAGGAGGAATCGATTGGACAAAAGTGACCGTTTTCCATCTCGATGAGTATGTCGGTCTGTCGATCGAGCATCCGGCCTCGTTTCGAAAGTATTTAAAGGAGCGCTTTGAGGATCAGCTGCCTGCTCCGGTGAGGGCGTTTCACTACATCAACGCAGAGGACAATCCCGGGGCGGAGTGTCTTCGGGTGGGAGAATTGATTGCCCAATCCCCGATCGATGTCGCTTTTGTCGGGATTGGCGAAAACGGGCATCTGGCCTTTAACGATCCTCCGGCTGATTTTGACACCGAAAAGCCCTATCTGGTGGTGGATTTGGATGAAGCCTGTCGTCAACAGCAGTTTGGGGAGGGATGGTTTCCGAGTTTGGAAGCGGTGCCGGCAAAGGCGATCTCGATGTCGGTTCGCCAGATCATGAAGAGCGGGAGCATTATTTGCACTGTTCCGGATGAGCGGAAATCCGAAGCGGTGAAAAATGCGGTGGAGGGGGAGGTGACTCCCAAGGTTCCGGCTTCGATTTTGCAGAAACATGAGGATTGTGGTCTGTATCTCGATGGTCCGGCCGCGAGCCTGCTGAGCGGAGGAGGGGCTTCACAATGAGTTCCATCGGGATTGGATTCGTGGGAGCAGGTTGGATGGGGGCGACCTTGTTGAGGCGACTGACCGAACAAGACGGGGTCTCGATTGTGGGGGTCCATCAGCGCCGACGTGATCGTGCCGTTGAAGTTCTCGCTGACTTGGGCTTGGGGGAGGAACTCTATTTTGAGGACTACGAGCGTCTCTTGTCCTCGCCTGATCTCGATGCCGTTTTCATTTGCAGCACCAACGAAGCCCACGGGCTTCAGGCAATCGCCGCGCTCAAAGCGGGCAAGCATGTTTTCTGTGAGAAACCCTGTGCGACGCGATACCATGAATTTTTGCAGCAGATCGAGTTGGAAAAGGCCAATCCCGGGCTGATTACCTTTGTCGATTACCTCATGAATTTTGATGCGATGGAGAATCGGATCCGAGGCATGACCGCGGAAGGAGTCTTTGGGACCATCACGCAGATTCAGGTCAACTACCGGCATCCCATCAACATCGCTGATGACAAGGTGTGGAAGCTTTCGGGAGCGAGGATGGGCGATGCCATCGGCATGGGCATCATTCATTCCCTTTCCGTGATGTTAAACATCATGGCCGGGCAAGGAGCGACGCCGGTGAAGGTTTATGCCACGAGCAGCGAGATCCATCGCCGGGACTTCGACATTCCGGCGATTTGGAATCTCCACATTGAGTTTAGCAACGGGGCCGCCGGGTTGTGCTTCGGGAATGTGGACCAGGCCAATGGCTATGATGCCTATCACAATATTCATGGCACGGAAGGGGGCCTGATTTTCGACTCCCAGCTCGATCGCCCCCAAAAGGTTCGCTATTGGTCGGAGACGGCCACGGAAGGTCAGTGGGTGTATCCCTTGGATGCTCCGCGCTGCGAAAGAGAAGGGCTCGTGAAGTATCAATGGCCTGCCGACACCAGCACTCCGGATAGCGGCGATGTCATGAAACATCAAACCGGTGAATGTGTTGCTCATTTTTTGGAGTGCATCCGAAAAGGGGAGCAATCGTTTTTGAGCTTTGTGAATTCCGCGGCGGTCGCGGACCTGGGGTGGGCGGCCCGGATTTCAGCGAAAGAAGGAGTGCCGGTGGCTCTGCCGCTTGATGAAAAAAGAGCCCGGGAATTTTTCGAACAAAAGGTGTAGCGATGGACGCCTTTGATCTACAGGTGAACGGATATGCGGGCGTCGATTTTAATGATGACGATCTGAACGCCGAAAAACTGGCCACGGTCTGCGCCGCCTTGAAAGAGGATGGCGTGGCGGGGATTTTGGCAACGGTCATCACGGACGATCTCGATCTCATGTGTGGGCGCATTGCCCGTTTGGTGCAGCTGCGGGAGGAAGATCCGGAGTGGTCGGAAATGATTCGAGGCATACACATCGAAGGCCCTTTTTTAAATGAGACCCCGGGCTTTATTGGGGCTCATCCCGTCGCGCACGCGCGGGTCGCCGAGGTGTCGGCGATGGATCGACTCCTTGATGCCGCGGAAGGATTGACCCGAATCGTGACCCTGGCTCCGGAACGCGACCACGGGTTTTCGGTGACGAGGTATTTGGCCACTCGGGGCGTGTGTGTGGCGGCGGGCCATTGTGACCCAAGCCTTGATGAATTGAGAGGAGCGATCGATGCCGGGCTGCGGATGTTCACCCACCTCGGCAATGGATGCCCGATGAATTTGGATCGTCATGACAACATCATTCAGCGGGTTCTGGCTCTTCGGGAAGAGCTTTGGATCAGCTTCATTCCGGACGGGGCTCATGTGCCTTTCACCACCCTAAGGAACTACCTGGATCTTCTTGGGCCCGGGAGGGTGGTGATGGTGACCGACGCCATCGCGGCGGCCCGCATGGGACCGGGTGATTATCGCTTTTTAGGCCGGGATGTGAAGATCGGTGAAGACCTGGTGGCGCGGGCTCCGGATGGGAGCCATTTGATTGGTTCGACGGTGACGATGCCGGGGATTGCCGGGAACCTTTCGCGTGAATTGGGTTTCAGCGAAGAAGACATCCGGAAGGTCCTTGTAGAAAACCCCGGAACTGTGATTGGAGAAACGATATGATGAGACGATTAAAAGAGCTTTTTGGAAGGATTGGCCCGACCGTGATTGTGGCGGCGGTGGTCCTGGGACCGGGGACGATTTTGACCAGCTCCAAGGTGGGTGCGAGTTTTGGGTTCCCGGCTTGGTTTTTGTTGGCTCTGTCGACTTTCCTGATGATCGGAATGGTGGCCCTCGCGGCCCGACTTGGGGTCACTTATGAGAGGAGTCTCTGCGAGGAACTGGCAGCTCGACTCGGACGCGGAGCCTCTTTGTTTGTCGGACTGGTTCTCTTTCTGGTGGTGGCCTTGTTTCAATCCAGCAACAACATGGCCATCATCGCGGGATTGGAACCGCTCTTTGAAGACGTCGGAGACGGAACGCTTCTGACCTCGTTCGGGCCAAAGCTGGCGGTCTTGCTGGTGATCAATCTCTTCGTGGTCTTCTGCCTCTTTCGAATTCGGAGTCTCTACGCGCAGATCGAGAGGCTGATGAAGATTTTGGTGTTGGTGATGATTTTGGCATTCACCTGCAACTTCATCGTGGTGTTGTTTGGCTCGGCGGGATCGGAAGCCGGGAGCGGAGGATCGCAGGAAAGTGGTCGGGATTTGATTCCGCTGTTGGGAATGATCGGGACAACGTTCTCGATTGGAGGGGCGTTTTACCAGGCCTACTTGGTTCGAGAAAAAGGGTGGAAGTTATCCGACTGGCGGGAGGGCTTGCGTGATTCGATTATTGGAATCTGTGTTCTGGGGGCGGTGACCTCTTTCATCCTCCTGACCTCCGTCCTGACTTTTCACGGGCGCCCCGGACCGGTCGAATTGAAGAGCGTGGGGGATGTCGCGAGACAGCTTGAACCTTTGTTTGGAAAGAGTGCGAAAGTGATCTTCAGTTTGGGGATTATGGCGGGGGCCTTGAGTTCCTTTTTGGTCAATGCCGTGATTGGCGGCACCATCCTGTCTGATAGCCTCGGCAAAGGATGGCGCTTGTCGGATGCCATGCCCCGGCGACTGACCTGCCTCGCTTTGCTGATCGGAATGCTGGTCGCCTCGATGTCTCTTGCCGGTGCTTCCGGGACGGTGGGATTAATCACCTTTGCACAAGCGCTGACCGTTCTGGGCCTGCCGATGTTGGCGGGTGCTTTGCTCTATCTCGGGACACGGAAGGATCTCACCGGGGAGAGGAAGGTTCCTCGCTGGATCCTGGTCAGCTGTTCGCTTGGCTTCGTGGTGGCCTGCGTGTTGGCAATCAGGACCACCATGATCGTTTGGGGCAAGATCGCCGCCTGACCTTGTTCTCATTCATTTGTCGGAAGAGGCCATTTCAGGAAGCCGGCAGACTGGGTGAAACACCGGCTCCGTTGAAGAAGAGCAGGCCAGGGCCTGTCTCTTCCTGCGACATCCTCAACTCCTGCGCCCCGGCTTCACTCTATTCGGTTGGCCGGAAGGAAGCGGTGGTAGATTTCCAGCATGAAAGTGGAAAGGCAGGTCGCCATGACCGGATTGAGCGCGCCGTTAAAAGCCGGTGGCATGACTACGAAGTTGGCCGGGCAACGTGTCGCCAGGCTCTGCATTCGAAACTTCTCCCATTGTTGCCACTGAAGATGAAAACGGTTTGACTAATCCCCGCTCTAAACCAACTTCTTCAACGATATTCCCATCATCATGAAATTAAAAAGCACACAAATTGCAGCCCTTGTCCTAACGATTGTTCCAACTGTCCTATTGACGTCCTGTGTCGTCGACCCCTCTGGAGGTGGACTTAGCTACGATCCAATTTCCAATCTCCCGGCAAACACCTACCAGCCTGCCCAACATGATTTTTACCGGGACGGCTACAATGCCGGCCGCAGGGATGCCCAGGCCAACCGGCGCAGCAACTACCGTTCCCACTCCTCGATGTACGGACCTCTCACCGAGGGGGTCTTTCGCAATGGCTATGTGGCCGCATACACCAACTACAGCCGCTACAACATCAATCCCGGACACCCCCAGGGGTATGGTCGTCTCACCGCGTCAGTCGGACAGGGGCAGATTCAAGTGATGCAAAATGGCCGCGTCATTTCAACAATCAGGACCGCGTCTCCCAATGTGGAGTCCCACCACTTTAACAAAGGCCAATCCCAAATCGTCGTGAAATCCCGCGGCAATCACGGTCCGGCCACCGTTCAACTTTTTGACACTAAAACCGGAATTCTTCGCGACAAGGTCC
This sequence comes from uncultured Verrucomicrobiales bacterium, assembly GCA_937916505.1. Lineage (GTDB taxonomy): Bacteria > Verrucomicrobiota > Verrucomicrobiia > Verrucomicrobiales > Akkermansiaceae > SW10. Next base: position 132 of record CALFSW010000166.1, on the reverse strand, counting down.
TCGCCTTTGCCATTCAAAATGGCCAGCCAGCCTGGGCACGCGGGATGCAGGACTAACAAACCCTCTTCCTCCGGCACCCCAAAAAGTCCTTGAGCGGGCCTTCCGAACTTTCGGAGGGCCCTCTTTTTGGCG
>CALFSW010000165.1 GCA_937916505.1 uncultured Verrucomicrobiales bacterium | reverse complement strand
GCGCATTCCCGCGATGGTGAAATAGGTTTCGGTGGTTTCGGCGGCGACGGCGAGGCGAGTGGCGTGTAAGTCTTCCCGGGCTGCCTGTTCTCTTGCCCGGGCGCTGCTTATTGTTCGTCTGCCACCGCCGAAGACATCGATTTCCCAGGAGACATCGATGCCGGCGCTCCAGTATTTGAGCGGACTGCCGAGGAATCCCGCACCAGAGATGGTATCGAGGGAGCCAAAGCCGGGCATGCCGGCGAGGTTGCTGTGGGTGTAGGAGGTGCTGGTGTCAGCGCGGGGAAGAATGGAGCTGGCGGCTTGGTTGCGCAGTGCGCGGGCTTCACGGAGGCGTTGGCGGGTGATCGCGATGTCATGATTGTTTTGCAGGGCACGTGCCACCACTTGGTTGAGCTCCTTGCTTCGCAGCTTGAGCCACCAGGTGTCGAGATCGGCTGACTGGCCGCTGCCACCGCGAAATGTGTTGGCATGGGGGACTTGTGGTGGGCCTTTGTAGTCGGGGCCGATAGGATTGCAGGCGCCGAGGGTGAGGCATAAGGCAAGCGAGCCCAGATGGAGCGTGTTCACGATCTTGGTTTGATGAGGGTTCCGTCTTCGATGCGGTTTCAATGTTGCGAGCGTCCAGCTGCGTTTGGGCACTGGTGACGGCTGCCATGGCTGCGTCCACCCGGGCCCGGGCTTGTAGCTTCGCGCGTGGGTCCAGCAGGCCGGGAGCGGTAGGGGTGATGACGGCGAGAGTGTCGCCTTGTTTGACCGGGTCTCCGGGGTTGAGGTTGATGCGGAGGAGCTGACCGGCGAGTGGAGCGGAGATGGTGTAGCGTTCGCGGATGCGGGTTTCGCCGTCGTCGTCGATGGTGATGGACATGTCGCCCTTTGCCACGGTGCCGATATCGACTTCGACGGGTCTGGGGATGAAGGCGAGGGCCACGAGCGCTATGATGATTGCCACGGAGATGATCCATTTGAGGGCACGCCTCAGTTTGTGAAGGAGCGGGTTGGGTTTGTTGCTTGTTCTCATTCGCTTGTTTTAAGGGCGGTTACCATATCGAGTTGGTCGATTTTGCGTTGGACGATGAGTCCGGATACAATCGCCGAGCAGATGATGATGGCTGAGTATCCATAAGTTGCGGGATGGATCAGGAAGGGGATACGGTAGAGCTCCGTCTCCAGGGCTTTGGCCATGAGCAGGCAAAGCCCCCGACCGATGAGCAGGCCCATGGGGATGGCAAAGAGCGTGACCAAGGCTAATTCGCTCAGCAGGATGCCGGATACTTCCCCCTTTGTCAGTCCGATAACGCGCAGGGTGGCAAGGTCGCGGGAGCGTTCCGAAAAGGCGATTCTGGCGCTGCTGTAGACCACCCCAACGGCGATGATCACGGCGAAGAGGATATTGAAGAGGCGCATGCGCAGCAGGTTTTCCGCAAAGGTGTCCATGAAGCTTTTGATGGTGACTTTTTTCAGCGAGATGCCTGTGATGCCGAGGTGTTTTGAGCGTTGGCCGTGCCGCAGTCGAGCGGCCACGTGGCGGAAGGGCTCGGCCTTAATCACGCCGTTGACCTGTTCGAGTTCCCTGACTGCGCGGGCTGGCATGGTCTCGAAAAATTGGACCCGGGCGTCATCACGTTCGGCGGTTCCGTATTGGAAATCAATCAGGTATTCGATGGAGTCCTTGCCGAAGTTTCCGACGATTAGGATCGCGCAGGCAAAGGCAATGCCGAGAGAGGTGAAGAATGATTTGACCGGATGGCGACCAATTTCCCGGGTGACCATACGGGCGGGCCGGGAGAGGAACCGGCCGAGGCCAAGGCGTTCTATCAACGACGGTTTGTAATTGGCCGGCGGGGCCGGGCGCATGGCTTCGGCGGGCGGGAGTTTGACGGTGCCGCGGATGCCGGCGCCGATCGCCATGGCGATGAGGTAGATTGCCATGCCGGTCGAGAGCTCGATGACGGGGAATCGATAGACGGCTTGATCCATCGATATCATGCCGCTGGCCATCCATGTGCCGAGGAGGCATCCGGTGACCGATCCTATCAGGACAATGGTTGAGGTGAGTTTGCAAAAATGCCAGCTGATTTCGGCATTGGTATAGCCGAAGGCTTTGAGCGCGGCGATTTGCTCGCGCTGCCTGGTGAGGATCCGGCGTAGCGAGATGTTGAGCAGGAAGGCGGCGACGGCCAGGAAGATGAACGGCGGGATCATGCCCATGGTTTTGAGTCCCTGCAGTTCGTCTTCGATGAAGCGGGCTGACAGGTGGTTATGGCGTGAGATGGTGCCGGTGCCACCGTAGGGTTTGAGGAGTTCATCGAGCTTTCGGATCACTTCCTTTTCGTTGGCTCCCCGGGCCAGAGTGAGGATGAGGTTATTGAACGAGCCTTCCATATCGGCAGCGGCGGCGAGTTGTTTCCTCGACATCCAGAAAACGCCGAAGCGTTGATGGTCTGGAAAGAGGCTGCCGGGTTCGATCTGGATGAGGTATTCGGGTGAGAGGGCGATTCCCACGACCGTCAGGTTCTGATGCTGGCCGCGCAGGGTGGCTTTAAGTTTCTGCCCGAGATTGATTTGATGAGCCTCGGCAAAGGGCTCACTGACGATGACCTCGCCCGCACGCGTGGCTTCGGGATGGCGTCCGGAGAGCAGGTGGATTTGGTTTAAGCCGGTGCTGGGATGTTCGGGAAGCGACACGGCTTCGCCGGTGGCGGGTTCGGCCATACCCGGCATATCGAGAGTGAGGTGTTCGACGACACGATGATCGACCGAGGCGACGCCATCGATCATGGCGGCACGGGCCGCGACCTGTGCGGGGGCTCTGACGAGAGCGGTGAAGATTTCCGCGAAGCGGCTACCTGCGTAATAATTATCCTTGGCATTGGAGAGGGACCTGAGGGTGGTCATCGACATGACAAAGACGGCGATGCCGCAGGCGACGACGGCACTGATGGCCAGGGACTGCCCCTTCATGGCGATGAGGTCGCGAAGCAGTTTTGTGTTTAGTGCATTCATGCCGGAGGTATGGGTTACCAGTTCAGTCCGGAAGCGGAGACGCGATGCTCATTTTCGATGGTGTGTAGAATACGGCCGTCAGCAAGGGTGACCACGCGGTGTGCCATGTCGGCGATCACGGCGTTGTGCGTGATGATGGCGGTGGTGGTGCCAAGGGTGCGGTTGACGTTGTCGATGGCCTCCAGCACGGTGATGCCCGTTTTGACATCCAGTGCCCCGGTGGGTTCGTCGCAGAGCAGGACGTCGGGTTTTTTTGCGATGGCCCTCGCGATAGCGACACGTTGTTGTTCGCCGCCGGACATTTGGGCGGGGAAGTGGTGGAGGCGGTGGCTGAGACCAACGAGTTCCAGAGCCTCTTCGACATCCATCGGGTCTTCCGTGACATCGGTGACGAGGGCGACATTTTCACTGGCTGTGAGGCTTGGGATGAGGTTGTAAAATTGGCATGACTGACCAACCTGCTCCTGCCTCGTCCCTCTTCTTTGAACCTGCTCAAAAGCACGTTTCTGAGTGTCGCCCTTACCGTCAATGTCCTGCTCTTTCCGACAAACAGTGGGTTGAACCTGGGGTCAATCGGGGCATCGAAGCTCCGGCAAGTGGTCGGCGGTTTTAACAGAATCCGGTTAGCCAGGGAAAGCGCAGCCCCAGCTGTGCTCACTTTTTTTAAACCCTCAAAAGTAAGCGGCGTTTGAATTCTTGCGTCGTAAATTGTGAGTGATTGGGGAGTCTTCGATTACAAACAGGGTTCTTTAATACAACGGCGTGAATGTTGCCTAAACCCGCTGGCCATGGTAACACGGACTACCGCTCCGGCGGACTTGTGATGAACCGTAAACTTAGTGATCGA
>CALFSW010000164.1 GCA_937916505.1 uncultured Verrucomicrobiales bacterium | reverse complement strand
CTAAGGTGGCCACGAGATGAAGAAGCTGCGTCGATTTTTGGTTCCGAGTGCCTCCTCAGGGGAGTGTCCGCCGGTGGCGATTTATCATGTTGTGACTCGAATTGTGGATCGGCGTTTAGTTTTGGAGGCTGAGGAGAAGGAGCAGCTTCGGATTCTTCTGCGGATGTATGAGCGCTTTAGCGGTTGCCGGATTTTGTCGTATTGCCTCATGAGCAATCACTTGCATGTCCTGCTGGAAGTTCCGCCGGGGTGTGAGAAGAGGGAGTCTTTGGGGCTTTCCGAGGAGGAGCTTTTGCGGAGGCTGGGAGGGCTTTATTCGCGGAACTACACGGCTTCTGTGGCGAGAGAAATCGAGGAGGCGAAGGCCTTGATCTCGGGGGAGTATCCTGGCACGGGCGATTTAACGAAAGCGGAGCGGGCGCGGAACGTGAAACTTGGAGAGGAGGCTCTGGAGGCGATTCATGTCCGGTATTCCTACCGGATGCATTCGCTGAGTGAGTTTTTCAAGGGGATGCTGCAACGGTTCACGTGCTGGTTTAATCGGGAGCACGGTCGTCAGGGGACGCTTTGGGAGTCTCGATTTCGGAGTGTGATTGTGGAGGATGGCTTGGCGGCCAAGACGATGGCGGCTTATATCGATTTGAATCCGATCAGGGCGGAGATGGTAGAAGACCCGGCGGATTATCGTTGGAGTTCCTACGGGGAAGCGGTTGGCGGTGGTCGCGGGTCGAAGAAGGCTCAGGAGGGTTTGGTCCGGGCGATGTATTCGTTCGGGAGTCGCGAGGTGAGTGCGCGGAGTTGGGCGCAAGGCGGAGTGGGAAAGGAGTATCGCAGGATCTTGATTTCGGCGGGGATGGAGCAGGGGGAAGAACGAGGGAATGTGAAGACGAAGCAGCGGGTGGTGGTTCGCAAGGGCATGGATCGCGGGAAGGCGGAAGCGGAATTGGCGCGGCTCTCGGAGGAGAAGGCGCGGGATTTGAAGATTTCCAAGGTGATTCAATGCCGGGTCCGCTATTTCACGGATGGCGCCGTGATTGGATCGAAGAGTTTTGTCGACGGAGTGTTTCAGGCGAGCCGGGAACGGTTTGGTCCGAAGCGGAAGGACGGGGCAAGGAAACCACGAGGGGCCCTCTGTGAAATGGCGGGCGAGATTTGGTCGCTGCGGGACCTGAAAGAAAAGGGTGTTCCGTAGTTGGGAGCAACTCAATCTTCCGTGCAATATGCGAGACATGAATGGCACGGTCTTAATGCAGAAATATGTCAGGCGTAGCGAAAGACCGAATCCTCAGAACGGCCGTAATTGTGGGGTTTAGCGGTTCTCAATTCACCTCGAACTCGGGGCAGGTTTTGGAGTGTTTCTCGTCCTACTTGCTGAGAATTTAAACTCAGGGAAGCCTGCCCGAATCACGCTACGGGTGGTGACATCTCCGGAGTGAAGATGCTAAGCAAGTCCGCCAGAAAGACCTCAGCCGACAAACATCCTAAAAGGTGATTCCCGGTCTTTGAAGCATTCCTGGAACGGGGCATCGTCATTGATCTCCGCTTGCGCCATCATCGAACGAGCTTAAATAAATCCATGAATTCCATTTCCAAAGAAGAATCGATGAGAGGGGCCTTTTTCGGGGCGATGGTGGCAGATGCCCTCTGCCTGGGGAGTCATTATGAATATGACGCCCTGAAAATTCATGAGGCTTAGGGCCAACCAAGAGGCGGGCCTGAAAAAGGCGCTCCAGGGAAATACGATGGTCGGCGGAGGCGAGGGTGGAGGCGTCGGGACTCCAGAGCTGATCAGGATCCAATCCGAGGGAGTTGGAGTTTTGGACAAGGAAGCGCACTGCGTCTTTGGAATCGATGACACAATCCCTCATGGTGACATCTTCACCGCAATAAACGCATCGGAATGAAACGCTCCACCATCACCATGGCGTGAAACGCAGTCCGAACAGCACCAGCACGCTTGCCGCGAGGAGACTCAAGGCGGGAATCACGAAGGGATCGTAGTAGTCAACGAGCTGCGGTCGTTTCTCTAACACGGTGACTTTCTTCATCTCGTCGATACGGCGAAACACAATCTCCAGGGCTTCGCCGGTCACGGCGTTGAAGGCTTCGCCGCCTGTGGAGCGGGCGATGTTGACGAGCTGCGGTTGAATTCTGTCACCGCTGAGCATGATGGCAAAGACGGTGATCCGCTCCTGTCGCAGGCGGGCGATAATTGGAGCGTCTTTCGGCGGCAGGATGTCGCTGCTCTCGCCGTCAGTTAGAAGAATGATCATGCGATCGCCGTTGGGACGTTCGGCGAGGAGTTCGATCGAGCCATTGAGCGCTTTGCCGATAAGGGTGATGCCCCAGAGACGGTCGGGCAGGCCGTGCCGCCCCATCTCGACGGGATCGATTTTCGGATTATCGGGCTGGATGAATCGTTTGGAGAGCGGGATCGATTGGGTGTCGAGGGTGAGCGGCAGCCAGTGGATGTAGTGCCGCGAGAAAATGGTGAGACCGAAGGCATCGCCTTGCCGGTAGTTGACGAACTGCTCGATGGCGTCCATCGCCGAATCGAAGCGCCGATGGCGGCCGTCGGATTGTGACCCATGCGCTTCGGCCATGCTGCCGGATGTGTCGAGTAAGAGTTGGATGTTGGTGAGCTGCCGCTCCACTTCGGGGGGCTCGAACTTCATTGGGTGCGCCAGGAAAAGGATCGCGATGGCCAGTAAGGCGGCAGGCAGACAGTTTGCGAGGAGAACAAGAATGCGGAGGAACCAGCCGCGCCCTTGTTTGCCGTGATCGAAAGGCATCACGATCGAATGCCCTCGCCGGACAAATTCCCAGAACACGAGGATCACCGGCACGGCTAGCAGGGCGAGAAGTTGCGGGTGTTGAAATGTCATGGCGTGGCCTCCTCCCGGGGATTGGCGTCCGCCGCATACGGGGCGACAAGCGCGGCGATTTCTTCGCGCGCAACCGGTGACGCGGGATGATGCAGCCAATGTTGGAGCTTGCGCAAGGATGCCGCCGTTTTGTCGTCGCGCCAGATCGCGTTCAGGGTGGCGCGCATGGGGATGGGGCCAAGCGCAAGTTCATCGCGCCAGCAGCGGAGTAGCTGCATCTCCATCAGGGCCTTGTCGTCGGCGGTCAGGGCACCGGCCTCCAACTTCGTCATGAAGTTGCGCAGCATCTCGGGAAGCGTAAGGCCAGCGGGAGTCGCGTCCGATTCGGGCACCGTCCGCGGGCGTTTGTAAAAGATGAGCAACAGCAGCCACACGATCCACAGAACAAAAAGCACCGCCATCGTTTCGTAGTAATGGCCGCCTACATCGATCCGCAGCTCCTCGGTTTCTTCAATGCGAGTATCGAGATCTTTTGACAGCTTGGAATCGCCGATAATTTGAAAGGCAGGCAAGCCTGTCAACTCGCTGCCATCAGCGGCGACGAGAAAATCCCTGAGATCGAAGGTGCCCGCGCGATTGACGATGTAACGGACATCGTAGATGCGACGGTCAGCTTGTTCCGTCACCTTGGCGATCCGTACGTTCACCGCGACTCCCCATTTGTAGGGCGCCACCGAGAGCCGTGGTCCACTGTAGGTTACGATCGCGGCCTGTTCCACGCCGAGCGGCACGCCGGGGCCGTCGACTTCTGGATTTCGATCCCAATTCAAGTAAGTAACAAGCGCGACGAGCACGAGCACGGCGGCGATCACCACGAGGGTGGCGTTGCGTTTGAAATGGGAGCCGCGCTTCATGTCATCGTCCGGCGCTGCCACCCAAGCCACGGCGGTTCAAGAAATGCCGCAAGCGGCCGAGAATCGACTGGTCGGTGCGAAGAGAAAGGTAGTCAATTCCGAAGCGTGTGAGCTCGCTCTTCCAGCCGGCGCTGTCAACGAAGGCGCGCCGACCATGGCCGACAAACTTGCGGCCCGACTCCGCTTCAGCGCCGCGGAATAGACCCGCGCCCTTGATGTTCAACTCGGCCGGATCCTGGAGATGTAATACCAGGCAATCGTGTTCCTGTCCGAGCACTTGGAGCGCGGCGAAGACGTCGGGATCATGGAGGTCGCTGAGCACGATGACCGTGGTTCGGCGCTTTAACGAAGGTGCTACTTCACGGACTCGCTGGGCCAGCGTCGTCTCTTCCATGAAGTCGTGATGCCGAAGCTTGTGCGACCATTCCATCACGAGATTGCGTGAGAGCGAAGGGCGCACATGCAGTTCGCGCGCGCCGCAACCGAGCATTCCCACCGGCGTCATCGTCTCCTGCGCCGCGAGCGCCACGCCGGTTGCGATGCGCACTGCCCAGGCATACTTGCTAAGTTCCTGCGAACTCACGCACATCGAGGCCGAGGTATCGACGAGCAAGTAGAGGGGGATTTGTCGCGGCTCCTGGAATTCCTTGATGTAGAGCTTACCGACGCGCGAAGAAACCTTCCAGTCGATAAACTTCACCGGATCGCCGGCGACATAGACACGCGACTGGGCGAACTCGAGACCGCCACCGTGGAAGACGGATTCGTCCTGGCCGAAGCTCAAGCTGTTGGCCAGCTGGTTGACTGTCACTTCGAACTGCCGGGCATCGACCGGATCGTCGCTGAGTTTTACCTTACGTTTCATGTTAACCAAGGCCGGCGAGAATTTCCTCCAGGACTTGCGGCCCCGTGTGGCCGGCGGCGGAGGCTTCGAAGGTGACACGGATCCGGTGCAGGACCACGTCCTCGGCGAGATCAAACAAATCATCCGGCGTCACGTAGTCGCGATCGTGCATCACCGCCCGCGCCCGGGCCGCATTGATCAAGGCCAGGCCGGCGCGGGGACTGCAGCCAAAGTCGAGGTGCTTCGATTCCCGGGTGCGGCGTGTCAGTTCGACGCAATGCTTCACGAACACTTCGCTGACATGCACGGCCTGCACGGCCTCCATCGCGGCAACGAGGTCTTCTTTCGATCCGCAGGCGTCGTCCTCGATCATGTCAAAGGCCGAGCGCGGCACTGCACCACCGCCTTCGCGCTTCAGGCCCATGCCGAGCTGGTTCATCAGGATCTGCTGCTCGTCCTCGCGACCCGGATAGTCGAGTCGGTGCAGGAGCATGAAGCGGTCTAGCTGCGCCTCAGGTAAGTCAAAGGTGCCGGACTGTTCGACCGGATTTTGCGTCGCGATGACCAGGAAGGGCACGGGCAGACTGAGAGACTGTCCGCCGATGGTAACCTTGCGCTCCTGCATCGCCTCGAGCATCGCACCCTGCACTTTCGGCGCGGCCCGATTGATCTCGTCCGCGAGCAACAGGTTGGTGAAAATCGGACCGCGGTGGATTCTAAACTCGCCGCTTTCTTGATCGATGATCTCTGAGCCGATGATGTCGGATGGCAGCATGTCGACGGTGAACTGGACGCGGTTAAAATCGAGATGGATCGCCTTGGCGAGTGAGTTCACGAGGAGGGTTTTTGCGAGTCCGGGCAGGCCTTGCAGCAGAAGATGACCGCCAGTGAGAAGGGCGATCAACACGCGTTCAACAACGACATCCTGACCGACGACGATTTTGGCGACGCGTTCGCGGACTCCGGAGACGAATTCCTGAGGGGACTGGGTGCGGTCGGGGCGGCTTGCGGGTGCAGTGGACATAAGAAGCGGACGTATTATGAGGAATTAAATGGTGGTCGTTGATTCAAGAAGCACAGCGAAGCCACTTCGAAGCGATTTTGCGGAGGTCGTCTTCCTGCAAGGTGCTTTCGGCGCCGAAGTAGGACTGTTCGATGCTTTCAAGATCGCTTTGCAGTTCGTCTTGCTGCTCCTCTTTTAGCTTAATCAGCGGGCTGCTGCGCAAGCGGCGCAAAAGGGCGACGACCGCGAACCCGTCGACATCGGATGGCATGTGGAAAACGTCGCGGGCCCGCAGTGGCCGTTCGCGACCACGTCTGCGAAACAGGATCAAGATCACGCCGATTCCGATGACGCCGCAGCCGATCCCAATGAGCCAGGGAACCGGATATTTCGCGGGATTTGCGAGGAGTTCGGCGGCCTTGCCTTCGGCAGACGGACCGAGGGTCACAACGGGTTCCGACAGTGTCATCAGATCCATTTCCCGGTAGCTTTGGTAAGTGACGGTAGCATCGGCCACTTTCGGGGTTGGGAATTGAAACTCGAGTGGCCCGGTCGCGGCGCGCACCGCATCGCCGTCGAGCGTGATTGTCCAGAGACGCTCCGAAGTTGGGGTGATCTCATCGCCCCAGGTGTTGAGTTCTTTGATCTGCAAACTCTCGTGGGGATTGACGTGCTGGATTGCGATCGCGGCCTCGTCGTTGGGAAGATCGAGCAGCTGCTCCAAATCCGGAACCAGGCCGGTGGCGCTCGCTGCAATCTCGAGCGCGAGCGTGCCATTGATCGTCAACTGGCGGGTGTCGAGCGTTTGGGTGATGCTGATCTGGTTAGCCGGGCGCGCGGGCACGGCATCGGTCGCAACCTTGATGAGTGTCTCGGCGGACTCGGCCGGAATGCTGACAGGGCCCGTCATATCGACAAACTTCAGCGCCAGCCCGATCGGCGGGATCTTGTCGACGCTGGCGTCCTTGGCTCGGACGTGCAGGTAAGCGAGCACGGTTTCTTCCCAGCCCGGTGTCGCCGTTGGCCGCGGTCTCACATCGGTGGTGGCGAAGGTGATCGTCTTGATGTCAAAGAAGGGCGTCATCGCCTCCCGGATATTTAACTCCAGCTCGTCGCGCGGCCCCTGGGCTTGGCTCATCGTTTTCACCTTGGGCGACGGTCTCTTGTTCACACCGGCGGCGGGATCATTGGTGAGATACTGACCGAACTTGGCCGCACGTCCCATCGCCTCGGTGTGAATGATGCTCAGAATGATGCCGAAGTCCTGATCCCGTCCCACCGTGTTCGGTCCATCGACCCGGGTTTCCAAGCGGACTTCGCTGAGCAGCTCATCGAAGTAAGCGAGATTCTTGGCAGCGCCAAAGCTGAACGGATCGTCCTTGGTAATGATTGTCGCGCCCGCGAGGTAACGGTAGCGGAGGTCTTCGTGCAGCGGGTTGGCGGTATCATCGAGGCGCGTCTTCACGACTTTGGCAAAGAGGCCGATGTGGGCAGCTGCAGCGCCGTCCGGAAGAGCTTCGAGATATTTGCGAATCTTTGTCAGAGCCGCGCGGTTCATCGCCTTGGAGAGGTTGAGCTGGTCGTTCGAACCGATCCCGAGCAGCCCGTTGAACCAGGCCAAGTAAGGTTCGACGGTGTATTCGCCGGCCGGAAGCTGTGCCACTTGTTTGCCGTAAGCAGCAGCCCCGCGATCGAAGTATTCCTGCGCGCGCAGGTTCTTTTCCTTGAAGCCGAAGATCCGCATTTTCGGATCGTTGGCGACGAGTTCCTGAAAGTATTCGAAATCGCCCCAGTCCACCAGCAAGGTTCCCGCGAGCGTCAGCGGGCGCCAGGCATCGGGGTGACCTTCCAGCCAGCCGTCGATGAGTTTCAGCGCGGTATCATACCCGTTGCGGACCATCTCCAGCGTTTCCGATTCATCACGCCGGGTGAGTCCGGCCTGCTGAACCTCCATCTTGCGCCAGCGCTCACCGAGGTTGGCGTTCATCTGCTTGAGGATGAGCGAAAAGACGGGCTCATCCATCTGATTCATCGGGCCAAAGACCTTTTCGATATGAGAAGTCCGATAGGTTTCCGCCGTGCTGTAGGCCAGGTCGAATGCGGTGACGACCTGCGAATAGTCCTCCGGCGCGAGACCGGTGTCGCGGAAGAGCGTCATCATGCGGGCGAGGCTGTTGATGTTCTTCTCCATCATGATCGGGGTGACCGGAATGCGCGCGTCCTCGGGCAGCCCATACTTGCGGCGCAGGTTCTCCGGGATTTCCGGGTTGTGGCTCTTGGCCCAGACCACCAGGAATTCCTCGGCCAGCGCCGCGCCGGCGGCCGGGCTCCGTTTCCCAATTTCGACAATTCGATCCGCCGCTTGATCAAACCGGGAGCCGGTGAGAATGAGGCGCGACATGCTGACATCGATTCGATCACGCATGCTCGATGGCAACGCCGCCGCCCACTTTCCGGAAGGCGCTACCGCAAGTAATTCCTCAGGCTCGACATACTTGCCCGGGCGTTGCTTTGACATCTCGGTGTGGGTGGCGTCCGCCTGGTCGATCCACTGATCGGCCATCATCTCGAAGATCCGGTTCCACGGCTGCTCGCCCGGCTTCACGACGCCAATGAGGAGGTTTGCGATGGTAGCCTGCGCGGCGAGGTTTTCGGTTCGATTCTCGACCGCATGGTTGCGTTCATTCTGCACCTTTTGCGTAAAGGCGCTGACCAAGCGCATCGCCCCTTCGGGATTGGTCTTCGCGGCTTCTGTCAAAACCGATTCGAGAGTGCTGATCGGCACCTGGGTCAGCACCTTCGCGATCGCGTCACTCGCCCGGGTTTTCTCCCATGCCTTCCCCCGTTCCAATACAGGGGTCAGCACTTCGGTGATATTTTTGTCCCAGACCCGCTGCACATCGGCGCGCTGGGCGTTCACGCGTTCCTCTTGAGTGGCGACGAACCTGAGCAATTCCCGCTTCAGCCCTTCGTCGCTGAGTTTCTCGATGTCCGCCACCGGAGGCAAGTACTCGCGAGCGAGGTCTTTGAAGTTCGCGGCCATGAGAATACGCGCGGCGGTGAGGCGCGTGCCCGGATCCGCGCCACCGACCTTGTCGGAACCATTCCTCAACCGATCCACCAACCAGTAGCTCTCGCCCACAGGCACAGCGACCTTGATGAGCTGGCCAAGCTTGCGGAGGTTGTCCGAGGTGAACTCGCCGGGCACCGCGTCTGCGAGACCAAGCACGTCTTCAAGCTGCATGTTGGGCTTCTGGTTCTGACTCAGGTCTGCCAGCACCTTGTCATAAAGTTTGCGAGGCAGTTCCAGCGGCATCTGCGCCAACTCCGCGCGGAGGCGATTCCAATCTCCGGTGATGAAGTGCTGGTTGAAGCGGTCCGTCACGGTCAAGGTCGCCGGATCGGTCGTGCCGACGCGATCAAGATGACGCAGCAGATCACTCGGATCCCGCGAGTATCGCTGCTTGAGCATCCTTTCGATTTCTTCAATGAGCTTTGGGTCTGGCTGCGGGGGATCTGCTGGCTCGACGGGCACTGGAGTTTGGACGGGCGGGTCGGCCGCGGGGGGAGGCTCCTGAGCGTTCGCCGAGGCGGCGACGAAGAGGGCGAGTGCGAGGGCCATGGCTGCGGAAGCTGCGATGGATCGGTGGAAATGAGCAATCATGTGGCTGGGGAAATGAGTTAAATACAGGCGCGAGGTGCCCAATTATGATCCCGGCGTGTTCTGCTTCTCGAATTCCTGGAAATCAACGCGGCCGTCTTCCTTGCTTGGTGGTCCCGGCGCGATTCCCGGAGGTCCGAAAAGTCCCGCCGCTGCGGCGGCGGCTGCCGGTCCGGTTGGCCCTGCACCCGACTCGATCAGCAGCGCGGCTTCCAGATTCCGCTGCTTCGGCACGACGATCCCCTGGACGCCTTTGACTGCGCGAATGCTGTTCACCGCGGAGCCGACTGGCGGGGGCTGAGTCACCGGCTTGACGGAATTCGGTGCCGGGGTTTTCACGCCGTCGATCGAGTTGACGCCATCGACCTTCTTTACTCCCACGGCGCTGCTTTCCGCGACCGGAGTTGCGGTTGATGGCTCGACCTTTTTGACGCTCTCCACGGCCTCCTGTTCGACGCCTTTGACTCCTTCGATGATCGTCGACGGTTTCTTATCTTGCTCCTGGGTCATGGCCAGGCCTAGCGCGAGGATGGAGCCGGCAAGACCGATTCGGATCGAAGGAGAAATATTCATGGGGATTGCTTGGAACTGATTGTCTTTTGAAATTCGGCCGCCACGCGTTCTTCGTAGTTAGCGAGCGCACCGGGCTCCTGATGCTCGGCTAGGAAACGGAAAATTTGCCGGGTTCTTTCGGCATAAGGCCGCCATTCGGACTCCGCCGCGCCGCTGGTCTTGAGAAGATAGGCCGCGTAATAGTGCGCCTTGCCGAGCGTCTCGCGCACGGCCCGGGTGATCGCGGCGTTCTCGCCATGCGTCTGGGCGGTCTCCTGAAGTAGTCGCGTTAGTTCCTCCGCGGCCATCGCGACGTCGAGCATCTCCAGACGCGCTTTCGATTTGGCCAGCTGAATCTGGTGCCGCACCAGGGGGCGTTCGTCCCTCGGCAATTTTCCGTCGAGCTTGTCGTATTCCTCGATAATCTGGGCCCAGTCGGGTTCCGCGATTTGCTCGGCCTCGCGAATTTCCTCCACATGCTTTTGGGCCTCCATCCGGGCGAGCTGATCCTGCCCCTCGTTGTAGTGGTAATACAGCGCCGCCACCGGACAGAGCAGCCAGAGCAGGGTGAAAAACTTTCTCATGATGATGTCGTCCCCTCCACGATGACAGGAGCCTTCGTGGCTCGGCGTTTTTTAGGGTTCACTTTCCAGTCGCTGCCGAAGAACTCCAGGACGATTGGCAGGAATGCGTTGATTAAAGCGCCGAGCACCATCGCCAATATCGCGATCTGCTCGAGGTTCAGCCCTCTCTTCAACGGTGCCAGCGGAACCACCAGGTCGCCGAGCGTTGTGGTGGCAAGATGTTTCGTGTTTACGTCTTCATAGGCACCGCCTAACGAGGCCGCCACGCTGCGCAACGTTCCGGCTTCCTGCCGCGACTGATGCCCGTCGATGTAGAGGCCCTTGTTTGGATTGCCGATGCCAAGCACGAGCACCTCTTTTACTGACTTCGGCCGCTGAGCGATCGGCACCAGGTTTACGGAATCCCCGTCAGTGAACAGGATGATCCGGGTGCTGTTTTCCGGAAAATCCGCCACCAGTTCCAGCGTCTCGTTCACCGCCCGGCCCAGATCCGTTTTTCCCAGCGGCATGGCATAGGTGACCGGCAGGCCATTGAAAACATTGCGCACCAGCTCGGGATCACGTGCCTCCATCACCACCGGCAACGATTCGGTGTAAAAACCGATCACACCGAAGCGAAGATTTCCGCTGACCCGCTGAAGGATGCCCTCCACCACTTCACGCATGCGGGCCTGACGGGTCAGCAAGCCGTCAGGTCCTGCGTCTTCCAAGTACATGCTCGGTGAAAGATCCGCCACAAACACCAGCCGTGTTGCTTCGCCACCCTCGCTATCCGCGAAATCATCGTCCCGGCCCGTCTTCAGAAGGATCAGGGTCGCCAGCCCCCAGGTAAACGCCGCCAGGCTCACTGGTCGTAGTATTGGAAGCAAGCGCGTCCAGCGCCGGGCTCCCGCCGGCCCGAAAGCCAGCCGTTCCGCCACCCGAATGCGCCGGCCATGGAGCCATTCCGCCAATGCTGTGAGCCCGAACACGATCAAAGCTGATGCCACCGCGGTCATACTACTGCTGAAAATTTTATTTTGGTGGAAGGTTCCTGAAGCAGCAGTTGGTCCGGACCAGAAGGGGGAGAACGGAGAAGCAGAGACCGTGGTTTATGCGTGTTGGGGAGCGGTATCCCGCTCGAAAAAAGCCCTGGTCGGGTCTTTTCAGGATCGGGAGATTTTGGTGCTTCCTTCATTGATTAAAAGTAAATTTGCGGGTCCTTTTGCCTAGCTCTATTTCGGCAGCGATTGTTTGGTGGAAACGCTTCAAAGCTACAGGTCGTGTCCAACAGTCCTATCACCGGAAGCGAAAAGATTGACTTGTCGGGGGGCTATCTTGGGCGGGGGACAATCCCCCCCAAATGGGTGGCTCGTACCTCGAAGCTTATGGGGAAATCCCTTGAAAACCGGTGGAGCTAACCGCCGTATTTCTTTTTCAATGCACTGTCCCTCTCCGTTGATCCTTCTCGCCTGGCTTTTCGGAACGGTCGTTAGTGCGATTGCCCAACCTTCTTTCAAAGAGGATCTTCAACCCTATCTCGAGCAGCATTGCGTCCGGTGCCATGGCGAAAAGAAGCAGAAGAGCGACTTCCGGCTCGATGAGCTTTCGCAGAAGGTGGGAGAGCACGACACGCCTCTCTGGGCCGAGGTGATGGAGCGGATCAGTTCCGGGGAAATGCCGCCGGAAGATGAAGAAAATCTCCCTGCCGCCGATGAGAGCGCCCGGATTGTCGGTTGGATTTCCGAGCGGCTTCGAGAGGGCGAGTCGGCGCGGATGGCTCGACGGGATAAGGTTTCATATCATCGACTGACCCGCGAGGAATATGTCAACGCGGTGCGCGACCTCATTGGGGTCGAGTATGATGCCACGGATCCGGGCGGGCTTTTGGAAGATCCGGAATGGAATGGCTTCGAGCGAATCGGTTCTGTTCTGACCCTTTCTCCGACGCACATCGAGAAATACATCAAGGCCGCCGAGGTCGTGTTGGACGAGGCTTATCCGGATGACCCCATCAAGTATCTCGAAGTCAGCAAACGCGCTGCCGAACTGAGAGAACACGACAGTCACTACGAACGCTTGAAAGCAGATGGACTCCTCGATAAGATACGGGTTCCTCTGACGACTTCCGGTGAGATTTTCCGAGGATCGAATCCCTACCGGGGACCGAAATTTAATTTCCCTGGCGCGGGGATTTACGAAATCAGCTACACCGTTTGCGGCATCACTCCGGCAGGTGGTCCGGCTCCCCGGATGCAGGTCTACGAACACAAGTTGGACCGTATCTTGTTCGAGCAGGATATCATCGCGCCGGAGGACAAGCCGATCACGGTGACTTTTCGCGTTCACTTTCCCGATGTCTGGGGCCCGGAGATTCACGTGCTTAATCAAAACGGACTCCGGCGTCATCCCCGCACCAATGCGGGCAGTCGAATTCCGTTTATCACCACGGCCTATCCCCGGGCTCCCTGGCAGATGAAGATCACCGATGAGGAGGGCAAGCCACGCTTTCCCATTTTGATCATCGATTCCATTTCGATGCGCGGTCCGATCATCACCCCGGAAGAACAGAAACGTCGCGATTCCTACATGGCCGCGGAGGAATCGATCGAAGCGGTCCGCGAAGGTCTTGAGAAGATGGCCCGGCGCGCTTTCCGTCGTCCCTTGTATGAGGGCGAACTTGATCCCTATGTTGGCATCGTCGAAGCCGAACTGAAAGCCGGAGAGTCGTTCAAAGAATCGGTGAAGGCGGGTATGATCGCTATTCTATGTTCGAAGAGCTTTCTGTTCATTGCCGAGGGCGACGAGAACGTCAATCGACATCGCTTGAATGATTGGGAACTGGCAACGCGCTTGTCCTTTCTCCTCTGGAGCACCATGCCGGATCAGGAATTGTTTGAGCTGGCGGAGAGCGGCAAGCTTCGGGACAGGGAGGTATTGCGGGCACAATTCCAACGTATGTTGGCGGACTCCCGTGCGGAGCGATTCACGCAATCGTTTGCCAGCCAATGGCTGCATTTGCGCAAGGTGGGGATGTTTCCGCCTGACAAGAAGATTTACCCAAACTACGACGATCATTTGGAAAAAAGCATGGTGGGCGAGACGCAGGCTTTTTTTGCCGAGGTGGTGCATCAGGGGCTGAACTTGCGCGAGTTTATTGATTCGAGCTGGACGATGGTGAACCCGAGACTCGCGAGGTTTTATGGAATTCCCAAGGTGACCAAAGATGAGTTTCAACGCGTCTCTCTGCGACCCGATAACCAGCGCGGAGGACTGTTGACTCATGCCTCGGTGCTATCGCTGACTTCGGACGGAACCCGTCATCGTCCGGTTCATCGTGGAGTATGGGTATCCGAAGCCATTCTTGGGAAAAGTCCTCCTCCGCCTCCGGCTAATGTTGATCCCATTGAGCCCAATCCCTTGGATGAGCCCAAGGCGACCTTACGGATGAAGCTCAAGGCTCACATTCACGATCCGAACTGCGCTTCGTGTCACAAGAGTATCGACCCCTATGGTTTGGCTTTCGATAGCTACAATGCCATTGGCGAATGGCGCACCCATGAAAAGGTGGAGGGAACCGGCGACGATCCGGTGGTCGATGCCAGTGGACAATTACCGGACGGGCGCACTTTTCAGAACGCCAGGGAGTTCCGAAAGTTGCTCATGACGGACCTGGATTCCTTCAACGCGACTTTTATCGAAAAGCTCGCGATCTACGGCACACGCCGCACCATGACCTTCGATGATCGCGACGAATTAGAGTCGATTGAAGCGATCGGACGTGAGAAAGATTACCGTGTTCGCGACATCCTCGAAGCCTTCGTTCTCTCAGACCTCTTCCAAAAACGATGAATATACAAAGCAACAAATGGCATGTCAGTCGTCGCCATATGCTCCGCGGGCTGGGTGCCAGTATCGCGCTGCCCATGCTCGATTGCATGGCGGCCACCCGGTCGCAGCCGAAGAAGCCAAAGCGCAGCGTCTTCCTGTATATTCCGAATGGAGTCAACACGCTCACCTGGCAGATTGAGAAGGCGGGCGCGGATTACGAATTCACATCTCCCTTGAAGTCACTGGAACGCCACCGGAAGGAGGTGTCGCCGATCAGTGGGTTGCATCATCCCATGGTGCTGGGGAAACATCACAACTGCGACAAGGTGTGGTTGACCGGTGCCGATGTGCCCGGCAATGGCGGAGCCTTTCGCAATAGCATCTCCGCAGATCAATTGATGGCCGAAGTGCAGGGCGTTTCCACCCGGTTTCCTTCACTGGAAATGGCCATCGAAGGTCATTCACTCGCCTGGTCGCGCGATGGCATTCAGCTTCCGGCAGAACGCAACGTGAAGTCGATTTTCGAACGGATGTTCGTTGGTGAAAAGGGCGGAAAAGAGGCGGTGCGACGACGATTGAATCGACGTGGCAGCATTCTCGATGCGGTGTTGGATGATGCCCAACGGGTGAATCGCAAACTGGGCACCGAGGATCAGAGTAAACTCGATGAGTATCTCACCGCGGTGCGCCAGGTCGAAGTTCGCACCGAGCGCGCGGACGCCTGGCTGGATGTTCCCCGGCCTGAACTCGCTCCCGGCGAGGCGAGCAAGTTTTCGCGGAAGATGGATCAGAACCAGGTTCAGGATTATCATCGCCTCTTCTATGACTTGATGGTTCTGGCTCTGCGCACCGACATGACGCGCGTCATTACCTGTATGATTTGCAGCGAATCAAATGGCGGGGCGATCCCGGACATTGGCATTTCGCAGGCGCGGCATGGTCTCTCTCATCACAATGGGGACCCTGAACAACTTCGTCGTCTCACCCAGACCGATGCCTTTCTCATTGAGCAATTCAGCTACTTTCTCGATCAACTGAAGGGGCTTAAGGAAGAGGGCGGGACCTTGTTGGATACCACGCAAGTCCTCTGGGGCAGTGGCATGGCCTACGGTCATAGCCACGGAAATGCAAACCTGCCCACAATCTATGCCGGCGGAAAGAATCTCGGCGTAAAACATGGACAGCATGTTGATTTTAATTTGCCCACGATTGGGAAATACACGGTGACCGACGCCAATGCGCATTACAAAATCTGCGGTCGTCCGGTCGATGCCGGGGCCCGGCTCAGCAATCTTCTTCTGACGATGTTGCAACGGGTCGACGTCGAAACCGAAGCGTTCCAGGACAGCCTGGGCGTGATCTCCGAAGTGGTAGCATAATGACGATTTGCAAAATATTCCTCTACCTTTGTCTAGCGGCAATCGTGACCCCGGTCTTCGCGCAGGAAGCGTATCGGACAGACGAAAACAAAGACGAAAGCCTGCCCTGGTTTCAGCCGATCAAAGGTGAGTTCCCTCCGGAAGGTTCCGCGCACTATGTTTCCGGAGAGTTGATTGGTCTCGATCATCCGGAGCGAAAAGTGATCATCCGGGTCGATCGCAATGATAGCCAGAGTCGTGCTTTGATGGATTATCCGCTCACGGCATTGATGCTGCCCTACGGATCGATCTATTATCAAAATCAGCCCGCGGCATTGCAGGACATCCCCATCGGGACGCATCTCCATGGTTGGTTTTATGAACGACCTAAAGGTGAGACAAAGCATTGGACTCTTCGAAATGGACAATCCCACAATGTCAACGAGGTGCGGGCTTCGCCCGAGGTCGACTTCACGCGATGCCTGCGCTTGGAGGATGATTTTTCCTACCGCGCCCGACGCAATCAGATCTGGAAAGTTGACCAGGTCGATTTCACCACCAAGAAGCTCACTGCCACGCTGCAAGAAGACGGGAAGGCCGTGGGTGGTGATGCCAAGATCTTTGATCTCGTTTCTCACACCGTGGTTTACGAAGGCGCTGGATTTGGAACGCTCGAAAGCATCAAGCCGGGGCAAACGGTGCAAATGAACCTGACCTGGGCCACGCTCTATGGACCGGGTCGCGTGATTCATATTTGGCTCGATGAAAAGAGCCGCGAGCTGGCATCGGTCCGTCAACTTGAACGTCATCGCAGCAACATTCGAGAGCGCGGGATTCCCGGTTGGGTGGACGCCGTCGATGACAAGACCAAGATCGTAACCCTGACCTTTTTCGATGGAGTCGACCGGGAGTTGTTCAACGACTTTGACATCATCGTGCCCGAGCCACTCGGCTGGCCGACCTCCGGTGGCGCCAAGGACGAGCTCAAACCAAAGGGAACCATCGCGGTGGCCCGGGATTGCCTCATGACCTACGACCCGGTCAACGATCGCAAAGGCGGCAACATCGTGAAGCGGAGCAAAGTCCCGCTTCGCCCTGGCTGCAGCGGGCTGCAAATTCAAGTGGAGTGCGGGATGTTACTGGAAGGCTATCGACCGGGCGGGGTGATTCGCTTTTTTCCAGCCGCCTGGAACGTGGTGGCCATTCCACGCGAAGAACAATTTCATGGACGTGAATAAATTCATCCTGAAAAAATTTCACGGCTCTTATCTTGCTTGTGGTGTCTGCTGGTTGCAATCGGGGTGCCAAACAAGCGAGTATCCTTGTGGTCATTGCCTGCGACCTCGGATACCCGGTGCGAAGGTAGGCGAGCCAGGTGGTGGAGTCCATTTTGTTCGGTGTGGACTTAGAAAGAGAATTAAATGGAACCGATGAAAAATACCTTCCTCCTCATGGCCCTGCTGGCGCCTTTGCTGATTTCAGCGAAACCGTTGCGATCTTCCGCCGATACCCTTCAACCGTTCGTGGCCAAGCATGAACTCGCCGGAGCAGTTGCGCTCGTGGCAGATAGGGACGGTGTGCTTTCTGTCGATGCGGTAGGATTTGCAGATATCGCTGTTGGTCGGAAACTGAACACTGATGCGATGTTCTGGATCGCCTCGCAGACAAAAGGGATGACCGCGGCCGCGCTCATGATGTTGGTCGATGAGGGTAAGGTTGCTCTCGATGACCCGGTCGAAAAACACCTGCAGGAATTCCGCGGGCAGATGGTCGTCGCCGAAAGAGATGGCGCGCACGTCTTGCTGAAAAAACCAGGACATCCAATCACGATTCGCGAGGTGCTCAGTCACACCAGCGGTCTGCCGTTCAAATCTGCGATCGAAGAGCCCACGCTCGATGGATTACCGCTGGATAAGGCAGTATGCAGCTACGCCATGACGACGCTGCAAACCGAACCAGGGACCCACTACCAATACTCCAACGCTGGCATCAACACCGCTGCCCGGATCATCGAGGTCGTCAGCGGAAAGAAATACGAGGACTTCATGCAAGAGCGCTTGTTTGACCCGCTCGGGATGAAGGACACCACTTTTTGGCCAAAAGAGGAACAGCTTTCGCGTCTTGCAAAGTCGTATCGACCGGACACGGCGAAAACCAACTTGGAAGAGTTCGGTCTGGGCCAACTCACGATGCCACTCACGGATCGTCACCGCCGTTTTCCGATGCCGGCTGGCGGGCTCTTTTCAACCGCAGGGGACACCGCAAAGTTCTGCCAGATGCTGCTCCGTGGTGGAGAGTTCAACGGAAAGCGCTATTTGAGCGAAGCGGCCTTTAAAGAACTCACTAGGCGTCAGACGCCTGAGCCACTCAAGCAAAGCTATGGACTGGGGCTCTCAGTCGGAGGCGACTGGTTCGGTCACGGCGGGGCGCACGCGACCAATATGGAGATCCGTCCAGATGAAGGACTCGTGCTGATTTGGATGGTGCAACACGGCGGCTATCCGGGCGAGGGCGGGAAAGCGCAGGGCGTGTTTAAGAACCGGGCGCGACAGAAATTTGGAAAATGAGCGACCCGATCATTCGGCGATTGGCATTCGCAAGCCTAGCTCGCCGCGCGCTCCTGCCAATCCGATCTTCACTTCGATTTCGCGCACGGCACTTTCACCTATGGGTGGTGTGAGCGTAAGGTTTGTTGCAGATCGTTGACGCTCCAGAACGGTGGCGCGAGGATCTTAACTCCCTGGGCTCCGGTTAGGGTAAGCTCTGCGGATTGGCCTCGCTTTGGTTTTTGAGATGGCCGGGTCAAAAGGGCGCGTGGCGCTTCCAGTTTTCCGGCGAGTCCTTGTTCTCTCTTGTAGAGCAGTAGGAGTGGATCGTTGGAGATGCTCAGGGTGATCCCTTCGCCTGCGGCGTCGAGCCGTGGTTGACTCTTGGGCCGAGGAAAGCAAGGTGCAGAGCAAGCCTGAGAAGAAAATTAGAAAAAGAGGGCTTCCGAGCATGGGAAATCCGACTAGAGAATAGTATAGAAAGCAAGCGACATCAGCGTTTACTTCGATATGCAGGTATTTTGTAGTCGTGCGCTGCGCGTAGCTTTTTTAGTGCCACTATCTTACAGTCTGGTCACGGCTGCTGTAACAATTTACGACCGGGGACGCCGCCGGGATTTTTTCCGCCGGGGAAAGATTCGACACCTACCCACATTGAGTTGAAAGATAGATCGCCGCGGCTTGCCGCGTTTGTAACAAACGCTCGTTTAATCAATTTGCTGCCATGAAACACAATAGACAAAGTTCCCTCTTCAGATATTCCGGCCGCCTCGGTGCCGGCCTCCTTCTCATCGGTTCGGGATTCGCGGAAGTGCCGCCCGCTGAAGCCATTGCCGGCCTCGATGTAGGGGAGGGCCTGGAAGCCAGCCTCTTTGCCTCCGAGCCGATGATGCTGAGCCCATCCAGCATCGACATTGACCATCTCGGTCGAGTCTGGGTCTGTGAGGTCATTAATTATCGCGGACATAACGGGAAACGCAAGGAGGGGGACCGCATCCTGGTTCTCGAAGATACCAGCGGGGATGGGAAGGCGGACAAGTCGACGGTGTTTTATCAGGGTCGGGACATTGATTCAGCTCACGGGATTTGCGTGCTCGGCAACAAAGTGATCGTCTCGGTGGGGGACAATGTCTTTATCATGACTGACGAAGACGGCGATCTCAAGTCCGACAAGAAGGAAGCGATATTTACCAAGATCGGGGGTGCGCAACACGATCATGGGATCCACGCCTTTTCGTTCGGTCCCGACGGGAAACTCTACTTCAATTTTGGCAATGCTTCCCGGCAACTCGCGAACGCGGCCGGAGAGACCATCACCGACAAAGCCGGAAATCTGGTGAAAGCTGATCGAAAGCCCTACCAGCAGGGCATGGTGTTTCGCTGTGACCTCGACGGATCGAATGTCGAGACTCTGGGCTGGAATTTCCGTAACAACTGGGAGGTCTGCGTCGATTCCTTTGGGACGATCTGGCAGAGCGACAACGATGACGACGGCAATAAGGGAGTGCGGATCAACTTCGTGATGGAATATGGCAACTATGGCTACCGCGACGAGATGACTGGAGGGGGATGGGGTGACAAACGTACGAACATCGAGCAGGAAATCCCGCTCCGCCATTGGCATCTCAACGATCCCGGAGTGGTTCCAAATCTCCTCCAGACCGGTCAGGGATCTCCCACTGGTATTGTTGTTTACGAGGGCTCCGTTCTTCCTTCCATTTTCCGGAATCAGGTCATCCACTGTGATGCGGGTCCTAATGTGACACGCGCCTATCCGGCGAAGACTGAAGGGGCGGGATACTCCGCCAAGATGATCAACATCTTGAAGGGCTCCCGGGACAAGTGGTTTCGGCCCTCCGATGTTTGCGTGGCTCCAGACGGATCACTCTTGGTCGCAGATTGGTACGATCCCGGGGTGGGCGGACATGCCATGGGTGACTTGAAACGGGGCCGGATTTTTAGGGTCGCGGTTCCCGGATCGAAGCACTCGGTTCCCAAGGCTGATTTTTCGACGCCCGATGGCGCCGCCACGGCACTGACCAGCCCGAATGGAGCGACCCGCTATCTTGCGTGGATGGCTCTACACAAGATGGGCGACAAGGCCGTGTCTGCGCTTCAGAAAATCTGGAAAAGCGAGAATCCCCGGCACCGCGCCCGCGCCCTCTGGGTGCTCGGGAAATCTGCCGGAAGGGGGCAGTCTTCCGTTGATTTGGCGCTCGCCGATTCCGATCCGGACATCCGCATCGTGGGAATCCGTCTCGCACGTCAGCTTGGGCTCAGCCTTCCGGAGACGGTCGCCAAGGTCGTGAAAGACAAGTCTCCGGCAGTCCGCCGGGAGGCCGCGATCGCCCTGCGTTTCGATGGATCGGATCAGGCCAACGCACTCTGGACTGAACTCGCGCTCCAACACAAGGGAAGTGACCGTTGGTACCTTGAAGCTCTGGGCATCGGATCCGATCTCCACGCGGACGCCCGATTCGCGGCCTGGTTGGTGAAGGTAGGCGACCAGTGGAAGTCGGACGGTGGACGAGACATCGTGTGGCGCAGCCGTTCGAAGGCCGCGCCCGAATACCTCGTCAAGATTATCAAGGACAAGTCGATCAAGGACCACGACTCCTTGCGCTACATGCGGGCCTTCGACTTCCACCGCGGAGAGGAGAAGAAGAAGGCTCTGGAGAGCTTGCTCGACCTCTAACCCAACCTTCTCCATGTGCGCTTATCATTTCCGCGTCGCCGGAGTTTTGCTCCTGTTACTTGCGCCCGCCGCGTTTGGGGACGAGGCGAAGGATGCTCTCATCATAGAGACCATTCTCCGGCTTGATGATTTCGATTTGGGTAGTTCTGAAAAGGCGCAGGGGGCAGTGGCCCGCTACCTGAAGGTCAATTGGGCCGGCGACCGCTACCTCGATCTGATTCGGCGTTTTGAACTGAAGAAGGAAGCTGCCGGGGTGCTCCGGCTCGCCCTTGAAAAGGCGGATGCTCCGATCGGGGCCGAGGCCGCCTCCATACTCGTCGGTCTTGGTGGCAGCGACCTGTTCGTGAAGGCCCTCAAGGGCGAAGATGGCAAGGTGGCGTCCCGCGCCGCCAAGGCGATCTCCCTGACCGGTGATCCCAATCTTCTCGCCGAGTTGCCGAGGGTGCTCGCCGATCAATCCCGGCCCGCCGTGGTCCGTTCGGCGGCCCTGAAGGCGATCTACGATCCGACCCCGGGAAAGCATCCCGAACTCCTGGCCATGGTGAAAGCGGGTGAACTCGCTGATGATCTCAAGCAAACCGCCTCGGACCTTCTCATGCTTTCCCGCGATCCCAAGGTGCGCGAGGAAGCCCGGTCTCTCTTTGCGAGCGGGAAGGGCGAGTTTCCGCTGGTGGTGGAGTTGGTTAAGCGCACCGGCGACGTGAAAAATGGGAGGAAGCTCTTCGCAACCAAGACGTGCACCGTTTGCCACCAGGCGGGCGCGGTTGGGATCAACTTCGGTCCGGGGCTCTCCGAAATCGGCGAGAAACTGAACAAGGAAGCGCTCTACCAGGCCATCATGGAGCCCAACGCCGGGATCAGCATGGGATTCGAAGGCTGGGAAGTCACCTTGAGAGACGGAACTTCACTCCTTGGAATCGTTACCGAGTCGGAGGAATCCATGACGCTCACCATGATCGGTGGCGCGAGCCGGAGCGTCCTGAAAACGGAGGTGGCGTCGAAGAAGCAGTATTCTCAATCCCTCATGTACCCCGGCCTTCACCGTCTCATGACCCCGGAGGAACTGGTTGATCTTGTCGAGTATTTGAGTTCGCTCAAAAAGCCGGCACCGGGGAAGAAATAGCCTGACCAATATCCTGATCGTGAAGCGTATCAGGGTAATGCATTTTAGATCTCATTTGAAGACGATCATCGTGTCCTTGGTATGGGCGTTCATGCCCCTTGGCGCCTCCGCTGAGACCAAAGAAGTGACCGCCAGCGATGCGGAACTGCCCGCCTGGGTCTCGAAACGAATCGCAGCCTTGCAGCCGAGGGCGGAGGAAAAGCGCCTCGATGAAATCGGCTGGGCCGACGACATCCGCCACGCACTGCAACTGGCAAAGAAACACCGGCGTCCAGTCTTTCTCTTTACCCACGATGGGCGCATCAACCTCGGTCGTTGCTGAGGCGGGGCTTTCGCAATGAGGGCGGGTCCGCTCTCGAATCCAGAGATCATCAAGCTTCTCAATGCGCATTTCGTGCCCGTCTATGCCGTGAACGAAGACTACCGCGGCGAGGGTCCGCAGCCCGCGGAGGAGCGTCGTGAATTTACCCGCATCTATCGTGAGGCGCTCGATGGGGAAATGTCGGCCGGCACGGTGCATGTTTACCTTACCTCGCCCGATGGCAGGGTCATCGATTCGATGCACGTCGCGGAGGCTGCCAAGACGGAGAAATTGCTCGCCACTTTGAAGCGCAACATCGGCCGACTCGGCATTCCGGCGGGTGGGACCCTCGTGAAACCGAAGCCGCAATCAACCCCGCCGGCAGGATTGGCCAAAGACTCCGTTGCTTTGCATCTCGTTTCGCGCGCGTTGGGCGGAGGCGGATCCTGGGGAGGGGTGGTGGAGAACTGGATCGTGCTGACCTCCAAAGAGGGGGCCAAGTTTCGTCCGCCCGTGGCGAAGGATGGGGAGGAATGGCGGATCGAGCCCGAAGTGTCGGCCAAGTTACTCACTCATTTTTATCCCTCCACCGAAAACAACGATGTCTTGAAGAATGTCTTCGATCTCCAGCGGCTCGATGCCAAAGTCATTGCGATTGATGCGGAGGGGGAAACCGCCACGCTGCGGTTGAGTGGCGCGCTGAAGATGAAACATCCCTTTTACCACAAAGATGACCGAAATGTTGCGCAGGCAAAGATAGTCGGGTTCGTTCAGCTTGATCTGGTCACGTCGACGATCCGTGAATTTGGACTCATTACGACCGAGGCGACATACGGTGGTGGTAAGTTCGCCGTCGGCCTCCGACTCGTGCCTTCAGCGCCCCGAACCTCAAAATGAAACGAACGACTTCTCTAATCATCGCCTTGTTGCTTCCGCTCGCAACCAGCGCGCAGGAATTTTTCACCGACTGGAAGTACTCCGGAAAACTCGCCATTCTTACCACTCCGGACGGCGCGGATCTGCCGACGGGTGCGGTGGTCGAGGGTTTTCCCGTGCTGGTAAGGATTGACAAAGATTGGTTCGATTTCGCGCAGGCCAAAGCCGATGGCGCGGACCTTCGTTTTGCAACAACGGCAGGCGAGCCATTGAAGTATGAGATCGAAGATTGGAGTGCGATTGATGGTTCGGCGAGCATCTGGGTGCGCCTGCCGACGATCAAAGGAAACGCGCAAGAAATGATCCAGATGTTCTGGGGGAACCCGAACGTTGCCAGCGAGTCGGACGGAAAGGCGGTGTTCAACGAGTCCAACGGCTTTGTCAGTGTGTGGCATCTCGGCGAGGTCGTGCAGGACGAGGTCGGCACCTTGGAATCGGATGACAAGGGCACCACTCTGACGGCGGGGATGATCGGGAAAGCCCGGAATTTCCCCGGCAAAGCGGGTGTTTTCGGCGGGGAGAAAATTTCAAACTACCCATCGGGTGGGAGCGCGCACACGACGTCGCTTTGGTTCCGCGCCGAGCAGCCGAACGGAACCATCATCGGCTGGGGCAACGAGGGCGGAGGTCGTGGAAGCAAGGTGCGGATGCAATTCCGAAGTCCACCACACATTCACATTGATAGCGATTTTTCAGACATCAAAGGCGAGAGCCGTTTGCCGATGAACGAGTGGGTGCATGTCACGCACGTCTTTGGTGAGGAGCCGCGGCGTCTCTATATCAATGGCAAACTCGACGCCGAGGCCACGACGAAGCTCGACATCAAAACACCGTCGCGATTGTGGCTGGGAGGTTGGTATCATAACTACGATTTTGTCGGTGATCTTGACGAAGTGCGTATTGCAAAAGTGGCGCGGTCGGCGGATTGGGTGCAGCTTGAATTCGAGAATCAAAAGCCGCATCAGACGCTGGTCGGTCCGATCGTGCAGAGTGGGGATGAATTTGCGGTGACCCCTGAAAGGTCGACGGTCACCGAAGGGGAAAAGGTGGATTTTATCGCGAAAGCCGGAGGTGCGTTAAAGGTGTATTGGACGCTAAAAAGCAAAGACAAGGAAGCGCTTGTAGCAGTAGATCGATTCGCCTTCACCTTTGATGCCGGTCGCGTAGCGGGGGATCAGGAGGTCACGCTCCAATGTCAGGCGGTTTATCCGGACGGAGTGCGGACAAAGGACATCACGATCTTGATCAAGGAGGCGATTCCTGACCCGATATTCACCTTCGCCGTGCCGGAGAATTGGGACGGACGATCGACGATCGAGGTGGTGCCGCAGGTGACGAATCTGAAGGCGATGAAGTCTGCGGGCGCGGGCGATTTGAAACTGGAATGGAGCGCGGGGCCGTTCGCAGTGATCAAGGAAATCGCTCCGGGGAAACTCATTCTGAAGCGCGCGCAGAACAGCGGGAAGCTCATCGTCACAGCCACGCTGAACAACGGCGGGAAAGCGATCACGAAGAGCGCGATGATTGAAGTGACGGAGCCCGCCTACGACGCCTGGGTGGAGCGGACTCCTGAGAAAAACGAGAAGCCGATTGCGGGCCAGTTCTACTCGAGGGACGAAAAAGGCGAAGGCACGCTTCGCTACAACGGGACTCTGGCAAAAGCCGCGGACTCGGTTTTCCTCAGACTCTACGCCGACGACAAGCTTGTGAAGACCGAGAGGGCGAAGGTCGGAGCGGACAAGTCGTATGCCTTATTGACGAAGCTCAAGCCGGGGCTAATTAAATACAAAGTGGAATTTGGCACCGGCGATACCGTGCTGGAGAGGGTGGACGATCTGGTCTGCGGCGATGCCTACATCATCGACGGTCAATCGAATGCGCTGGCAACTGATACCGGTGCGAAATCGCCACCCGAAACAAGCGAGTGGATCCGCAGTTACGGACGTGCGCCGCGCAATGCGAATGACGATCCCGGCAATCTCTGGTGCCGGCCGGTGTGGAAGGCGCAAAATGGAGAGAAGGCGGAGCTTGGCTGGTGGGGGATGGAGCTTGCGAAACGACTCGTCGCGAGCCAGAAGATACCGATCTTCATCGTCAATGCCGCAGTCGGTGGGACCCGGATTGACCAGCACCAGCGTAACCCTGATGACCCGAGCGACCTTACCACGATATACGGGCGGATGCTCTGGCGGGTGCGGCAGGCAAAGCTGACCCATGGCATCCGAGGCATCCTTTGGCACCAAGGCGAAAACGACCAGGGTTCGGCCGGGCCGAGCGGCGGTTTTGGTTGGGAAAGTTACCAAGGGCTCTTTGTTGAGATGGCGGCGAGCTGGAAGGAGGATTTCCCGAACGTACAGCAGTATTATGTTTTTCAGATCTGGCCAAACTCGTGCAGCATGGGTGGACGTGAGGGGTCGGGCGACAGGCTGCGCGAGAAGCAGCGCACGCTCCCGTTTCTCTTCTCAAACATGGATGCCATGTCCACGCTCGGCATTAAGCCGCCCGGGACCTGCCACTATCCACTTGAAGGCTGGGCAGAGTTTGCCCGGCTCATTCAGCCCCTGATCGAGCGGGATTTTTATGGCAAGGTTCCCACCGCTTCCATCACCGCGCCCAATCTTCAGCGCGCGTTTTTTCCTGGCAGCTCGAAAAACGAAATCGCACTGGAGTTTGATCAACCAGTGGTCTGGGATGAAAAATTGGCGGGGCAGTTCTATCTCGATGGCGAAGGGGATAAAGTTGCGTCGGGCAGTCTTAGCGGGAACACACTCACTTTGAAGCTGAAAGAGGTGATGGAGGCAAAGACGATCACCTATCTCAAGGAGGTCAAGTGGAGCCAGGATACTCTCTTAAAGGGAGAAAACGGAATTGCAGCGCTGACGTTTTGTGAGGTTCCTCTCGAAAGGGGGAATACGAAGTCTCCGTAAACTCTTTCATCCCGCCATGCCCGCCGCCCATCCATGAAATTCCTCGTCTTGCTCCCGATTGGAGCCATCCTGCTACCGGTTCCTGTTACGGCTGAGACGAACTCCTTCTTTGAAGCCCATTGCTTCGATTGTCACGATTCCGGGAGCCAAAAAGGAAAACTCGATCTCACTGCTCTTAAATTAGATGAAGCGGGTTTGGAGACCTGGGTGAAGGTTCATGATCGGGTGCGTTCGGGAGAGATGCCACCAGCGAAGAAACCACGACCGGAAGCTGAGGAGAGGGACGCGACGCTGGCAACTTTGGCGGAGCAATTGGCCGCGCTGGATTCCGCCAAGCAAAAACGGGAAGGTCGTTCGCGGTTGCGACGTCTCAATCGGGTCGAGTTCGAGAACTCGCTGCGTGATCTGTTGGCGATGCCGGCGCTGAGGATTAAGGACGATTTACCTGAGGATGGAACTTCCCACGGTTTCGACCGCCTTGCAGGCGCGCTGGATATGTCGTTTGTGCACATGGAGTCCTATCTCGCTGCGGTGGACAAGGCGCTGGACGCCGCGCTTTGCCCCTTTCCCGAGCAACCACCGGTTTTTAAATACCGCTTCAATCTTACCGATAACGTCCGCAAGAAAGGCAAGGAATGCGAAGGATCGGTTGGGCTCGCAATTGGGAACAAAACCGCAATCGCGCTGGTGGGCATGAAGAGGGATGAGACTTTTGTCGCCGACACTGCGCACCACCTGACCGACACCGCACCGTTCGCGAATGCGATCGGTTTGTTCCGCCATGAAGACGCTGATTATCGCTGGACGATGACGGCGATCCAGCCGGTGATCACCGGCTTTCACAAACTGCGCGTCTCCGGCTATAGCTTTGCTTGGGACGGATCAAAGGTGATTCCGACGGAGCGTCACGGCGCTTTGGGCTGGGGGGTGTTTTCCAAAGGCGAGCATTATGGAACAGTCGATCTTCCGCCGAACAAACCTGCCGAGCGCGAGATCACGGCTTGGATCGAACGTGGCGGCGGGATGCTGCACGGCACGGATGATCACCTGCGGATTATCGCGGCATCGTGCGAAAATTTTCGCGATTACGCCCATGGCAAAAACAAAGATGTCCTCGGTCCGATGAGCCCGGCTCCGGGTGTGGCGGTCGAGTGGGTCGAAATTGAAGGGCCGCTCTATGAGTCGTGGCCGCCGCCAAATCACCGGGCGTTGTTTGACGATCTGGCGATCAAAGAATGGACCGAAGACAGCGGGGTTCCCAAGCCGAGGCAACAGACCTGGGCGCGTGGAAATCCTGAATCGTTCCCCAAAGACATCTACGGACATCGTGGCGAGAAACGCCCGGTCGTCTATGTGGAGTCGAAGCAGCCCGAGCTCGACGCCGAGCGGCTCATTCGTAAATTTTTGCGTCGTGCCTTGCGCCGCCCGGTGAACGAAGGGGAGTTGGATGAGTATCTCGTGAAGG
The DNA here is from genome assembly GCA_937916505.1 of uncultured Verrucomicrobiales bacterium. Lineage (GTDB taxonomy): Bacteria > Verrucomicrobiota > Verrucomicrobiia > Verrucomicrobiales > Akkermansiaceae > SW10. The sequence continues at coordinate 3,167 of CALFSW010000164.1, read as the reverse complement.
TGACGAAGAGGCTTGCCAATGGTACCGCATTTCAAGACGTGATGATTCTGGCCTATCGTGAAATTTTGACTTCACCGGAATTCATGTTGTTACGCGAGCCAGTGGGAAAGCTTGATGACCACGCGCTGGCGACTCGCCTATCGTATTTCCTCTGGAGCACGCTTCCTGACGAAGAGTTGGGGAAATTGGCAGATGAGGGAAAGTTGAGTGATCCTGCGACTCTTCGCTCCCAAACCGAACGGATGCTCAAAGACGTGAGGGCGGAACGGTTTGTGGAAAATTTCATCGGGCAATGGCTCGGGTTACGCCAGCTGAACACGACTCAACCTGACCGGAAGCTCTATCCCGAATTCATGCCTTGGATCAGCGAAGCGATGCAGATGGAATCGGAGGCGTTCTTTGCGGAGTTGCTGAAAAACGACTTGAACGTCACTCACTTCGTGAAATCCGATTTTGCCATGCTGAATGAACCACTCGCGAAACTCTACGGGATTGAAGGGGTGCGCGGTTGGGACCTCCGGCGTGTCCCCCTTCCGGAGGGTTCGGTGCGAGGGGGATTCCTCACCCAGGCCGCTGTTTTAAAAACCACCGCGAATGGCACGACGACCTCGCCTGTGAAACGAGGAGCCTTTGTCATGGAAAAAATCCTCGGGATCGTGCCCACGCCACCACCACCCGATGTGGGTTCGATTGAACCCGACGTTCGCGGAGCAACGACGGTCCGCGAGCAATTGGAAAGACATCGCCACAATATCAGTTGCGCCGCCTGCCATGCCAAGATGGACCCGTATGGGTTCGCCTTGGAGAGTTTCGACGTTGTTGGTGAATGGCGAGAGAAATATCGCGTGGTCGGAGGAAAGGGTCCACACGATCAACGTAAGAAAGTGAACGGCCACCCGATCGACTACCATCGCAGCTTGGAGGTAGATTGCACCGGTCAGCTCCCCGATGGACGTCCCTTTGATGATGTCAATGCGCTGCGCTCGATGCTCGCTGAGGACCCGGATCGTCTGGCGCAGGCCTTCCTATCCCATCTCTCCACCTACGCGACCGGGGCTCATATCAGCTTCGCCGATCGCGCTACAGTCGCGGAGATTTTGAAGAAAACAAAGGCCGGGAAGCACGGACTTCGATCCTTGATTCACGAATTGGTCCAAAGCAAACTGTTTCGTCACAAGTAGCCCTATGAACGCTCCTCATATTACCACCAAGCGGGCTCTATCTCGCCGCACCATACTGAAAAGCGCCGGGGTTTCGTTGGCTCTGCCCATGCTCGATGCGATGCTCCCATGCTTCGCTCGCGCTGCTTCCGAGGCAGCAGCGCCGCCGCGCCGCTTTGTTGGGATGATGACCAATATGGGAATCTTGCCACAGTTCTTTTTCCCCGAGCAGTCTGGCAAAGATTACACGCTGTCGCCCTACCTCGAGTTTCTCAAAGAGCAACGTGATCAACTCACGGTGTTTTCCGGGGTTTCACTTCCTGGCGTGGACGGAGGACATGCCGCAGAGAAATCTTTTCTCACAGGTGCACCGGGGGCGAGCAGCGGATCGTTCAAGAACAGCATCTCTCTCGATCAGGTCATGGCGGAGAAGATCGGTGGCGACACGCGATTCCCATCGCTGTCGCTGATGATAGGAGCTGAAATGATGAGTTGCTCGTGGACACGAAGCGGCTCAATGATCCCGCCCGAACGGAGCCCACTGAAGCTCTTCCAGCAATTGTTCGTGGAGAATAACGCCGAGCAGAAACTCACCGCGTTGCGTCGTTTGCAGGAAGACCGAAGCCTTCTCGACTCCCTGCGTGAGCGGGCCAAGCGCTTGGAAAGAAGCGTCGGCGCCTCCGATCGGGATCGATTGGATCAGTACTTTACCAGCGTGCGGGATTTGGAAAAACGATTGGGGAAGGCGACGGAGTGGGTGGATCGCCCCAAGCCGAAAGTGGACGCTGAGGCTCCGGAAGAAATCAAAGAGCAGCACGACCTCGCGAAGAACGAACGAGTGATGTTCGACCTCGTCCGGATGGCCTTGGAAACCGACTCTACCCGGATCGTGACGGTCTGCCTCAATACCGGAACGCTGACGCCCCGTCAGATCCCCGGGGTGAAAACGATGTGCCACGAGCTCACCCACCATGGGAATCGTGAAGACCGTCTCGACGAGTTGAGCTTGATCGAAAACGCGCAGTTTAGTGCCCTTGGTGAGTTTTTAAGCGGTATGGACGCCGCAAAGGAGCCGGGAGGGTCTCTGCTCGATCAGACTGCGGTTCTCTATGGGACAAACATGGGCAGCGCCAACTCCCACGCGAATGACAACCTGCCAGTTTTGCTCGCGGGGGGGGGATTCAAACACGCGGGGCATCTCGCGTTTGATAAGAAGAAAAACTATCCGTTAAGCAATCTCTACGTCAGCCTGCTGCAAAGTCTCGGTGTCGAAGTCTCGAGCTTCAGCAGCGGGACCGGCACCATGCGTGGCATCGATCTGACATAGCCAAACGATACAATGATTCCCATCTTCTCAATCGCCTGATGAAACCGATCGTTCAACTATCTCTCAGCTCACCAATATCGATGAAGCGCTTGAGACGGCAGTGCTCGCCCGACGTTCCGATGTCGATTGGCTTGAAGCCGGGACGCCGCTGATTCTTGCCAAGGGTTTGCATGGAGTTCGGCCCCTGCAGGGCATTTCCTGATGTCCCAATTATTGCTGGTTTAAAAACGCTGGTTTTTGGAATCCGGGTAGGATGGGCGAAAGATGGGCGTTTTCGTTTCACCTTTTCTTGGGGTGACTTTGCATGACTTGAAGAGAATCCTCTGAAATCATTGTAGATAAAATGGGAAAGTGTTTTTTTGACTGAAGAGTCACTTCTACAGAATTTTTTCTGAGAGGCCTTCTTGAATCCGGCTATACCCCGCAAGGGGTGGTTTATCCGGTGTCCCCGGTCATTCTTGACCGGATGAACGACTATCGAGCGGTTCCGGAAAGTTACTCAAATCCAATGCTCTCATACCTCGAGTGACCTCCAACCGACAAAGGAAACGTCGAAATCATGAATGAGCGCCTGGACTTGTATCGACCTCCCTTATCCGCTTCTTGGGGCGGAATGAAGGGAAGCTTTCAAAGTGTGCGAGAGAGAACGAATTCCAGGGGATGACCAATAACGAAGCTAG
>CALFSW010000163.1 GCA_937916505.1 uncultured Verrucomicrobiales bacterium | reverse complement strand
GATCCCGCTTGGTTTAAGTGAAATTTAAGATTTTTTTGGCGGGGCGCTTGAGGGGCTCAGAGAGGGGAAGATTCCCGGATCGTTCATTTCAAGCGAATTTTCTCGAATTCGCGCTTGGTCTGCTCGGCCAATTTTGAATAATGGAGAAATAGGGCTGAATTTGTCATGACCCTCGCCTTGGGCATGGATGCTCTGCGTGGGGACATGCAGTCGCTCTCTTAACGACACAAACGACAAAACAATGAAAAAGACATTACTCACGGCCGCCTCGTTGGCCCTATTAACAATATCCTCCCAGGCTGCCATCGTGAATGGTCTGGTAAACTACTGGACCTTTGACGGTGATCTCGTCGACCACGCACACGGAGCTCCTGGTTCCGCAAGTACCAATGCCGACGACGGCGTCTTCGGTGGTGCCAACGGCACAGCGGGCATTAGCTACGTTGCAGGTGTTTCCGGGTCCGCGATCGGACTTGACGGTGCCGCCGGTGCTGCCCAGGACAACGGTCACGTGATCATCTCCCGTAGTCCCGACACTCTCTTCGGTGGCACAGGTGCTCACGCAGCCAATTCAGTGACGACTTCCGTTTGGGTGACGATCGGCGGTGATGACACCGGCTGGCAAACCGTCCTTTCTCATGGAGAAGGAAACCAATACCGCGTGGCCATGCGTGGCGCCTCGAACGTTCCCGGATATGCAGGTGGCAGCGGTGAAGGTCCTGACAACGGTCCTGACATCACAGGCGGCGATTGGCACAACATCATTGCCATCAGTGATGGCGTTGCCGGCAATACCCGCCTTTATGTCGATGGTGTTTTGACGAGCACAGGCGGCGCCCCCGCTATCAACGATGCCCAAGGTGCCCCTGCTCTTCTCGACTTCTATATTGGAGGAAATCCAAACACTGGCGCTCAGACCCGCGAGTGGTTTGGCAATATCGACGATGTCGCCCAGTGGAATCGTCCGCTGACCGATCTTGAGATTGCTGCTGTTGCCGGCGGCGCTGCGATTCTTGTCCCCGAGCCCTCGACAAGTATTCTGATGGGTCTCTCTGGAATTGCCCTCATGTTCAGACGCCGCCGCTAACTCGCTGGCAGCAGTCGAACATGTGATACGGTTATCACAACCCACCTTGAACCGGCCGCGTTATTACGCGGCCGGTTTTTCGCGGGTGCTACCTTGATTCAATGAAGATCTGGCGGGATTCCTGTTTGCTTGTCTGACGACGAGCGCCTAATAGATTGCCTTCAACCGGAAGAACTGACGCGGAACACTGTCGAGGGCGATGTTCAGTCGGTAAGTGTGGCGGGGAATCCCGTCCGGATCACTTGTCGTTTCAACAAAGACCAATTCCGGCGCTCCTTCACTCCAGTTTCCGGAGTCCATATCCGGGGAGATCTGAACAGAGAGATTGGCATCGGTGGCTTCCGGGTCCTCACGATAGCTCACCGATGGATAAATGATCCCTCCCACATTGATCGGGGAAACCGAGAGGTGCTGACCTGCGGAGAATGTCGTGTCTGACAATCCTTGCGCATATTCAATGATGGCGACGTAGCCATCTCCATCCAAATCCGCCAAAGGGTCACCCGCAAACGGGGTGCCATCGGCTTCTCCCGGGCTGCCGCCATTGGCAGGGCTGGAGGTCCAACTGGTCGGAAGGGTTGGGTCGGGGTCTCCTCCCGGATTGACTCGAACGAGCGAGGGTCCGCTCCCGTCGGCTGTTTCAGGCCAAGGGGTGAGATCATTGTAACGGAAGCTATCGATGACACTGCCGTCGGCGTCGGCCAAGGTGATCCATTCTCCGGTATTTGAAAGGCGCCCGGAGTAGTCTCCTGAAATAACAACGCCGGGATACCGGGCTGCAAAAGCCGCGCTGTTGGCGGCAATGACAAGACGCTCTCCGGGTGCAATCAGGGTTCCAGGCGGGAAGGTGAACTCCACCCCTTCAAGATGATCTCCAATGGGAATCACAACAAAGGCAGCTTCGCCAAGATCAACGGTGCTGGCTCCGATATTCATGATTTCGATGAATTCGAAGTCGTCCTTGTCGAAGGTCGGATCCACTGCCAGCTCTGCGGCAGTCGGATCACTTGGATGGTAGTGAACTTCGCTGATGACAAGGTCATTTGCGGTCGCTGGTCCGGCGGTGGTGAAGAAGGCCTGGTTCATGGCGCTCCATGTTCCGCTATTGCTGTCGAAGGTCCGTGACTTGATCCAAACCGGACCGGTGATGGTGTCGGGGAGGGTCAAGGTGGTACTGGCGCCGCCGCCAACAGGGAGTCCTTTCAGTCTCAGGTTAAAGCTGACATCCGAGCTGCCGGCATTTCCCTGGTGAATTTCCACTGCAATGGTGTTGGTGCCGGCGGAGAAATCGGAGGTTGGAAGCGAGATCGTCTCGATGGCGTTGTCTCCCACCGTGTTTCCGGAGTAGAGATTGTAGGCCGGATTGGCAGGGAGTGCCGTATGGCGGGCCACTTCTGCTCCATTCACATAAACCACGTAGGAGTCATCGTAAGTGATACGAAGTTCAAAATCCCCAAAGGACGAGGGATTGGGGATGGTGACTGTTTTGCGAAAGTAGGATGTTGGGTGTTTCGCCCCGGCAGGACCTTCCGCAATCGTAGTGGCTTCATCGCCATCACCATATCCCAGTTCGGAGGCTCCGGAAGCCCATGAAGAATCACTGAAGCCGGAAGCCCGCCAGGCAGTGCCCTGATTGCTGCCATCATCCAGATACTTCCAGGTGTCGCCTTCGGCAACGTAAGTGGTCTCAATGACTCCGCCACCGCCACCGGAAATTGTCATGACCGATGAGGCGGGATTGACTCCATTTCCAACGAGACGCGGATCAAGATCGTCCTGCCAATCCGTCGGGTCACTGTCTCCGCTTCCGATCATGTAGTAGAGGTGGGTCCCGGCATTTGGAACAGTGACGTCTATTGTTGATCCTGTGGAGACTGTCCCGCCGTGCTGACTGTATATTGGTGCATTGAGGGCCGGGTAAAGATTGGCGGTGCGGAGATGCCCGAGGAAGTCATTGCTCCGGGTGTTGATGGTTCCGATGAGACTATTGACCGCGCTGTTCCAATTCTGTTCGTCAAATGGATCGGAGCGCTTGGAGTCGCCCCAACGGGCTGACTCCGCGATGATGACGTCGGTAACCGTATTCCGCCGGGCATCCATGTGGTTCATCACGCTGTCCCTGGTAAGGAGACCTCCATTAAAGAGAGCGAGGTGGGCCCGGTCGGCAAAACGGAGACGATATTCGGCGGTGTTATCGGTGAGGTCGAAGTGGAGGAAAGAAGGGTTGCTCTTGTTATAATTGGTCCTGCTTCCTGCTCCATTGCTTGTGTTGATGCGGTCATTGGCTCCGCTCCACCCACCACCGGCTCCCATGGAGTGTTCGCCATCGTGAACGAAGAATTGCACGCCAAAACCATCGCGGACCCGGTCGCGAACTGAATACCAGTTGTTCGAAGCTCCGACGAAATTGGAAAGGGGACCGTCGTAGTTTCCGGTGTAGCCGATGATCATTTGGTAATCGATGAGGTTGTTGACATCGAGGTAGACAGGAAGAGAAGGATTGCGGGAGCCGTCGGTATTCAAGCCCTGCATTTCCATGAAGCGTGCGATACTGGGGGATGATTGCTGGGCACGAGCCATCGACCAAAGAGTGTGCCAATCGCTCCCGGTGGCAAAGGTGCCATCGGTGGCTTCGGTGTTGTAACCGCCGCTGCTGCCGGCTGATTTGATGGTGTCGTAGTTGGCGTCATCTCCGCCGAGATAAGCTTCGGCATGATTTGCTTCAGCTCGTTCCTGGGTCATGTAAAGCCCCCAGTAGAGGCCATTGAGGTAGAGGTGGTAGTAGCGGCTTCTGGTGTAGGGATGACCAAAGGAACCCTGGAGGTCCCGCCCAAGGACTTCTCTAAGGAAGGTATTTGATCCATCTCCCTGAAATGCCCAGGAATAGTTTTGCGAGGTTCGCAGGTCCACCTTGTCAAATTTGTCCACGCCCTCGGCACCGAAGATGGGGTATTTTAATTTTCCATCACCGTATTCATCGCGGAAGAACAATCTGAGCGCATGTTTGGGATTGCCGGTGGATCGACTGAAACCGCCACGAATTCGAAGTCCGCAGTTGCTTTGAACATTTTCCGTGGTGCCGTCGGGGTGGATGATTTCGACCGAGGCCGCGCGCTCCCAGCTTTTTCCATGCTGTCCCGGATTCACGTAAATGCCCTGGCTTCCGGTGCCGGTGAGATTGGCTTGGGCGGTCGAAATGGAGACCGAGGGAATTGCCGAAAGGGCGTCGATCATTTCCTGGCCGGTGTAGCGATTGGTGATGTCAGGATCCATGCCGTAGTTGAAAACCTGGCCATTGACGCTCGAGGATGGCCAACCAGTAGGCGCGGCTCCGTTGGCGAACTGGGTCCTCACATCATTGAGAAAGAAATAGGTGTGGGTATCGACATTGGTTTCGAAGAAGCCTGCCTTGAAGGCTGCGGCGCGAATCGTGGTTGTTGAGGAGATGTTGATGGGGCCGCTGTAAATCGTTCCCGATGAGCTGGTCGGTGTCGAACCATCAGTGGTGTAGCGAATCTGTGCTCCGACGGTAGAGGAGGTGATGTTGAGATTGAATGGTGCGGAGAAAAAGCCCCGGTCGATGTCAAAGGCGGTATCGGCCACAAATCCCCGGGCGACGGCACCATTGGTGGCACTGGGAGTGGGCGATGCGAAGAAACCTTTCGAGATGTTGTCGGGAGCAATTCCGTATGAGAATCCTTCTTCCTGGACAGGATAGGTCGGTGCAAATTCGCCGGTGACGACAAACCCGCCGCCTCCATTGTCACGAGTCAGAGCAAGGTATTCACCCCCTGCCGAGAGTTTGAAATTGGTGTGTAATTCGTTGCCCGCGATTGCGCGGTTCTTGGAAGAGGCAAAGACGACAAGGTAACTGTCGGCGGGCATGACAATCGAAGGGAAGGCCCATTTGTTGGGACTCAAACCATCGTCGGTGAGGTAGAAGGTCGAGAGGTCGGCGGCGTTGGGGCCGGGGTTGTAGATCTCAATCCAGTCTTCGTTATCTCCGTCTTCATCGAGCAGCCCGTCGGGGGCGGTGTCTGCTGAAAATTCGTTGATGCGAGGAGTTGAGGGATCGACATCGACGAAGAGAGTCGTGCTCCGGGTGGTGGTGCCGTCGAGATTGGTTGCGGAAAGAGTGTAGGTGGTGCTGACGGTTGGAGAAACCGAAGTGCTTCCGGTTCCGCCTCCGCTGGTTTGGGCAAGGACGTTGCCGATGCCATTGTCGATCGTTACCGCAGTGAAAGGCGGAGTGATCTGCCAGGAAAGAGTGGCACTGCCCCCCGAAGTGATGAAAATTGGAGAAGAAGAAAAGTCGGTGATGGTTGGTCCGGTGGCGACGTCAACGCCACTGCCATCTGATCCGAGCAAAACAAAAGTGCCGTTGCCGTTGCCGGTGTCGGAGGCGACGTAGCTCCACGTTTCGTCACCAATGACTGTTGATCCGCCGTTATCGTGCGCGTCGAAGATTTGAATGACTTCCGACATGGGGTAGGAGTAGGCCGTGCCGAATTCATGGACCGCTTTGGCCTGTTGGGCGGACAAGGGAGCATCAAAAATGGCGACATCGTCAATGCCGCCGCTCCATTGACGACCGGTGCTTTGAGGGTTTTCCCCAAGGAAAAGATTGAGACCGGTGTCAGTCAGGCTGGGAGAACTTCCAGTGGCAACAAGTGCGCCATCGACATAGAGGAAGGTATTTTCACCAGCTTCGGAAATCGCCATGATGTGGTGCCATTGGCCATCGTTGACCGCGCCGCCTGAGATGTCGGCCGATCCCCCGGCGTAAGCGATGGCATTGGTGTCGGTGCCCTGACGGGCGATGCGGTAGTTGGCACCCTCGCCCTTGGAGAGGAGACACTGCCAACCCTTGTTCCAGGTTGAAACCTGACACCAGACCGAGATGGTCAGACTTCCTCCGGCGTGGGCGATGTCGACACTGGACGGGATGGAAATATAGCTGCTGCCGTTCAAGGAGGCGGCTGCTCCGAAAGGTGCCGTGGCCGAGTTATAGGTGGTGGTTCCGACCCAGGAACCGTTGTCGTTGATTGAGCCCCCGGGTGCGGTGTCGGTGGTGTTGTTGTCGAGGGTCCAGTAGGCGAGGAGATCGTCCGATGGGGCGGCGATCGCAAATGATGCCAGGAGAGCGGTGAAGAGAAAAAGGAGTGCGCGCATGTGAGAATGGAAAACCTACGTGAGCATTTGGGACTCTTCCAACGGAAAGTTCACCTCCTTTCGTTCAGCTGGTTGGAGAGAAGATTGCCAATTAACATCCCGATCCTTCTTCGTGGAGTGCGATGGTGAAACGGCAGGGCTGGGAGCGGGAGTAGCCGTTTTCACGAATCCAGATTTTCGCGCCGGGAAGAAGGGCGCCGACCTACCAAGTGCTTCTTCTTATCGATCAAGTTTGCGGAACCGGTTGCGGTTCTTATCGATGAATTCCTTGATCCAAAGTCCGGATCCTGAGTTCCGGCGTCCCTTGAGATAAAGGAATCCGGTCCCGGCTGCGAAGAGGGCTCCCAAGGCATTGACGATCAGGTCCCACATGGTGTCAATCAGTCCGGATTTTTGCATACTCATTCCAAATATCTGGTCCATCGCGAATTCGAAAATTTCCCAAATTGCTCCGATGGCCATGGCGACGCAGAAACTTAAAAAAGCGATTGCAATTGGAGGGGCGGCGAAGCGATCACCCTCGAAGAGCATGAAAATCAGGATGAATCCCGAGAGTCCGAAGGCGACTGCCGAACCGGTGTGGAGAACGATATCCCACCACCAATATTTTCCGTAGAAGTCCTTGATCTCGCCCAGAAAGAGGGTGGCGAAAATGAACACCGCTACGGCGGCCGCGAAGCGAATCGGGATCTTGATACTAAAACGATCCGCGTATGCGATTGGCAGCCAGGTCAGGAAAAGGGTCCCCGACGAAATCATCACCGCCGACCAATATTGGCCCCAAAGCGAGCCCACGATGGAAACGATCAGAGCCGTCCAAATGAGCCAGACGATGAGGGGGATTTTCCGCCAAACGATCATGGCCTAGTGTACCGGACACTGGCTGATTTGAGTGAAGAAATCGTTGCCTTTGTCATCAACGAGAATGAAGGCGGGGAAGTTCTCCACTTTGATTTTCCAGACGGCTTCCATTCCGAGCTCGGGAAAGTCGACGACCTCCTGGCTCTTGATGTGTTCCTTGGCGAGAAGGGCGGCGGGACCACCGGCGGAGCCGAGGTAGAAGCCACCGTGTTTTTTGCAGGCATCGGTCACCATCTGGGAGCGATTGCCTTTCGCCAACATCACCATCGAGGCACCGTTTTCCTGGAAGAGATCGACGTAGGGATCCATGCGGCCGGCGGTGGTGGGGCCAAAGGAACCCGAGGCCATGCCTTCGGGCGTCTTGGCGGGACCGGCGTAGTAGACGGGATACTTTTTGAAGTAGTCGGGGAAGTCGCCTTTGGCTTCGAGGATTTCCTTAAGCTTCGCGTGTGCGATATCGCGGGCCACGATGATGTGTCCGGAGAGCGAGACCGCCGTGGTGACGGGATATTTCTTGAGCGTGGCAAGGGTCGATTCCATGCCCTCGTCGAGGTCAATTTTGACCCCTTTGAACTTCCAGTCGCGGAATTCATCGGGAATGAATTGTCCGGGGTTTTCCTCCAGTTTTTCGAGGAAGATTCCGTCTTTGGTGATCTTGGCTTTGGCCTGTCGGTCGGCGGAGCATGAGACGCCGAGTCCGACGGGACAGGAGGCACCGTGGCGGGGGAGGCGGACGACGCGGACGTCGTGGGCGAAATACTTGCCGCCGAATTGCGCGCCGATGCCAATCTTACGCGCGGCTTCGAGGAGCTTGCTCTCGAGTTCGATGTCGCGGAAGGCCTGGCCGTGTTCATTTCCTTCGGTAGGAAGTTCGTCGAGGTAGTGGGCCGAGGCGAGTTTGACGGTTTTAAGGCAGGTTTCGGCGGAAGTGCCGCCGATGACGAAGGCGAGGTGGTAAGGAGGGCAGGCCGAGGTGCCGATGCTGCGCATCTTTTCGATGCAGAATTCCATGAGGCTTTCGGGATTGAGAAGCGATTTGGTTTGCTGATAGAGGAAGGACTTGTTGGCGGAGCCTCCGCCTTTGGTCATGAAGAGGAATTTGTATTCCGAGCCGGGAGTGGCGTAGAGATCAATCTGCGCGGGGAGGTTGGTCTTCGTGTTGACCTCCTCGAACATCGTCTTGGGCGAAACTTGTGAGTAGCGCAGGTTTTCCTCCTGATAGGTTTTGTGAATGCCGGCCGAGAGGGCTTCGTTGTCGTCCACATTGGTCCAGACGCCTTCGCCTTTTTTTGCCATGACGACGGCGGTGCCGGTGTCCTGACATCCCGGAAGAATCCCGTGTGAGGCGATCTCGGCATTTTTTAAAAGCATGAGGGCGACCATGCGGTCGTTTTCGGAGGCTTCGGGGTCGTCGAGAATGGAAGCGACCTGTTTCAAATGCGAGGTGCGCAGTTTGAATGAGACCGCTTTGATGGCCTCGTTGGCGAGGAGGGTGAGAGCCTTGGGATCGATTTTAAGAATCTCGCGGTCTCCGATTTGTTCGGTTGAGACGTAGTCGGACGAGATTTTATCATATTCGGTAGGGTCGGGGCCGAGGGGGAAGGGCTCCTGGTAGTGGAATTCGTTCATGGTCGTGGGGTCGGTTAAATGCTGCGTCCTTCGTCGGCTTCAATGTAGTCCATGAAGGTCAGGATGTCATCGCGGTCGGTCTTGGGATCTTCCTTTTTACGGTCGGCGAGACGGTGGGCAAGATCATCGCGAAAGCCCCGTGTTTTAATGTAGGCCGTGAACCAAGCCTTTTCGTAGTCCGGGCGGGTCACGCCATGTTCGCGGGCCCAGATGAGGGCTTGTTCGTCGGTGGCTCCGGCGAGGATCTCGCGTTTCAAGTCGTGGTAATCGACACCGAGGAATTGGCAGGTCCAGAGATCCATGCCGAGGCCAAGGTTGGTGAGAAATTCCGGGTGAAGGGTGTTCGCGTTTCTTTTACGGATCTTATCGCACATGCGGGGAAAATAAACGATCCCCTCAAGTTCATCGCGGGCGGAGCGTGGCATTTCGTAACCGTCTGGCATGGCTTCAATGAAGCGAGGAACCGCCGCCAGTGCCACTGAAAAACCAGACCATTTTTGCTCTCTCTGGAGAGAGCTTGCTAGAGGGTTTGGCCGATTACCACGATGACGGCAATGGTGAGGAAGAGAGCGAAG
>CALFSW010000162.1 GCA_937916505.1 uncultured Verrucomicrobiales bacterium | reverse complement strand
CTCCTGGCAGCTCCGCTGGCATTGGCTGCGCCCTTTCAGCCCGACACCATTCCGGCTGACGCCCAATGGTATCTCCACGGCGATCTCACCGGGCTCCGCGAAACGACCACTGGCAGGATCCTTCTCAAGGAAATCCGTAAACGCGAAGCCGACAAGCTTGCCGACATTCAAAGCCTCTTTGGCTTCGACATCCTCACCGATCTGACCGACGTCACTCTTTTCGGAAGTGGCAAGGAGGACCAGGCCGCCATCATGCTGACCGGAAAAATCGGTCGGGTTCACCTTGAAGAAATCATCACGGAAGCTGACTTCTATCAGACCTCGACCCACGGAGCCGCCACCATTCATCATTGGGACGACGACGGCAAAAACCAACACGCCGCCTTTCACGGAGGGAATACCGTCATCATCAGCGAGCAAAAAGATCTCGTCGCACTCGCCATCGACGTCCTCGCCAAGAAAAAACCCGGCCTCAAGCTGAATAAAGCCCTTCCATCAAAATCCCCCATCGTGGTCGCCTTCGCCAACCTCTCGAAGATCGAAATGCCGATTGAAGAGGGCTCTCGAATCGTCCGCAAAGCAGAGTCACTTCTCATGACCATGGGTGAAAAAGACGAGCGACTCATCACCGATATGGTCGTGGAAACCGAATCCCCCAAAGTGGCCATGCAAATGATGCACATCCTCGAAGGACTGGTCTCGCTCGGGGAACTGGCGGACGACTCGATCGGGGACCTCGGGATCGAGCACCATGGACAGACCAACGGAAAGACCATGACCATGTCGATGAGTCTTTCCGTGGCAAAGACCCTCGCTCTCCTATCTGAATTGAAGTAATCTTTCTCCGATGTCTTCAGATCACACCGACACTGAACTCGTCCTTGCTGCTCTCGCCGGCGGGGATGATGCCATGTCGGCATGTGATGAAATCATTCATCGCTACCATCAGAAAGTTTACGGTTTCCTCCATCAACTCACCGGCCGAAAGGAAGACGCCGAAGACCTCACCCAGGAAACCCTCCTCCTTGCCCTTCGTAAATTGAAGACCTTCAAGCCAGGGCGGGATCTCCTCCCCTGGCTCTTCACCATCGCGCGTCGTACCGCCATCTCGCAGTGGCGAAAAAACAAGCCCACCTCTCCCCTCTTCGACTCCGATCATCCGTCCACCGAAGGGACCAAGCCACATGACTCCGTCGCCCTTTGGAAGCTCGCCAAAAACAAACTCAAACGCGATGAATTTACCGCTCTCTGGATGCACTATCAGGAGGGCCTCCCCATCAGGGAAGTCGCCCGCGTCCTCCGAAAAACCACCACTCACGCCAAAGTCATCGTCTATCGTGCCCGCAAGAGCCTCGGCAAGGAGCTGGCTCTCACCAACGATGCCTGGCTCCCCGGGCACCAAGTCAACCTGACCTCGCCATGACCACAGACGCCCTCGAACAACACCTTCGCGTAAAGATCGCCACCGGGACACCACGCCCGGGGTTCGAAACCCGCATTCAGGCCATGGCACGGGAACCTTACCTTCCTGAAAAAAAGAACCTCATCCGCCGCTTCGCCGTGCCCGCTTTGGCAGTCATCGTCATCGGCGTGGTGCTCGGCCCAAAAGACAAACCGGCAAAGACCGCCGTCGTCGTTTCACCCGAACCCGTCATCGAATCGACAGAAAAAACCGCCCTAGCCAAGATCGAAAAACCTGTCCAACGAGAAATCCAAGGCCTCAAGAACGACGCCAAATGGACCATGGGCCTCTTTCAAAAAGCCCTCCCCTCGATTTCAATCGGGAAGAAGTAAGTCGTGGCGGGCAGTCTACTCCTTGGGCATGCCATCCGCCCTGCCGAGACCCTCTGGCATGTCGCTTGCAAAAGCACCGCCACAAAAAAACCCCCACCCAAGACAAGTGGAGGCTTTAAAAATAGATCGCCGGGTTAGCTCAGCGCCTTCACGAGGCTCGCCGCATTGATGCCCAGCTCGTCCATGACGACATTGCCGGGAGCCGAAATACCGAAGCGGTCGATGCCCACCACCGTGCCTTCAAGGCCGACATATTTATACCAGAGTCCGGTGACCCCCGCTTCAATCGCCGCACGCCTGGTGCAGGATGCCGGAAGGACTTCGTCCTTATAATCATCGGACTGGCGATCAAAACGCTCCAGACACGGTGCGGAAACCACGCGGGCTCCGGCTCCGATTTCCTTGGCGGCATTGATGGCGTGCTCCACTTCGGAACCCGTCGCAAGAATGATGCACTCAAGGTCACCTTCCTCCTTCTTCAGGATATAAGCACCCTTGGCCACCCCATCGCGACGAGTCGCAACGGACGCGTAGTCGTTCAATGACATCACCTTCTGGCGACTCAGAATCAGAGCCGTCGGTCCGTCCATCCGCTCCATTGCGCACACCCAGGCACCGGCCACTTCCTCCTGGTCTCCAGGGCGGATGACGTCGACATTTGGAATGACGCGCAAGCCGCTGACGGTCTCGACCGGCTGGTGGGTCGGGCCGTCCTCGCCCACTCCCACGGAATCATGCGTGAAGATATAGGTGACCGGAAGCTTGGCCAATCCCGCGATCCTGATCGCGGGACGGAGGTAATCCGCGAAGACACAGAAGGTCGCACCGCTGATTCTGAAAAGACCATCATAAGCAACCCCGTTGCAGATCGCGCCCATCCCGTGCTCGCGAATTCCAAACCAGATATTACGTCCGGTTGGGTTTGAGGCGGAAAAATCGCCCCCGTCCTTCAAATAGTTTTTGGTCGATCCATAGAGGTCGGCCGATCCGGAAATCACCGATGGCATGGCCTTGGCAACCGCATTGATCACCACACCGCCGGAACCGCGGGTAGCGTCGGCATAGTCGGCGGCGAAGGCCGGGATCTGGTCTGAAAGATCGGTCGGCACCACTTTGGCGACTCCGTCCTCCAACTCGCTGGCGAGTTCCTGGTTCGAAGCGGCCCAGGCATCATAAGTGGCCTGCCACTCGTTGAAGGCATCGGCCTTGGCTTCCGTCTGCGCGGTAAAGTAAGCCCTGGTCTCATCAGAGACGTAAAATGTTTGCGCAGGCAACCCGAGACCCTTGCGGGCTTCCTCGGCAAAATTCGCGCCACCTTCTCCGTGAGCGGAAGCAGTTCCGGCAACTTGCGGGATGCCCCGGCCAATCTCGGTCTTGGCAATAATGATGGATGGCTTTCCGCTGCCCGCCTTCGCGGCATTGAAAGCATTGAGAAACGCTTCCATATCATGGCCATCGATCGTCACGGCATTCCAGCCGAGGGCCTCGAAGTATTTTTCGGAATCCCAGCCCTGGGTCTTGTCCGCCATCGCGTCGAGTGTGACGTCGTTGGAATCATAGATCAGAATAAGGTTGTCCAACTGGTTGTGGCCGGCGAATGCGATCGCTTCCTGCGCCACTCCTTCCTGGAGACAGCCGTCACCGGCAAGAGCCACGACATGATGGTCGAAGATGGTATGCTCGGCGGTATTGAATCGCCCGGCGGCCCTCTTTCCGGAGAGAGCGTAACCCACGGCATTGCCCACACCCTGTCCAAGAGGGCCGGTGGTCGCTTCCACCCCTTCGGTCTCGTCAAATTCAGGATGACCCGGAGTGATCGAGTGTAGCTTCCGGAAATCGGCGACATCCTGGCCACTGACCTTGAACCCGGCGAGATGGAGCCAGCTGTAGATGAACATGGACCCGTGACCAGCCGAAAGGATGAAACGGTCGCGATTCAACCACTTCGGAGCAGCGGGATTAAAACGGAGGGCTTCGCCAAAAAGGACGGCGCCCATATCCGCGCAACCGAGGGGAAGGCCGAGGTGGCCGGAGGAGCAGGCATGGACGGCATCGATGGCCAACCCGCGGGCCTCGGCCGCTGCTCTGGAAAGTGCTTCTTTATTCATGGGCGGCGAACCTCCCTAAATCAGGCCATTCGATCAAGCCGTAATACAGATCCAAGGCAACATCTTCGTCCAAATCCCCCGATTTGAGCAAAATCCCCTCAACCAAGCCTTCACTCTTGTGAATTCCCCCCTCAATCTTCCCTTGTGAACACGCACCCGGTCCCTCCTGAGATTCAGAACAAGCTTCTCCTCTCCGATCCTTCCCTGCGCGATGGAACCTTCCATAAATCAGTCATTCTTCTCGCCGAATATTCTCCCGCGGAAGGGGCTTTTGGCCTGATTCTCAACCATCCCTCCGGTCAAACTGTCGGTGACCTCCTCGCCGATCCCGACTTTCTCGAGCTCTGGAATCTTCCTGTTCATGTCGGCGGACCCGTCTCACGCGACCAGCTCACCTTCGCCGCCTTCTGGGAACGCGAATCCCAACTCGGTTTCGCCACCCGCATCTCGGCTGACGAAGCCAAGGCCTACCTCAACCAGCCCAACACCCTCGTCAAAGCCTTCGCCGGGTATTCCGGCTGGTCAAAGAACCAACTCGAAGACGAACTCGAACAACAATCATGGTCCGTGACCGAGCCAACCCCCGACCTCCTTACCCGCAGCCACGATGGCACCCTTTGGAAGAATCTCATGCGCGAGCTTTCACCCTACCATCGCATCCTCGCCGATGTCCCCGATGAGATTTTGGCGAATTAAGGACTCATGAAAAGCCCTCCTGGATCGCCCTGTTTCCAGCGCTTTTGAGCACCCCCGGTTCTCAACCTCTCTCCGCAAACTACGTTTTCCTTCCTTGGCAGCCCCCTCTCCAACCGACTAGGCTTCCAAACCGTATGAAGAAGAACTACATGCAATTACTCGTCCTTCCCTTGGCGGGTCTTTCTTTTGCCTCCACCAAGCCCATGGATCCCGGCCTCGTCTTCGAGGAAAAGGACGGCGTCGTTGCCGTGGAAGCGGAGCATTTCATTTCGCAGGAAAAGTCCGACGTCCGGGCCTGGCACATCATCTCCACCGAAAATGCCCCCGACATCAAACCCGATGGCGACCCCTCCCACGCCGCAACTGCCTCCGGCAACGCCTACCTCGAGATCCTTCCCGACACCCGTCGCTCTCATGATGACAAACTCATCCAAAACGAGAACTTCACCAACACCCCGGGGAAAATGGCCATCCTCACCTACCCCGTCCACTTCAATACCCCGGGCCGCTACTACTGCTGGGTTCGTACCTTCTCCACCAACACCGAGGACAACGGCATTCACCTCGGGCTCAACGGCACCTGGCCCGAATCCGGAGCCCGCATGCAATGGACCAAGAAACAAGAGTGGGCCTGGGACACCAAACAACGCACCGAAAAAGTCCACATCGGCGTCTTCGGCCAAATCTGGCTCGATATCCCCACCGCCGGAGTTCACAAAATCCACTTCTCGATGCGCGAGGATGGGTTCGAATTTGACAAGTTCATCCTCACCACCACCAAACCCGACCAAGCCAAACCACCCCGGGGACACGGCCCCGCCTCCCGGGTCAAAATAGGCAGCCTCCCGGATCCCTTCAAAGTCGCCCCTCCACAAAAGCCCGCTCCTAAAAACCCGTATCCGCCGCACTGGGGTGCGCCTCCGGCCATTCAGACCGCCGACTACGTCGACCTCCCCAAGCCTTACGACAAGGGTTCCTCTTCCCTTAAAAACTGGATCCTCGAAAACCAACAAAAGGACGCCGCCAATAAGAAAAAGAGCCGCTTCCCAAAGCACTGGGGAGATCCTCCCAAAATCCAAACCCGTGACCTTGTCCCCCTTCCCGGCGACTACGGACGTGGATCCTCCACCCTCCGCAACTGGATCCTCGAAAACCAAAAAAAGGATGCCGCCAAAAAGGACAAGAGCCCCTTCCCAAAACACTGGGGAGATCCTCCTCTCCGGCAAACCCGTGACCTCGTCCCCCTTCCCGGCGACTATGGCCGAGGATCCTCCACCCTCCGGGACTGGATCCTCGAAAACCAAAAAAAGGACGCCGCCAAAAAAACCACTCTGAAAATCAAAGCCTCCGACATCCCTGCCAAGGGCGGCTTCTATCTCGACCAGGAAAAGTGGCTCGCCATCGACCCTGAAAAAAACAAAACCGCCGAAACCACCCTTACCTTCCCCTACCCCAGCGGGAAATACCACCTCACTCTTGTCGGGGTCGGTGAGAACGATGGCGAGGCCCACCACGAGATTCTCCTCAACGACAAATCTGTTCTTACATTCACCCTCCCTCTCGCCAAGGAAACCTACGAAACGGGCCAAAAATACAACAAGACGGTGAAGGACATCTTCTTCGGCGCTGGCGAAGACCTCAAAATCAAATCCAGAATCGCTTCGGCCGATGGCAAGGAATTCTCCCGCGCCCGCCTCGCCGCCCTCGTCTTCATCCCTGCCGATGATGCCACCCGCAAACTCACTGCGAATATTAAGCCAAAGGCCAGACCCGCACCCACGCCGAAGGCAGCCCCTCTCCCCGGCTTCCAACAGCCCCGCAAGGATCACGGCGACGGATCGGTCGCCATCACCGGCGACACCCAATGGCAACCGGTCACCCTCACCCTCGACGGCCCCTTCGCCTATGAGCTCGACCAAAAGCCCAACCCCTTCCGCGACTACTCCCTCGTCGTCACCTTCACCCACA
>CALFSW010000161.1 GCA_937916505.1 uncultured Verrucomicrobiales bacterium | reverse complement strand
CTAGATCTTCTCACCTATGAGCAAGCAATCGAAAAAGCTTTTGTCCGTATTGCCCAAGACAAAGTCCCATCGTCTTGGTTTGATTCCCTTGCTTCCGGCAATCTTGATCCGGCTTTCCTTCAATCGGTTCAAGTCCCCGAACATGGCGTCCTCTCCGACAAACAAATCACCCCACTCACGACCGGTCGCGATCAAGTCATCTCCTCTGTCTGGTCCCTCGGCGGAACCAAAGGATGGCCTTCAATGAATTGGGCCTGGAAACTCCGTGGCTGGATGGATCGCCTTTCCGGGGGAACGGGTCTCCGCCGCGGCAGACGGCACCCCGCCAAACTCAACGCAGGCGATGCCCTCGACTTCTGGCGCGTCGTTCTATCAGATCCAAATTCCACTCCCGGGTCCGCCCGTCTCATCCTCGCTGCCGAAATGAAGATGCCCGGGGAAGCGTGGCTCCAGTTTGAGGTCACCCAAACGCAGCTCATCCAAACCGCTACCTTCCGCCCGCGCGGCCTTCTTGGTCGTATTTACTGGTATGCCGTCCTACCCCTTCACTGGATCTTGTTTCCCCGCATGGCCAGAATTCTCGCTTCAGGACATTAAAGAAATTCTTCTTCGATCCGTCAATTACTCCAAAACAGTTCATTAACGATCATCCAGAAAACCAATCCGATCTTTGGCTTCAGTCCCAAGACGGACAAGAGCCACATTCGTTTAAGCTGCCCATCGTGATTAAAAAAAGTGTGAGATCGTTGCTCCTTACCAGCTGGATTCCATAAAAAAATTGATTTGCGAACAAAACCACTCTCCCGTGTCGTATCTCAAGGTGATATTATGAAGAAAACTATTCTCATGACGATCGCGTCTCTAGCGCTTGTCAGCTCCGGCTTGGCCCGCACATGGACGAGTTCGGATGGCTCAAAAACATTTGAAGGAAACTTTGTCTCCTGCGACGGCGCTTCAGTCACCGTTAAACGTGGCATCAAGGAATTGTCCTTCAAGCTCACCCTGCTCTCCGAGGACGACCAGAAGTGGGCCAAGGCTGAAGGCGCCAAGGTCGCCGCAACGGCTGAGAATAAAAAAGCTGCCGAAGAGTTCTCCCAAACCAAGTTCGGCAGGGCCTTCAAAAAACTTCAGAAATTCGAGGGCACCAAGTTCGTCAGCCACGAACTCGAAGAAGCGCCCAAGTTCTTTCTCCTCTATTTCTCAGCAAGTTGGTGAGGACCATGCAAAAGTGGTGCACCGCAGTTTGCGGAGACCTACAAAAAAGACATTGCGACCAATCCCAACCTCGAATTGATCCATCTCTCATTTGACAACTCGGAAGAAGACGCAACCAAATGGGCAAAATCCTTCGACCAGCCTTGGCCCGCCATCATGCAGGAAGACATCGATCAGGATGAATTCATCACCCCCTTCTTCCCTGATGGACGTATCGGCTTCCCCACTTACATCCTCGTCGATCGTGAGGGAAAGGAAGTCGCCCGGGGCAAGGCCGCCGCGCTCGCAGCAGCGAAAAAAGGCGCTGAGTAATCATCTTTAAGCTCCCCTCCAAAAAAAAGCGGCGACCGGATTCAATCCGGTCGCCGTTTTTTATCTCCCCCATCAAACTCAACCCGCTAGCGTCGCCCTTATGTGCAAATTCCTACTTCTTCTTTCACTCACCCTCATTGCGTCCGCTGAACACGGCGGCACCGGGCCTTGGATCAAAAAAGTAAGCGAGCTTTCAGCCAAACAACGCGCTCTTGTCCCAAACGAAAACATCGCCCACAAGTGGTCCGCTGATCAAACGAAACTACAGTTCCGACTGAGAAAAGAGGGGGTCGAAAAATCCCACCAGCTCGATCTCAGCACCGGGGAGCTCGCGGAAAAAAAAATGGATAAAGAAGCCCTGAAATCCCTCTCCCCGGACCGCTTTGCTCCCGGCCCACAAGGGAGGCGGAAGCCCAACCACACCTCTCCCAACGAAAAGTGGAAGGTCTCATTCGAAAAGGGACCCGTGCTCATCAACATTGAGACCGGTAAAAAGAAAAGCCTCGGTATTCCTCCAGGAACCGACCGCTGGGACTCCCGCGTCCGCTGGCACTCTGATTCATCCTGCTTCGTCCTCACCCACCGATCAAACCATCCCATCTATCAGGTCAATCTCGTCCGTTCATCCCCAAAAGACAAGGTCCAGCCCGACCACGAACTTCATCCTTACGCCAAACCCGGCGACAAACTCAACATCGGGCGGCCCATGATCTTCTTCATCGATGATCGCAAGCCCATCCCCGTCAGCCCCACGCTGACCAACGATCCCTACGCCATCAACGACCTCCGTTGGCACGACAAAAAACACCTTCTCTCCATGGCCTACATCGAGCGCGGTTTCGGAAAATACCGGATCATTGAGATCGATGCCAATACCCGCTTCCAACGGATCATCGTCGAGGAAACGTCCGACAAATTTGTCTACGTCTTCGGCAACTGCTACTACCGGTTTCTTGCCCAAACCGGGGAAATACTCTGGCTCAGCGAACGCTCCGGCTACAACCACCTCTACCTCGTCAATTGCAAAAATGGCCAGATCATCAGCGCCCTTACTTCCGGCAACTGGGTGGTCCGCAAAGTTGAAGCGGTCGATGAAAAACAACGCATAGCCCTCATCCAACTCTCAGGATATTACCCCGATCAGGACCCCTATTATCTCCACTATGCCCGCGTCAACCTGGACACCGGGAAACTCACCCTCCTCACCGAAAGCAACGGCACCCACAAGGTTTCGTTTTCACCCGACAAAAAGCACTATCTCGCCGAATGGTCCCGCATTGACCATCCCCCTGTTTACGAGGTTCGTCGTACCTCCGACCAAAAGCTCATTGCCACACTCAACAAACCGGACCTCTCACCTCTCATCGCCACGGGATGGCAAAAACCGGAGCGCTTCGTCACCAAAGACCGCAACGGCAGGCACGACATCCACGGCGTCATCTGGCGCCCCTCCAACTTCGAGAAGGGCAAAAAATATCCCGTCGTCGAAAACATCTACGCCGGTCCCCATGGTTCCTTCGTTCCCAAAAAATGGAGTAGTTGGGCCGGCCACAAGTCCGAGATGGCCGAAGGCGGATTCATCGTCGTCCAGATCGATGGCCTCGGTACAAATTACCGTGGCCGCGATTTCCATCAAATCGCCTACAAGAACCTCAAGGACTCGGGCTTCCCCGACCGCATCAAGTGGATGAAAGCCGCCGCCGCTAAACACCCCGAAATGGATCTCACCCGCGTCGGCATTTACGGAGGCTCCGCCGGTGGCCAATCTTCGACCGCCGCTCTTCTTCACCACGGCGACTTCTACAAAGCCGCCGTCTCGGATTGCGGCTGTCACGACAACCGTGTCGACAAAATGTGGTGGAACGAACAATGGCTCGATTGGCCCGTCAACGAATCCTACGTGGAGAATTCGAACCGCACCCACATTCCAAAACTTCAGGGCCAAC
This sequence comes from uncultured Verrucomicrobiales bacterium, assembly GCA_937916505.1. Lineage (GTDB taxonomy): Bacteria > Verrucomicrobiota > Verrucomicrobiia > Verrucomicrobiales > Akkermansiaceae > SW10. The sequence goes on along the minus strand of CALFSW010000161.1, from coordinate 4,184 downwards.
TCATGCTCACCGTTGGCGAGATGGACAAAAACGTCGATCCCTCATCCACCTACCAGATCGTCAGCGACCTCATCCAGGCCGACAAGGAGTTCACTTTCTATATGATCCCAAACGGAGGGCATGGTTCAGGAGAAGCCCCGCATTTTCGCCGCAAACGGATCGAATTCTTTCAAAAGCACCTCCAGTAGCGTGCGGGCGCTCTTCGCACACCCAGCCAATCCAATTGTAAGGCGACCGTCCCTTCCTTCGTTCTATTTTTGATGGTCCGGTCAATCCTCCTCCTCCTTTCTCTGGTCACGAGCGCAATCGCCGTGCCCAAGCCTGTCATTCTTTACCAATTTACACAAGGTGACAGCGCCCGAATCATCGACTCCTCGGGGGTCAATCCCCCTGCACACCTCACAATCCCGGACAAAGCCGCCCTCAAACGTCAGCCAGGCTCCCTCACCATCACGCGCCCCACCCTCCTCTCGACCAAAACGCCCCCCGCCAAGCTCATTAATGCCATTCAAAAATCCGGCGAAATCACCATCAGCGCCTGGATCACTCCGTCCAACCTCACCCAGGCCGGCCCTGCCCGCATCGTTTCCCTCTCAAAGGATTCCTCCAATCGAAACGTCACCCTCGGTCAGGACGGATCAAAATTCGACGCCCGCTTCCGCACCGATCAAACAGGTTCCAACGGAGTCCCCTCGCTCTCCTCCGGCAGAGTCACTAAGACGAAAACCCACCTTGTTTTCACACGCTCACGCGACGGCCAGGGATCTCTCTTCATCAATGGTCGCCTCACCAGTCAGCGTAAATTCTCCGGCTCGCTCAAAAACTGGAACCGCAATTACCGCTTCGCCCTTGGTAACGAACTTTCAAACGACCGGCCATGGCTGGGCACCCTTCACCAAGTCGCCCTTTATTCCTCCGCGTTCACCCCATCGGAGGTCTCCGCTCTCTTCAAAGCCGGCTTAACTCCTCCAAAGCCCAAAACACCCGCCGACCGTAGCCGCGACCTCTTCGTCAACCACATCGAGCCCATCCTCGCCCGCCATTGCCTCGAATGCCACGATTCAACCACCGCCGAGGAGGATCTCGACCTCTCCCACAAAAAGACCGCCTTTCTCGACCCTGACATCATCTCCGCCGGGCACCTCAAAAAAAGTCTGGTCTGGGAGTCCGTCGAGTCGGATGAAATGCCCAAAAAACGTCAGTCGCTTTCTTCACAGGAAAAAGCCCACCTTCGCGAGTGGATCGAAACCGGAGCAGTCTGGACCAGCGACCACATCGACCCCGCGGCCCACCTCCTCCTCACCAATCCAAAAAAATTTCCCCGACGCCTCACCCTTTCCGAATACATCGCCACGGTTAGGGAAACGACGAATCTCGACATCAAAAAAGAGGCTCGTGAACTCCTCCCACCCGACCTCCGCACCGATGGTTTCACCAACACCGCCTACAATCTGGGAGTCGACCTCAAGCACGTCGAAGCCCATACCAAACTTGCGAACCTGATTGTCTCTAAACTCGACATCAAAAAATACGCCGCCCGTTTCTCCAAGAACCGCAGCACCACCCAGAAACCGATCCGTGCCCACATCCAGTCGGTCGGAACCTGGCTCCTTCGCGGACCGCTTTCCGACCGGGAAATCGATCTCTACCAAGGCATCGCCACCAGCGTCGGAGCCTCCGGAGGCAACTTCGATACCGCCTTCGCCTACATCCTCAGAGGCATGCTCCAATCACCCCGCTTCCTCTACCGGATCGAGGGCGAGGGCCCGCCTGATGCCTACGAACTCGCCTCCCGCCTCAGTTATCTCATCTGGGGCAGCTCTCCCGATCAAGCCCTCCTAGACGCCGCCAAAAACCATTCCCTCCACGATCCCAGTCAACTTCGCAAGCAGGTCGGGCGCATGCTCCGTGACCCCCGTGCCATCGAACAATCGCTGACCTTCATCTCCGAGTGGCTCAATCTCGACCACCTTAAAAACCTCCAACCCGATCGCAAACACTTCCCCGATTGGAAACCGGAACTCGCAGATGACATGCGACGTGAAACCCTCGCCTTTGCCCGTCACATCCTTTGGGAAGAAAAACGCCCGCTTGGCGACCTCCTCAACGCCCGCGTCTCTTTCCTAACACCCGATCTTGCAAAACACTACGGCCTCAAGCCGCAATCCGATTCCTTTCAAAAATACGACCTCACCGGAACGCCACGCGGCGGACTCCTCACCCAGGGTAGTCTCCTCACAATCGGAGGCGACGAAGCCTCCATGGTCACCCGCGGCCTCTTTGTCCTCCACGACCTCCTCCGCGGATCAGTCAAAGACCCCCCGTCCGGCGTCGACACCACCCCGGTCCCTTCCGCTCCCGGCCTCTCCCAGCGCACTGTCGCCGAACGACGGATGATCGATGAATCCTGCGGCGGCTGCCACGCCAAATTCGAGCCCCTCGCCTTCGGCCTGGAGCAATACGACGGCCTCGCCCGCTACGCCGTCAGTGACCACTTCAAAAACAAACTTCGCCAGGATGGCGAAATCCTCATCCCCGGCACTGCCGGAGTGGTGAAATACAAAACCTCGCGCGAGCTCATGGATCTTCTCGCCAAGAGCCCCCGCGTTCGCCAAAATATCGTTTGGAAGCTCACTCAGTTTGCCCTCGGACGCCCCATTGCCAACAAGGACCGCCCCCACCTCGACACCCTCTTCTCCCAGATTCAAAACGAACAAACCTACCAAAACGTCATCCTCAACCTGGCCACCTCCCCCCTCATCACCCAATAAGTTTTCATGAACCGCCGCACCCTCCTCCGCAGCCTCGCCGGAACCACCATCGGCCTGCCTTTCCTCGAAGAAATGTCCGCCGCCACCAAGGCCGCAAATAACGCCATCCCCATGCGCGCTTTCAATGTTTTCTTCGGCCTCGGCATCCCCTCCCCGCTCCAACAGGAAGGATTCGACGGCGTCATGGAGCCCCTCAAGCCCCTCGCCGACAAGCTCCTCATCATGCGGGGCGTCGACCACGTCCGTGCCGACGAATCCGGCATCAACGCCCACTTCGATGGATCCTCGGCCGCCTTCACCGCCGCCCCGCCCAATGGCGAAGCCCGCGCCGGCGGCGCCTCCCTCGACCAACTCCTCCGCCGCGCCCACTACCCGAAAGGCCAACCCGATGGCGTCGTCGCCACCCTCGTCGCCGGGACCTTCTTCCGACGCAGTCGCATCAGCCGCTACGTCCACTCCTACCACCCCGATGGCACCGTCGCCGCCGCCATGCAGGAGCGCCCCATCGATCTCTTCACCCGGGTCTTTGGCCGTATTCAAGGAAACGATAACCTCGACGAACGCCTCGAACGGAGTGTCCTCGATTCCGTCCTCGAACAATACCGCCACTACTCCGGCAACAACTCCCCCCTCGGCAAAGCTTCCAAAGATCGCTTTAAAAATCACCTCGACCGTATCCGCGAATACGAGCAACGCGCCTTCCAGTTCGAAGTCGACAAAGACGCCCCGCCCCGTCCCGACGCCTCGCAACTCCCCCACGGAGGCAAGGCCGATCCCGGCGGACAGGGACTCGACATGAAGCTCGATGACCTCACCCGTGAATGGCGTCTCATGGCCGAACTCTACGCCCTCGCCATCCAGACCGACCGAGCCCGCTTCGGCTCTCTCACTTTCCTCGCCGCCGGCGAGCGACTCCGCCTCTCAGGTGACTACATCTACAATGGCAAAAAACGCTTCACCTTCGACGACGCCGCCCAGCTCAATGCCTCGGGCGACAAAGGCTGCTCCCACGAATGGTGGCACAAGTTCAACGAGAAGAAAAAGAACAAACAACTCCGCGCCCATGCCCACATGAAAATGCGCGAAGTGGCCCACTTCCTCTCCCTCCTCGCCACCGAGGAAACACGGGAGTCGAACGGCAAAACCATTCTGGAGAATGCTATGATCACCGTTTCCACCGAATCAGGCGACGGCAGACACAACGACACCAAACGCGAACTCTCCGGCGTCTTCCACGCTGTCACCGGAGCCGGAGGCCGCCTCAAAACCGGCCAAATCATGGACGTCAACGCCGAAGGCCTCGACGTCTATAACACCATGGCCCGCACCACCGGAACAAAGGCCAAACTCGGCCCAGAGGATCGCAAGGGAAAGCTCATCGACAAGATCATCGCCTAAGACTGCATGGTGAAA
>CALFSW010000160.1 GCA_937916505.1 uncultured Verrucomicrobiales bacterium | reverse complement strand
AATGCCGACGACGAGACGGTTCGGCAAGAGAGAAATGGGGTCGGGGTAAGATTAGGGTCGATTTATAATGGTTTGGGAGGTGTTGAGTCTTATGATGCCATGACATGGAAATTTTTATCGGAGGAATCATTCTCGCACTGATCGTCGTGGTGATCATCTACAATGGCTTTATCTCGCGGCGGAATGCGATGCGAAATGGTTTTGCCTCGATTGATGTTCAGCTCAAAAAACGGTGGGACTTGATTCCCAATCTGGTGGAAACGGTGAAGGGCTTCGCGACGCACGAAAGAGAGGTTCTGGAAGCGGTGGTGGCGGCGAGAAGTGCGGAGCCGGGATCGAGGGAAAGGTTTGCGAGGGAAGGTCAGGTATCGGCAGGGGTGGGACGCTTGCTGGCGGTGGCGGAAAGCTATCCTGAGTTGAAATCAAGCGGACAGTTTTTGAACCTGCAGCGGAATCTCACGGAAGTGGAGAGTCAAATCAGTGCTTCGAGGCGCGCCTACAATGCCGCGGTGACGAATTGGAATGACGGAGTGGAGGCTTTTCCGGGCGTGATTTTTGCGCGCATCTTTGATTTTAAACGAGCGGATTGGTTTGAAGTTGTGGCATCCGAGCGCGAGAACGTGGAGGTGGAGCTGTGAGCAAGTGGGACGTTGACCGGGCATTGGCGTCGGTGGGAAGTGAGGCCGAGGCCTTGGAAGGCGTTCGTTTGGAAGTGCTGGCATCCCGGGCCCGGGGAGCAAAGAAAATGGGGTTGGTGGTGGCCGGAGCCTTTTTGGCTGGGATTCTGGTGATGGCGATTTCGGGAAGTGGGTTTGGGCTGCTTGCGGGACTACCGGTGATCTTGATTGGAGGTGCGATTGTGCATCATATTTATTTTGGAAAGGGCGCGGCACTCTACCGGGCGATGTATAAAGAGAAATTCCTCGCCAGGTTGGTGAAGGCGGTTGAACCGGGAGTGGACTATGTTCCCGGGCAGGGGATTTCCGAGGAGGTCTTTACGCAATCCGAACTTTTTGGTTCGCGGCCTGATCGATATTCCAGCGAAGACCTCATTCATGGCATGGTGGGAGACACCAGGGTGATGTTTTCAGAGGTCCATGCCGAGGAAAAGCATACGACTACGGACTCGAAAGGGCGAAGTCAGACCCGCTGGGAGACCCTGTTCAAGGGGGTTTTCTTTCTGGCGGACTTTCACAAGGAGTTTCGGAGCCCGGTGTCGGTCCTGCCGGATGTGGCGGAGCGTCATTTTGGTTGGATCGGTAAGAAGCTCCAAAAGCTGGGAGGGAATCTTCAAAAGATGGAGAGTGTGGAATTTGAGAAGATGTTTGTGGTGCGTGGTGCCGATGCGGTGGAGGCCCGCTATATCCTGACGCCTGCGATGCAGGATCGGCTGGTGGCATTACGGGGAAGGCTGGGAAAGGATCTCCGAATCGTTTTTCGCGATTCTCACGTCTGGTTGGCGATTCCCAATGCCACGAACTGGTTTGAGAGTGATTTAAAGGTGCCGGCCGGTGATCGCATGCAGACGAAGATGTTGCTGGGGCAATTGAAGAGCTGCTTTCAGATTGTCGAGGAACTGAATCTGAACACGCGGATCTGGACAAAAGAATAGGAGCCGGATTGTCGCCTGGCTCCCATGATTGAAGTTGTTTGAGATCGCGTTCTACAAATTTCCTTTTTTCATTTCGCTCACCGCAAAATCGACTGCGCGGGCCGTGAGGGCCATGTAGGTGAGTGAGGGATTCTGGCAACCGGCGGAGACCATGGCGGAGCCGTCGGTGCAAAAAACGTTTTCCGCTCCCCAAACCTGGTTGTGTTTGTTGAGGACGGATTCCTTTGGCGAGCTCCCCATGCGGGCGGTCCCCATTTCGTGGATGCCAAGGCCGATGGAAGGTTTTCGGTTTCGAGTGCGAACGTTTTTGGCGCCCATGGCTTCGAGCATTTCGCCGGCGTCGTTCATCATGTCTTCGCGCATGTTGAGTTCATTTTCCTGGAACTCGGCATCGGCGACGACGAGGGGAAGACCCCACTTGTCGGTCTTCTTCTTGCTGAGGGAAATGCGGTTGTTTTCGTAGGGGAGGCACTCGCCAAATCCGCCCATTCCAATCGTCCAGGGACCAAAGGAGGTGAGCTTCTTTTTGAATTCGGCTCCGAAGCCATCGATCCAGCGGTTCCAGCCCTGACGCATGCCGCCGCCTTGATAGCCGTAGCCGCGGATGTAGTTGCCTTTGGCCTTTTCGCTGAAATTCCGGAAGCGGGGGATGTAGAAACCGTTGGGGCGACGTCCGTAATGAATCTTGTCCTGATGAGTGTCGAGAACGCCACTGGCACCAACTCCAAGGTGGTGGTCCATGAGGTAGCCGCCGAGAGATCCGCTTTCATCCATGCCGTTCGGGAATCGCCTGGATTTGGAATTCATGAGGATGGCGGTTGAGGCCACGGTGGAAGCATTGAGGAAAATGATTTTTGCGTAATACTCGATGGTTTCGAAAGTGACTTCGTCGATGAGGCGGACCCCGATGGCCTTCTCTGTCTTCTCATCGTAGATCACGGAGTGAACGATGGAGTGAGGGCGGAGAGTCATTTTTCCGGTGTTGGCAGCGGCCTTGAGCGTGGCGGCCTGACTACTGAAGTAGGCTCCGAAAGGACATCCGCGGCGGCACAGGTTACGGTATTGGCAGCTTGCGCGACCGAGGGCAATTTGTTCTTCCGTTGGCGCGGTCAGGTGGGCCACCCGGCCGGGAATGAGGTGACGGCCTTTCCATTTCTTTTCGATAGCCGCTTTGAGGTCCAATTCAGCGGGGGTGAGATCCATCGGTGGCTGGAAGACTCCGTCGGGCAGTTGTGCCAGTCCTTCCTTGGAGCCGCTGATGCCGGCGAATCTCTCGACGTAGTCATACCACGGAGCGAGTTCATCGTAGGAAATGGGCCAGGGAATGGAGCTACCATCCTTGGCGTTGGCTTCCATGTCGAGCGGGCTGAGACGATAGCTTTGCTTGCCCCACATGAGGGAACGCCCACCGGTGTGGTAGCCCCGCATCCAGTCGAAGCGTTTTACTTCCTCGTAAGGGTGGTCTTCGTCATCGACAAAAAGGTAGCCGGCCTCCGGTTTGACGGTGTAGCCGGTGCGGGCTTGTTTGGACTGCTGTTTGAGCATGTCACGGGATGGCTTGTTCATCCAGTTGAGCTGCCAGGGAGCCGAGTTGGCGGTCTTATAGTCGATGATGTGTTTGACGTCGTGGCCTCGTTCGAGGACGAGGGTTTTGAGCCCTTTTTCGGTGAGCTCTTTTGCGGCCCAGCCTCCTGAAATTCCAGAGCCGACGACGATGGCATCGAAGGTGTGTTCGGCTTTTCCTTTGGTGTTTAAATTCATGACAGTGTGCGGGTGAAAGTTACATCGCCCAGACCTTCTGGCCGGGCTCGAGTGGTTTGGAGGCGATCCATTGACCGGGGACGAAGACAAATTCGAAGGCTTCGGTAGCTCCGACTTCCGAACTCGCGTAGCAGAACTTGGTGAGCTCCTTGAATTGATCTAGGAAGGTCCGGCGTGGATTTTTGCCCGCTTTCTGAGCGTTGCGTTTTTCGGTCTGGGTTTCCTGATTCATTTTTGTGAGGAAGGCGACCTGCTCGTCACCGCTCAGTTGGCCAATATCCTTCCCGTGTTGTTTCTGGCATCGGCGCATGAGATCGCTTAGCCCATCGAGGATGATTTGCTGGTCTTCGGGGTCAAGGCAGTCCTTGACGATGACTTCGATCCAGCCGGGAACTCCGGCATCGATGGCGCCCGGGGTGTCGGTCTTGGGAATGATGGCCTCGGCGATCATCGCGACCTGGGCCCGTTGGCCGGGCCGGAAGAAGGTCAGTTCGCTCGGATCAAAAGGTTCGCCCATTTTGGCGAAGACACTTTCCGGCAGGGCGACACTGCCTCCGATGGAGGCGGCCATTATTTTGAGCATTTCTCTGCGTTCCATGGTTTGTGAAAGACCCAGGGACCTTGGGAAACTTAGGGCAGGGGATCGAGCAAAAATCCAAGGAAGAGAATTGTGACAAAGATGAGGGTTTGTAGACTGTAATGATCATCTCATGAAAACGTTCATCCCAATTTTCGCCGTCGTGTCGTTACTCCCCATCCACGCCAAGGGGAGTTGGGAGAGTCGGCAGTTGCTTTCCGACTTCCATGCGGAGGGCGCGGCGGTAGGGGATCTCAATGGCGATGGCAAGGTTGATTTGGCCTACGGGCCCTTTTGGTGGGCTGGTCCTGATTTTTCGGAAAAAAAGCGCTACACCAAGGGGGATGCCTTTGACGGAACGAGGGGGTATTCGGATTCTTTTTTCAATTTTTCCCTGGATCTCAATGGTGACGAGAGGAATGACCTGATGGTCTTTGGGTTCCCCGGGAAGGAAGCGAGGATCTTTCTCAACCCGGGAAAAGAGGGGATGTGGGAGAGTCACCGGGTTGCCGACGAGGTGGCGAATGAATCACCGCACTTTGTCGATTTGATCCCGGGAGGTTTTCCGGAGATCGTGTGTGCCCGGTCAGGCGGGTATGGGTACTACGGGGCGACGGGTGATGCCACGAAGCCCTGGAAGTGGCATTTGGTCTCACTGCCGGGCGATGCGGTGACTCCCTTCGGGCATGGATTGGGGGTGGGCGATATCAACGGGGATGGTCGCGATGACATTGTTGAAAAGCAACATTGGTATGAGCAACCGGAGAAGGCGGGAGGACTATGGAAGAAGCATCTTTGGTCGGAAAGCAACTACGGCGGGGGAGGGGCACAGATTCTGGTGCATGACTTTGACGGCGATGGTGATAGCGACATCGTCACTTCCTACAATGCCCATGCCTATGGTCTTGGGTGGTTTGAGCAGACGGAGAAGGGAAAGTTTTTGCGACGGGATCTCATGGGCCGGAGTTCGACCGAAGGGGAGTATGGTGTGGTTTTTTCGCAGCTGCATGCTTTGGCCAAGGCCGACATCGACGGCGATGGCCGGATGGATTTTGTGACGGGGAAGCGCTATCTGGCCCACCAGGGAAAGGATGCCGGTGGCATGGAAGCCCCCGTCCTCTACTGGTTTCGCAATATCAAGGGGAAAGCAGGGGGAGTGGAGTTTGTTCCGCACTTGATTGACGGGAATTCCGGAGTCGGGGTGGAGCTTAAGGTTGCCGATTTGAATGCGGACGGGCGTGCCGACGTGATCACGAGCAACAAGAAAGGGCTCATTGTGCACCTTCAGGACAAGGAGGCCTCCCACGAGCCGGTTTTGAAATGGAAGGTCGGGGGCGGCCGGCCTCAGGATGACTACCAGCATAAGATGGGTGCGCGGGAGGCGTTGGCCAAAATGGAAGTTCCGGAAGGGTTCACGGTTGATTTGATTGCATCTGAACCGCAGGTGACCCAGCCTATTGCAAGCTGTTTTGATCACAAGGGTCGTATTTGGGTTGTCGAAGGTCACACCTATCCGGTTCCTGCAAAAGAAGGTGAGGGGAAGGATCGCATTCTGATTTTTGAAGATACCAACAATGACGGGAGCTTCGATTCGCGTAAGGTTTTTGCGGAGGGTGTCAATCTGGCCAGTGGAATTGAGATTGGCTTTGGCGGAGTCTATGTCGGAGCCGCGCCCTACTTACTTTTTTTTCCTGACAAGGATCAGGACGATCAACCCGATGGCGAACCTGAGGTCCTCCTGGATGGCTGGGGGTATGAAGACACCCATGAAACCCTCAATGCTTTCACCTGGGGCCCGGATGGCTGGCTCTACGGGTGTCACGGAGTGTTTACGCATTCGAATGTTGGCAAGCCGGGCGCTACGGATGACCAGCGCCAAAGGATCAATGCCGGCGTGTGGAGATTTCACCCGGTTCGCAAGGAGTTCGAGGTCTTTGCGCATGGCACCAGTAATCCGTGGGGAGTCGACTACAACGAAGCGGGTGATTGGTTTGTGAGTGCCTGTGTCATTCCGCATTTCTTCCATCTTTCTCAGGGCGGTCGCTATCAACGTCAGGCGGGGCAGCATTTTAATCCGTACACTTACGCTGATATTCCGACGATTGCAGATCACTCGCATTTTGCGGGAAATATCAGCGAGCACGCTTTTTGGGGTGACAATTTTACCGCTCGCCGTCCGGCTCCATCTGATACCTCGGCCCTTGGCGGAGGGCACGCTCATTGCGGACTTACGATCTACCAGGCGGATGAATTTCCGTCCCGCTATCGTGGTGCTCCCTTTTTACATAACCTTCACGGGCACCGTATTCTCCGTGAGAAGCTCGAGAGCCACGGGTCCGGATACCTCGCCAGACATCGACCGGATTTTCTTTTAACCAACAACCATGATTTCATTGGGGTGGGCCTGATGCAAGGACCCGATGGCGCACTCTACTTCACAGATTGGGTCGATCCGCAGACCTGTCACCATCGCGATGTTAAAATCTGGGATCGAAGCAACGGGCGAATTTTTCGAGTGAGGTATGGTGATCAAAAATCGTCGTCACTCAATCTCACCGAACTTTTGGACGGAGAGCTTGTGAAACGGGTGGGGGATCAAAACGAAGTTGTCTCACGCTTGGCGAGACGTCTTCTGCAGGAGCGAAAAGCGGCGGGTTTTTTGAATGATGAGATTGCAGAGGCGGCCCTGACAAAACTGATGGAGGGTGCTTCCGGCAGAGTTCGCCTCCGTGCCCTCTGGACCCGTCATCTCTGTGGTTTCAAAACTGCCGGGGCCATCAACGATTCCGATCCTCACCTGCGAGCCTGGGCGATTCAATTCCTGGGTGAGAACAAGAAGCCACTTTTAAAGGAGACCGTCTCCTTTCTTGGAAAGATGGCAGCTCAGGAGAAGGATCTTACCGTTCGCCGTTATCTCGCTTCTCTCCTGCAGCGGCTCCCCAATGAGCAACGTTGGGAGATCGCCGAAGGACTGATCAGCCATTCTCTCAGTGCCCGGGATCCCAACCTCCCGTTACTCTGCTGGTATGGCATCGAGCCCTTGGTGGATGAGGATCCCGCGCGCGCATTATCGCTCGGGTCCAAGGCGGCCTGGCCCCGGTTGAAGCAATTCCTGGTGAGACGAGCCACCGGCACTCCCGAGGGGAGGCAGGCCATGACGAAGTCTTTGGCAAAAGCGGCCAATGCGGGGGAGTTTGAAATTCTGGCAAAGCAGTTACTGGAATCGTTGAAGAGTGTTTCATCGAGCGATGCTCCCGACAATTGGGCCGCAATCAAAGCCCATGGCCGGACACTGGGAGGGAACCGGAAGGCCATCGAAGATCTCCTTTCCCAACTTGGTGGTCCCTTCGGTGATCAGGAGTTCTTTGCCCGTTGGCGCTCGATTGCGGAGGACGGAAAGCAGGGGACTTCGTCCCGCATCAGGGCGATGGAGTTTCTGATCGCCGGACGTGACCCGGCTCTGGGCGACCTGGCACGGAAGATCCTTCATGTCGGGAGTCTGCAAGAATCGGCGATCAAAGCCCTGCGTCTCAGTCCCGGGAATGAAACTGCGGCAGCTCTGGTTGCCAACCTCAGCAAGTTTCCTCTCAAGTTGCGAAACGATGCCATCAATCTCCTTGCGTCCCGTGCTGATATGGCACTTGTCCTGTTGAAGTCGGTGGATGGGAAGAAAGTTCCGGCATCACTCGTTTCCTTGGTTCTGCTCGATCAATTTGGACGATTCAAGGATGAGGAAATCGATGCCTTGATCGCGGGAAATTGGTCGAGAAGCGGGACTGCGGTGGATCTGGCGCAGCTTTCGGATTCGATCAAGAAGTGGGAAGAGAAACTCAACGCAGGTGTTCTTTCCAAAGCCAACGCTTCCCGGGGGAGAAAGGTCTTTGGTGAGACTTGTGGAACCTGTCACCAACTCTTTGGAGAAGGGATCGCCCTCGGGCCCGATCTCACCGGCTCAAACCGGGCCAGCCTTTCCTACGTTCTTGAGAATGTTCTCGCACCCAGTTCGGTGGTTGGGAAAGACTACCTGCTTAACATCCTGACCTTGAAAGATGGTTCTTCGGTCAGTGGCATGATTCGTCATCAATCGGACTTGGAGATCGAAATTGCGATGCCCGGCGGAACCGTTTCGAAAGTCAAACAAGCGGACATCAGGAACCGGGAAGAACTTGCCCAATCGCTTATGCCGCCCGGGTTGTTTGAGGCCCTGCCACTCGAGAAGGTTGCCGATTTGGTGAAGTATTTGGCCGGTGCCTCGCAAGTGCCGCTTCCCGGAGAAGGACCGCAGGCTCCGCTTCCAGGTGAAAAAGTGGGCCCCCCATCCAAGGGGGTCATCCGAATTGAAGGGGAGTCCCTGGTGAAAACCGCCAAAGCGGGACGGGGGAGAATTTCCGATCAGGGCATGGGAGGCTTCGGCCCGGGGTGGTCGGGTGACAACCATCTTTGGTGGGCCGGTGGCAAACCAGGGGATGTCCTCACTCTGACACTCAAAGAATTGAAGCCCGGCACCTATCATCTGACCCTTTTCCCAACGACGGCAAAGGACTACGCAAAAATCAGGGTGTCGATGAACGGGCAGCTGCAGGAGGCGGATTTGTATACCGGGGCCGTGTTGCCAGGCGTTCCGCTGGTGTTCAAAAATGTCAATGTGAGCCCGGGAGAACCGCTGCAGCTCGATATTCATCTCACCGGAAAGAATGAGGCCGCGGACGCCGGTTACATGTTCGGAATGGACCGGATTGAAGTGGAGAAAGCAAAGAAGTAGAGGAGTGATTCTTTTCTCTTTTCCCTTCGTTGTCCTGTCCGGGTGTTGAAAAATGAGCGATGAGAAAATATTTCGGCTTCTATGTCCTGCCTTTGGTTTTAGGGGCGATGGTTGTTCTGGTCTTTGAAGGACGGAGTGACTCGAAGACGAATGGTGATGAAGGGAGAAAGCCGGAAGTGTTGCTCCCGGAGACCATTTTGGAGGCGAGGGGGAGAGGGCGGCTTTTACACGAGATCCTTCATGGAACGCTGCAGTTGGTGCATCGTGATTTTTTTGATCCGAATGATCATGATTTCATTCCTTCCGCTACGATGGACGAGGTGTTCCAGGATTTGGCGATCAGTCAAAAAGTGGAGGTGCGTTGGCTTGGCGTCGAAGGAAAGACGATGAATGTTGATCACAAGCCCAAAGATGGCTTTGAGCGGAGGGCCGTCGATGCCTTGAGGGCCGGCAAGGAGGAATTTGAAATGGTGGAAGGAGGACGTTTTCGACGAGCGGGCCCCATTGCTTTACACAACGCCTGCCTCAAGTGCCATGTTCCCAACCGTAAATCCCTCGAAGACAGGGTCGCGGGGCTTGTGATTTCAATGCCTCTCAAGAAGGAGAAGAAGTGATTTTCCCGTGAATCGTGAGGCTCGGCTTATCCCGGTGAATCGCTCAAGAGGAATGGGCGATGACACGGAACCGGCTTCCCGGACGCCAGGATGAACCGGGAGGGAAAAAGCGCTAAGCGCGGATTTCGGCCTTGGCCAGTTCCGTTTCGCGGAACTTCGTGGGAGAGCAACCCACCAGCTTGGCGAACGAGCGGTTGAACTGCGAGAGGGACTGGAATCCGACCTGAAAGGCGATATCGGAAATTCTCGAAGCCGGGCGGAGCAGTTCTTTTCGGGCGGCAGAGATCCGAGCCCTTGTGGTGTAATCGGTGACCGTGAGTTTGGTGACCTCTTTGAAGGTGCGGCAGAAATGGCTCTCACTCAGTCCGGCGGCTGCGGCCAAATCGGCGAGCCTGATGGGTTCGTCGAGACGTGCGTGGATGAGGCGGCGGGCCTTGGCAATCGCTTCGGGTTCACTGCCATCGAGGATGATGACGAGATTATCAGCGTGTCGGGAGAGTTGATCGGCGAATGTCTCCAGAAGGAGAATCATGCTATCGTATCGCTTTGGATCGATGGTCTTCGTCTGAAAGTAGGCCTGATGCAGAATTTTGGATTTTTCAGAATCAAATCCTTGCCCGGTGAGCCGTTTGATCACGCGCTGAAAATCCTCTTCCGTGGGTTGCTGGCGAAAAACCTGACCTGTTTTTAAGAACCCGAGAGTGGTGGAGCCCAGACGAACCGGGACGGCGGTGGCACAAAGGCCTGCGAAACAGCCGCAGGTCATCGGGCCGTCGACCTCTACTTTTTCCAGGAGTTGACGGTTGGTCTCGATGCACTGTTGGCAGGCGCTCTTACACTTGTTGATGATTTCGCAGAACGGGCTTTGATTTTCGTTGTGCTCGCTAAGGCACCATTTTTCATCCATTCGCACAAAGCGAAGGGGCAGGCCCGTGGCCAAACGGAAGGCATTTTCATAAGACTGAAATTCATCCGACTCCTTGAGTCGTCCAAAGACCACTTTTTCGAAATTCGGGAGAGTTGATTCAGCCATAAGAAACCTGTCTAGCGACGGGGGCGTTCTATGTAGAAATTCCAATTAGATCAAGAAAGGTTAGGTCCTCTCTTTTTTTGACGTTTTGGGCATTCCCCGCGGGTCGAGGGATCGGGAAGGGGCATCCTGAGTTCCTTTTTGATCTTGAGGGCCCAAAAGACGATCACGATGATCCAAAGCCCGGCGGCGTATGAGAGGTGGGTCATTCTGACCTTGGGAACAAAGTCTGCCGACAGGCGGGTGGCGGCTGTCAATAAGAGCATGCTCCAGACGAAGTGATACCACCGGAGGGGAGTTGCGAGGCGATCATGCCGGTTCTGGTGTCCCAGTATCACGCGGGTCGCGACGGCCAGCATTACCGTGGCGGCCCCCCCAATGAACATGAGGTGGAGAATGCCAATGCGGAGGGGGATGAAAAAGGAAGCCAGAATCCAAGCACTTGCGGCGCACCAGGGGACCCACCTGAGGGAAAGAGCGAGGGCGTTGACCTTACTGAATGAAAAAAGTCCTGGAACGAAGAGGGCAAGGTATGAAAAAGTAATGGCGGCGCGGAATAGCAAACCTCCCTTGGGAGAAATCCAAATCTCAACGGCAAAGGTGGAAATTAAAAGAACTCCGGCCGTGATTGAGAAGGCGCCATACTTCGGCCAGCCCGGGGGAAGACTGTCACTATCGGGAAAGGAATGGAGTGATGCTTTTCCAAAGAAACGAGGCAGGAGGTATGGAGCCACTCCCAATATCGGCAGCCAAAGAAAGCCTTGAAAGTAGAGTGACCGCCAAAATTGCAGCCATGGGTATGAAAATCCGAGCAAGGAATGAAGGGATAGGGCGAAGTTTGAAATCACGGCCGTGAGCAATCCGAGAAAGGCCAGGGACACTCCCGGCGGCGGGTAGTCATTTCGATCAAAGAGAACCCGGGCAATCATGGAGCCAAGAATCCCCAGGAACCAAAACCCGGCGAGAAAATCGGTCACTCCGATTTCTGAAAAAAAGAGGGCCGTGAGGACGGCCGTGGCCATCAAATAATGCCAAATGAGTTCAAAAGGGGACCAAGGTCCGGCTTCGAGCAAGCGGGGCCCGGCGGTGCCGATGAAGCCTACGATGAGGCAGCCACCAAAGCCGGTGATCATCCAGCGGGCGTGGGCCTCCAGCGGATGGCCGTTCAGGTAACCGCCAAGTGAGAGCGGCCAGAGGGCGACTCCAATCAAGGAGGCCAGGAAGGCAAGTGGAAAAAAGACACGAAAGGGCTCGGCGCAGTAGCGGTCGAGTTGCTCTTTCATGATTCCTGCTCGTGCTGGCTCTTGTATTTGGCGTAGCGGGCCCGTTGTTCCGGAGTGAGATTGGCGGGGTCGAATTTAGGATCCTGCACGCCGTTAATCTTGCCGTGAATGACGTTGGCCATGTCGGCGGCACAGCGTTTGATGTGTCCGGCATTTTCGCCCGCGAAGTGGGTGTCGACAGTTTCTTCGAAGAGTTGCAACCAGTGATCGAATTGCTTTTTCCCTATTTCGGTCAAAGGAGCAAGTTTGGCATGGGCCACGAGCGGGTTTCCCTTGTAGCCGCCACTGCGGAAGAGGACGGTTTCCCAAAAAGAATACATTTTTGGGAGGTGGGTCTCCCAATTGACTTTGGCGACTTCATTGAAAATGAAGCCGAGTGTTTCGTCTTCACGAACGGTGTCGTAGAAAGAATTGACGAGGAGTTCGATGCCGGAACGGTCAACAAGGTCAGGGAGCGGGTTTGGCATGATCAGGCTGTTTCGGCGATGGTTTCGGAAGTCGTTGTCGACTCATTTTTCGGAGAGGGCTCGTAGCTTCGTCGCGCGATGAGGAGGCTGGCGATGGAGCTGAGAGGCATCAGAATGGCCGCCGCAAGTGGGGTCATGTGCCCCAAAACGCAAGCGGTAACGGCGGCAAGGTTGTAGGTGATGGTGAAAGCGAGGATGAGGGCGACAGTTTGGCGTCGCCAGTGTGCCATTGAAAAGAGAGTCGGGAGAAACGAGAGGCCCGGACAGGTGAAAAGAAAATCGGACCGACGATCGAGGAGCGAGCGGTCGGCGACGGGAGTCCCCGAGAGAGTCGCGGCTGCAAAGGCCAGGGTGTCATTCATGCCGTCACCGAGGTAGAGAGACGGTTTGAGTGAGGTGACGAGGGTCGCTTTCTCATCGGGGGAGAGGCCGGCATGGGCATGTTCCCGGGGAATTCCAAGAGTGTCGGCGAGCTTGGAGACGCGCGCTTCCTGGTCGCCCGAGAGGATATGAAGTTCGTATTTTTGAGCCAAACCGGAGAGAGCTTGAATGGCCCGGGGGCGGAGGGTTTCGCGAAACCCGAAGGTTGCGATGATCTCTCCGTTGCGGGCGAGTTCGCATGAGAGGGAGTTGGTGGCGAGGGGGGTGAAATCTTCCCGGCCCCGCCACCCGGGTTTGCCGAGCGTCCAGCGTTCGTTGTTGATTTCAACGATGGTCCCGAGCCCGGCTTGGTTGATCGCTTTGGTTTCGAAGGGGGACCTTTCCGTGGAGAGGTGTTGAAAAAGGGTCCTGGAAAGGGGATGAAGTGATCCGGTCGTGAGGGCGTGGAGGGCTTGTCTCGAAGAGATGTCGAGTCGGGCGACTTGGTCTGATTTGATGAGTTCGGGATTCTCCAGGGTGAGGGTGCCGGTTTTGTCAAAAATGAGGTGGTGTATCCGGGAAAGATTGAGCCAAAGAGCGGGGTTCTGAACAAAGACGCCGATGCGGGCCATGGCGGAAGCGGCCCGTCGGTCCACGAGTGGGATGGCGACGCCAATTGCGCAGGGGCAGGAAACGATGAAGACCGAAATCATGCGCTGGAGAGCGACGAGGGGGGGCGTCCCCGCGAGGACCCAACCAATCCCGGTCGAGAGTCCAATGACGATGATGGTGAGGAGGTAGTATTTGAGAATTCGCTGAACGGCGGGCGGCGAGCTTTGGCGGGATTCCTCCCGTGTGAGACGGGCGACAAGCGAATCGGCATAGGCTTCGGACGCGCGGAGCTCGATATCGGCATCACCAAGGGGAATGGCACCGGCGGGGATGGCGGCTCCTTTTTCAAAAGTCCGGGGATCTGGTTCGCCGGTCATCCAGGCGAGGGAAAATTCCTGATCATTGCCGAGGAGGGTCGCGCTCACCGGGAGGGCCTGACCGGGAGAGACGAGGAAGTCATCGTCCTTGGCCAGGGCTGCGGTGGCTTTGCGGGAACCGTTGGTGAGAGTGATGTCGCGGGCGATTGCTGATTGCCCTTGGAGCTGGCTTTGGGCTCTCTCGGCGGCGGCAAGGTGGAGATAGCGGCCACCAAGCATGAGGACCGTGAAGGTCGCGACGAAATCGAAGTAGATGAGATGGGCCTCACCACTGAGCCACCCGATGATGGATCCAATGTAGGCCAGGGCGAGACCAAGGGCGATCGGGAGATCGATGTGAATGGTGCGGTGGCGGAGAGCCGCCAGGGCTTTCGCAAAAAAGTAGGTCCCTCCGATGAGCAGGGTGAAGGTCGAGGAAAGGAGGGCGATGAGGTCGAAGAGTCTGGCGAAGGGAAAACTGTCCTCCATGCCGAGATAACGCGGGAGGGCAAAGGCCATGGTGTTCATGGCGAAAGCTCCGCAGAGTCCAAGGCGGGGAATCAGCTTTCGGCTTTCGGCTTGCGGGGGGGCGGCATTGGCCGGGTCCTCAAGAACGTATCCGTAGCGGGGAAGGTCTTCCGCCAGTTGGGCCAAAGCATTCGAATCGGCCTGCCAGGCGAATTCAGCTTCGGCGGTCGCCGGAAAGACACTCGCTCTGATCGCGCCGGGTTGATCGAGGAAGAGGCGTTCAATCAGCCAAACGCAGCCCACGCAGGTTACCCCGCTGACGCGGAGTTTGAGACTGTGTTGCTCCTCATCTTTAGGAAGAGCGGCGATCAAGGGCTCGAGCCAATCGGTTTTGGTGGCTTCAAAAGGTCTTTTGCCGACAGGGCGTCCGGCCTGCCCATCCTGGAGTTTGTAGAAATCGTCGAGGCCTTCGCCAATCAGGAGTTGGTTGACGAAGCGACACCCCCCGCAACAAAACTCCGACTCCTGCGCGGTGGGAGTGAAGGGAGTGTGGCAGTGCCTGCAGGTGCAATCCTTCATCAATGGCAGCAGGAGGGAAGTTCGGCTTCAGCGTCAGCAGCCGCCGGTTCAGGGCTTGCTCCCAGGTTGGGCAGGGTGTCCTGAAGGCGCCAAATCATGACGATGGTGGCGATAATGGCGAGGCCGCGCTGAAGTTGGTTGAAGCGAAGAGCCGGCATCGTTTCCCGGAGTCGGGAAAAGGATTGCTGGGCAAGCCAGAGAAGGGGGACGGTGCCCATGCCGAATGCAAGTGCAAATTCGGCCCCTCGAAGCGGGCTTCCACTCAGAAGGGTGGCGGCGAAAAGGAGGTAAAGCGGGCCGCAGGGAAGGAGCGGCGTGGCCAATCCCATGACGAGCGCTCCGCGACCGGCGGAGAGTTTGAACGAGCGGAAGCGGGCGCGGGCGACGAGGCGACCGACAAAAGCCGGACGAGGGAGCTTCTTCCAAAGTCCGAGAGCGGTGATCAGAAAGAGGGCGACGAGCATCCATGGAAGGACGACGGCGGGGGAGTTGAAAATCCACTTTAGCGGTTGTTCGCCAATGGCGCCGCAGATCGCGCCGATGCCGGAGTAGGCGAGGAGGCGACCGCCATGATAACCGAGGTAGGCCATCAGGTTACGGGTTTCGCCCTTTCCAACTTTCCCCACCGAGCAGGCGAGGGGGCCGCACATCGCTACGCAATGAACGCTGGTGACCAGACCGGTCACCAGAGCAGCTGCGATGGTCAGGCCCGAGTCCATCTACTTGGTCTTGTCAGCGGCCTCGACCTGAACCGGAATAGATTCGGCACGGTGCTTCACTGCCGTGGTGACGATGACCGACCAGGCGGCAATCAGGAGAACGAAGGCAAAGGTGACGAGTGTCGCGGGATGCTGGAGAAATGCTTTCATGTGGGTTGGAGAGTGAGGAAAGAGGAAGTTTTTGGCTGCGCATCTTCTGTGAATTGATGCTCTGCTATTGCTTTGGTTTATGGAGAGACGCCGGATTTGGACCGACAAATCTGATCGTTTGGGTGATTTTGACGTCTCCGGGTTGTCCAATGACCTCGACGGTGACCTCGCAGGGGCCCTTGTAGAATTCGTAGGGGACCATAATGACGGCGGGTCGGGTGACATCTCCGTGGGCGGGAAGTTCGATGATCTGTCCGGCTCCGCTCAGTTCATAGCCCTCGGGTGCCTCGGTGAGATTGAATTCAATGGTGGCACTTTGGTTTCTCTTGTTGGCAAGGCGCAGTTGGTAATTGTTTCGAACGGCAGCGCCATCGATATAGAAGGGCGGGCCTGCCATCCGCGAATAAGTGACGTTGTAGGGCTTCGCCTTGTTAATCGCGGCCACCGTGAGGGCTCCCAGACCAAGGCAGCCGAGGAAGGCGTAAAGAAAAATACGAGGCCGGATGAAGCGTCGCTTTTTCCCGGAAAGTCCGTTGAGGGAGTCGTATCGCACGAGGCCGGTGGGACGGTTGATCTTCGTCATGATGTCGTCGCACGCATCGACACAGGCGGCACAGCCGATGCATTCCAGCTGAAGTCCATTTCGGATGTCGATGCCGGTGGGGCAGACATTGACACAGCGTCGGCAGTCGATGCAGTCGGCGGCTTCGGGATCACTGGCCTTTCCACGTGGCTCTCCCCGTTCTTCATCGTATCCGATGATAATGGTGTCGTCGTCGGTCATGGCGGATTGCAAGCGTCCGTATGGGCAAACCATGATGCAGAATTGCTCGCGGAAGTGTGCGAAGCAGAAGTAAAATGAGCCGGTTAAAAAGATCACGGTGCCAAAGGCGGAAAAGTGATTCATGGGATTCTCTTGAACGTATCTGTAGAGGCGTTCCAGTGACACGAAGTAGGAGAGGAAAACGTGCGAGAGAAGGGCCGACATCAGGATGTAGAGACCGTGCTTCAGGATACGTCGCCAGATTTTTGGAAATCGCCAGGGGGCCGAGTCCAGCTTCTTCCGGGCCGTTGAGTCACCATCGATGATGCGCTCGATACGTCGGAAAACGTGTTCCAGGAAGACGGTGTAGGGGCAGGCCCAACCGCACCAAAGGCGGCCAAGCAGGGCAGTGATAAAAAAGAGGGCAAAGCCCGTGCCGGTGATGGCAAAGAAGAGAACCCAGAGATCCTGGGGTGAGAGGGTGATTCCAAAGAAGTGAAACTCACGTTTCGCGATGTCCAGAAAGACCGCGGGGGCTTCGTTGATGGTGATCCATGGCAACGCCACGTAGACGACAAGGAGAACGACGGCAAAGATCCGCCGGGCCAGCATGAATTTTCCCGAGACATCAGCCGGGTGAAGGACGTAGTGGGAACCGTCGTCATTGACGGTGGTGACACTGTCGAGATTGGGTGACTTTTTTTCGGGCACGTCGGGAGAGTGGCACATGCCTGGGGAATATGCTGCGCACCGGTTGCCGAAAGCTAGGCATACCGTGAAAAGCGAACAGCTCCGGGTTTTCACCCGGAGCTGCTTGAAAAAGACAAGTGGTGGAATCCTCTTTAGAACTTCCAAACGAAGTCGACGGTGAGGCGGTCGTCCATGAGTCCGTCCTGATCCTCGGTCAAAGGAACTTCGTAGGCGAAACCAAGAGTGGCGCAATCATTGAGACGTGAGCGGAAACCCAGTCCGAGAATGACCGTGTCCCTGTTTTCGCCGGCGTTGGCGGAGCCGAGGTTGATGAGATCGCCCCCTTCAAACTCGGCAATCGCGGGAACCGTATTTCCGAGTTGGTTGACGAAGGTCGTGGAGCCATCACCTTCGTCGAAGGTGTGAAACCAGTTCAGTTCAACGATGGGAATGAACCAGGGCGAGATTTCATAGCTGGCATGGAGACTCACTGCTCCGGTGAGTGACTGGCTGTCACTAAAGGGGATATGAAGCGCCATGTTTCCAGCCAGTTGGAGGTCGTCGTAAAGCTTCAGGCCAGCGAGGTTGAGATTGACGGCTCCGTCACCTTCACCTTGCCAGACTTCTGATTCGCCGGTGGGAATTTCCACGGTGGCAATACCGGACAGGACGAACTTGTTCTCGGGTTGGTAAATCAAAGCGCGCTTGATTCCCAGACCGAGGTTCGCGAAGCCTTCCTGCTTGGAGAGGTTATTGTCGGGATTGAAATCGATGTAGCCATCTTTGGTCGCCACGATGGAGGTGCGCTCATTCAGAGCGATCTCAAACTGGAGCGCGTAGACATCGAAGCTCCCTCCGACTGCGACCGCCCCGGCGGTGGTGTTGACCGTCGAAGGCATCGACTGGTGCATGTAAAAGCCGTGTAGTTGGGTGCGCGGCACTGCAAGATCGAAGATGGTGGGAGCGGTGATCGGGCGGATCGCATCCGCGAAAGCGTCTTGTGCGAGTGCTCCTCCGGTCATGGCGATGGTGGCGGCGATGGCGATGGGTGTTTTCATATCGATTGTTTGATTGAGAATTGCTCTCTTGGAGTCCCTCTAGGTAAGCAAGATTTTGAATGCTTTGATACGCACTCCTTGCCTTTTCATTCGCACTGATTGCTGCAAGCAAAAAAAGCAGCCCGAAGGCTGCTTTTTGAAATTGGGTTCGCGATGATTCTCTTTCTAGAACTTCGAGAAATCTTCGGGATTTTTGGAGATGATGAAGGCGACCAATTGAGCGATTTGCTTGCCGGTGTAGGTCGCCCCCCAGGGGATCATGCGAGCCCCGGTGGGAGGCATGCCTTTACTCTCGGCCGGGGTGCCGGCGTTGATGATTTTGAAGATGTCCATGGGGGTGTCGCCATACTTCCATTCGTGATCGACCAACGACAAACCAAGTTTGTTGGGGGCATCCAGATCGGGGCCGTGGCAGGCGATGCAGACTTGGGAGTAGATTTTTTCTCCCTCCGCAACAATGCTGCCATCGGTGGCCCATTCGTGAACCAGCGTTTTGTCATCGAGCGTCGCGAGGGTCTCTTCGAGAGCCTTTTCCTTCTGGATTTGGATTGCGGAAATGGCTTCGGTCACCGCCGCCTGATCGGTTTTGATCAGTCCGGCCTGATAGTAGATGAACCAATAAATGAGGTAGAAGATGATCGCACTATAGAATGTGAGGAGCCACCAGTTGGGGAGCTTTTGATCAAATTCCTGGATACCGTCATATTCGTGCGGTCGCAAAACCACTTCTCCTTTTTTGGAGGCGAAATCCGCGCGACGATGTTGTTCTTCTTGTTTGGGTTTTGAGCTCATAGCGTCAGTTGGGATGGTGGTTTAGTCGGAGGGGGCGTCGTCTTCGAGGGGTAAGGACGAGAGGTGATCCCTCTGGGATTTTTTCATACGCATGGAACGAACAATCATCACGATAAAGAAGGTGAAGGTAATGCCAAAGGCGATGACGGGAACAATGGTCGTCCAGTCTTCGTGGAGGATTCTTTTAAACATCGGATCAATTTTCTGAGGTTATTTGCGTTTCCGTTGCTGGTCCGGATCGAAAGTGTCCGGCTTCTCCTTATCGAGCTTCTGCTCGGTGTAGGTTCCGAGCTTCTGCATGTAGGCGATCATGGCGATGATCTTGCGCTCGGCGAGGTAGTTGCGGAGTTCGTCTCCACTGAGATCCTCTTTGCCGGGGATGAAGGCCGAGGCTTTCAAGGTGTCCGCGATGGCGAGAGCCTGTTCACGGGCATTTTGTTCGATTTCCTCTTTCGTCATCGCCGGATACGGCACTCCGAGGCGGCGTTGCGCAGCGATACGTCCCGGGAGGGATTTGAAGTTCGTCTTTTCCTCAAAGAACCAAGGATAAGGCGGCATATTGGAACCCGGTGATGTTTGACGCGGATTGAGGAAGTGGTTGAAGTGCCACAAGTTGTCCCTTCTTCCGTTACGAACGTGACCGCCTTCTTCGGTGGCGGGTCCGCCTTCGCGGGCGAGGTCGGGTCCGGTGCGCTTTGATCCCCACTGGTGCGGGAAGTCATAAATGGACTCTCCGAGGTGTGAGTAATCGTCGGCAACTCCCTGGCGACCGTAACGCATGACATCGGGAACCAGGGTCCGGATCATCTGCGAGTGACAGCCGAAGCAACCTTCATCGATGTAGAGATCCCGACCAGCGAGTTCGAGCGGGGTGTAGTGTTCCTGAAGTCGTCCTTCGATGTTCTTGGCCCGGTCAACCATGAGGGTGGGGATGATTTGGACGGCCCCACCGATGGCGACAGCAATGAACGCCAGCACGGTGAGGGGAATGTAGTTTTCGAGGAGGCGATCGTGGAAATCAGCCCAGTTCTGCACATCCCTCCGGAACGCGCGGACGGCGAGAACCGAGAAGACGATGACAAGAGCCAGGGCGGCATAGTCGCCACCACGGGGCGCAAAGATCCAGAAGATGGTGAAGATGACTACGCAGAAGACGTGCTGAACAGCCTTGTGACCAAAGACCGCTTTGAGACTGAGGAAGTCTTTCTTCTTGCGGTCAAGCGGAGTGACCTCGGCGGTGCCTTCGACGGGTTCGCCGGATTTGGCGGTCTTCCAGATGTTGAAAGCACAGAGAGCGAAGCCAATCAGGTAGAGGGTTCCTCCGATGCTTCTGAAGTAGTAAGGCCAGCGGATGGCGAGGAGGGTGTCGACAAATTCATATTTCAGTCCGGTGCCCTGGTCATTGAGTTGTCCGAGCATGAGGCCCTGGGTGATGCCGGCCGTCCACATGGCCGCGACGTAGAGGAGGATTCCGACAAGGGCGATCCAGAAGTGGAGGTTGGCGAGCCCCTTGGACCAGAGTTTGGTGTTCCACATTCGCGGAGCGAGCCAGTAAAACATTCCGGCAGCCATCAGGCCATTCCAGCCAAGAGCTCCCGAGTGAACGTGTCCGATTCCCCAGTCGGTGTAGTGGGAGAGTTCGTTGACCGCGCGGATTGAGAGGAGCGGGCCTTCGAAGGTGGCCATGCCGTAGAAGGTGATACCGGCGGCGAAGAATTTAATGACGGGATCGGTCCGGAGTTGGGCCCAGCCGCCGCGAAGGGTGAGGAGACCGTTGAGCATCCCTCCCCAGGAAGGGGCCCAGAGCATCAGGGAAAAGAGCATTCCGAGAGTTTGCAGCCAGTGCGGCAGAGCGGTGTTGAGCAGGTGGTGGGGGCCGGCCCAAATGTAGATGAAGACCAGTGCCCAAAAGTGAATGATGGAAAGTCGGTAGGAGTAAACCGGACGATTCGCGGCCTTGGGCAGGAAGTAATACATGATGCCCAGGATTGGAGTGGTTAGAAAGAAGGCGACCGCGTTGTGGCCATACCACCACTGAACAAGGGCATCCTGAAGCCCTCCAAAGATGGGATAGGAGTGGGTGATCGAGGTCGGAATCTGGAGGTTGTTAACGATGTAAAGCATCGCCACGGTAATGATGGTCGCGATGTAGAACCACAGAGCGACGTAAAGGCTGGGCTCGTTTCGTTTTGAGAGAGTCCAGAAAAAGTTGATCGCAAAGACCACCCAGATCAGGGCGACTGCAATATCGAGAGGCCAGATGAGCTCGGCGTATTCCTTTCCCTGGGTGAGTCCGAGGGGCAGGGTGACCGCGGCTCCCAGAATGATGCTTTGCCAACCCCAGAAGTGAATTTTGGAAAGCTTGTCCGAAGCGGTGCGGCATTTACAGAGCCGTTGGGTTGAGTAGTAGATGCCGGAGAAAGCCATATTGCCGACAAAGGCAAAGATGACCGCATTGGTGTGCAGGGGGCGGAGGCGGCCATAGGTCAGCCATGAAATGCCCTCGGTCTTAATCGCTCCAAAGGTCAGCGTTTCAAGAATTTGGCCGTTCGCCTGCCACCAACTCAGCTGGGTGGCGGCAATCACCCCCACAAGCATTCCCACGAGGCCCCAAATGATGGAGGCGATCATGAAGTGGCGAGGTGTTTTGTCGTCGTATGTGATGGTCATTTGGTAGAGCTGTTGGAGTCGTCCTGGAGAGGGAGCAGGGAGTCGCGTTCGGGAGATGATTTTCGGCGGCGGAAGGCTTCGGTGGCGAAGCAGACAATGAAGATTCCCGCCAGGGCCATGGAGACCAGGAGGGTGATTGCGATGACGTTCATGATTGTTGTTTGGCGCTGGCTTTTTCCTCAACCCGGTCACCACCGTTGCAAGCCCAGTCGAAGAAGGCGTTGGCAATCATGGGGACAAGAGTTTCCCCGGGGATGCGCTTGGCGTTGATCCAGAGATGGTGATTTCCATCGGTAGGTTCCTTGCAACTCATGCTGACCTGGAAGACGTGGGGATTGTCTGCGGTTTGGGCATGGCATTTTGGCAGTTCCAGGACGACC
This sequence comes from uncultured Verrucomicrobiales bacterium, assembly GCA_937916505.1. GTDB lineage: Bacteria > Verrucomicrobiota > Verrucomicrobiia > Verrucomicrobiales > Akkermansiaceae > SW10. The sequence continues at coordinate 3,212 of CALFSW010000160.1, read as the reverse complement.
CCTCCCTGATGGCTCAGGTAGTCGATGGCGGAGTCCGGGTCATTCGGGGCCTCGTGACTGAGCATTTCACGAAACTCTTCGTGGGCCTGAAGTTGCTCGAGGCGGTGATCTGTGACGGGGAGCCAATTGGAATGATTGTCACTATCATCGAATTCGTTGAGATAACTGGCCAGGTCGACGGCAACGCGCGGCTGGCAAACGAAGCAGGGGGATTCGATGGCGATGCAAAAATCCGCACGATCGTTGTTGGCAGCCCCGTTTTTAAGGCTTCGTTGGACAAGCCAGTTGCTGAAGGATTTGTCGACCGGAGGGCGCGGATTCATGATCCGGAGACTATCCAAAATTACCAAGTCCGCTTCGCACGGGTTGCGGATGACTGCGCATGTCTTGTGGCGGAAGATGCACAGTGAAAAAAAAAGCAGGGCCCTCATCAGAGAGCCCTGCCTGGAGAGGTGATTGATTTCTAATAACTCCTTCCCCAAATGGCGCGGGCCTTGGTGGAGGTTCCTGTGAGGAGGCAGTTGGATTCAGGTTCATCCTGCTTGTCCATGGGGAGGCAGCGGATCGTGATTTTCAAGCGCTTCGAAAGTTCTTCTTCCTCTTCCCGGGACCCCGCCCATGGCGTGATGAGCCAACCGGGGTTTTCATTGGAGTCGTCCCAGTGCTTCTCGAAGGCGGCCATGTCGGTGCATGCAATGATGTTACGATCACGAAATTCACGGGCACGTTCGAGGAGGGATTGGTGAACGTCGTCCAAAATCTCGACCACGTCGCGGAGGAATTCTTCCTTCTCAATAAAGGATTTTTCGTTGGGAGCCTGGTCCCGCCGCTGCAGGCAGACTTTGCGCTCCTCGAGGTCCCTGGGGCCGATTTCGATTCGCAGAGGAACACCTTTTTTGACCCACTCCCACTTTTTGACACCGCCGCCGAGATCGCGGGTATCGACGTGGACCCGGAGATTTTCATGACAATAGAATTGTTCGCGGAGGCGGACGGCAAGGGCCTGGCAGGCGTCAATGATGGCATCGCGCGAGTCATCTTTTGGAGTGACGGGGACAATGACGATCTGCTGGGGGGCAACGCGGGGTGGGAGGACAAGTCCGTCGTCATCCGAGTGCGCCATGATGAGGGTTCCGACGAGGCGGGTCGAGACGCCCCATGAAGTGGTGTGAACGTGCTGCTCCTTGTTGTCGCGGTCGACAAAAGTGATGTTTTGGGCCTTGGCGAAGTTTTGTCCAAGGTAGTGCGAAGTGCCGGCTTGAATGGCTTTTTTATCCTGTACCATTGCTTCGACCGTGAGGGTGGATTTTGCTCCGGGGAAGCGCTCGGCTTCGGTCTTCTCTCCCATAATGACGGGGATGGCGAGGAGGTCGCGAATGGCATCAGCGTAGAGCTGGTGGATCATGTGGGTTTCCTCGAGAGCTTCTTCCTCGGTTTCGTGCGCAGTGTGGCCTTCCTGCCAAAGGAACTCGGAGGTGCGGAGGAAAAGGCGGGGGCGCATTTCCCAGCGCATGACATTGGCCCACTGGTTGATGAGAAGGGGGAGGTCGCGATAGGACTCGGTCCAGCGTGAAAAAGCGGCCCCGATGATGGTCTCGGAAGTGGGTCGGATGACGTAGGGCTCGGTCAGTTTGCCGCGGGGAACCATCTTGGTTTTTCCGGTGACAGCATCCTTTTCGGCTTCGAGGCGATGATGGGTGACAACCGCACACTCGGTGGCAAAGCCCTCGGCGTGTTCCGCTTCCTTTTCGAGGTAGGAAAGAGGAATGAGGAGGGGGAAGTAGGCGTTTTGGTGACCGGTGGCCTTGAAGCGTCCGTCGAGGTCTCGCTGGATGGCTTCCCAAATGGCAAAGCCCCACGGCTTGATCACCATGCATCCCCGGGTTTCGGAATTTTCAGCAAGGTCGGCTGCGCGGACGACTTGTTGATACCACTCGGGAAAGTTCTCCGAGCGCGTGGGAGTGATTGCAGATTTAGGCTTCGCCATAACGAGGCGGAGAATCAGGTAATCTTACGGTTTGGCAAAGGAAAATCGAGTGACGAAGGAAGATGAGCCGTCGTCTTTCCTCCTGGTGATTCGCGGTCAGGAGTTGCCAGGTAGCGCCTGCCTTGGGGGATGAAGCGGGAAGGCGATAAACCGACCTTGTCCGTTAATTTTTAAGATCCGGAACGTGATTAGGGGAAGAGAATGGCGCCGCAATTGTCGCAGTGGGAGATGGCGGAACCAGATTGGGCGAGGGCGTAGGTGGCGGGGGTGACTTGAACGTGGCAGGAGGTGCAGCTCCGCGCGTTGGTGACGTGGACAATGGCCTGACCTTCGCGCTTGTTGAAAAGGCGGGCGTAAGTGTCCATGAGGTCTTCGTCGTTAATTTCGGCGACCTTTGTTTCGCGGGTTGCTTTGGCTTCTGCGAGTTCGGCCTTGCGCTCGGTGGCACGCGCTTCGAGTTCTGCAATTTCCTCATCCACGAAGCCCTGGGTTTTGGCGAGGGCGGTATCGGCTTCCGCGATTTTGGTGCGGAGGTTGTCGGCGATTTCCATGAGTTCGAGTTCGCGGGTTTCCAGTTCGTCAACCTGTCCCTCGTAACGAATCACCTCGCTCCCAAGTTTGGTGTATTCCTCGTTCTTCTTGGTTTCGAACTGCTGAACCTTGAGCCGATCGATGGAATTTCGCCGGGTGCCAATGTCGAGTTCGACGTTTTTAATTTCAATCTCGTTGGACTGGTAATTGGACTTTGCGGTGGCGAGCGCCTGGGTGTCGTTGGCGAGGCGTTCCTTGGCGGCTTCCTGAAGTTTGGGGATCCGAACAAGGTCAGCTTCAAGGGCTTCGATTTTCTGGTCGGTTTCCTGGAGGCCGAGTAACTGCTTCACATCTTCGCGCATGCCAAAGAGTAAGCGCGTGGAAGGGGTGGGGGAAAGATAAAGGTTATTTCTTGCGCTTCTTTCTCCGCTGTCTGGCCTTCTTTTTCGCTAATCGTGTTGCTTTATTATTAGCGGCCTTTTTAGCCGCCCTTTTCATGGTCTTTGAGGCGGTCTTGCTGTTTCCGCTAGCTTTTCGAGTGGCGGCTTTCTTCGATGGAGCGGCGGTTTTTTCGACAGGGGGCTCTTCGACGGGAGGTTCTTCGGCAGGAGGCTCTTCGGCGGAAGGTTCTTCGACGGGAGGTTCTTCGACGGGAGGTTCTTCGGCGGGAGGTTCTTCGAGAGGAGGTTCTTCG
>CALFSW010000159.1 GCA_937916505.1 uncultured Verrucomicrobiales bacterium | reverse complement strand
GGGTAAATAAAATGGAGACTGGAGGAAGGTTCTGATCTTTTTGTCCTGCACCCTCACTAATGTTGTCGCACAGATTGCAATTGCCTTTTTCGGCGGTCATGGCTAAGGCAGCGACCTCCGCCATCTTGCGGAACAACTGCCATGGAAAAGAAAAGTGATTTCGGACTGATTGGTCTGGCCGTGATGGGCCAGAATCTTGTGCTCAACGTGGAAAGCCGCGGCTTCCAGGTTTCTGTTTATAACCGGACGACTTCCAAGATGACCGAGTTCATCGAAGAAAACCCCGGAAAGCAGCTTGTCGGAGCCGAAACTCTTGAGGAGTTTGTCGAATCTCTCGCCGTTCCCCGCAAGATTCAGATCATGGTGCAGGCCGGTGGTCCCGTCGATGCCGTCATCAAGTCCCTGATGCCTCTTCTCGATCAAGGCGATATCATCATCGATGGTGGCAACTCCCTCTACACCGACACCGAGCGTCGCGACAAGTATGTCGGCGAAGCCGGATTCCGCTTTATCGGAGCTGGTGTTTCCGGTGGCGAGGAAGGCGCCCTCAAAGGTCCCTCCATCATGCCCGGCGGACCTGAGTCCACCTGGGAGGTGATGAAGCCCATCTTCGAAAGCATTTCCGCGAAGGTTGATGGCGAGCCCTGCGTCGTTCACATCGGCGAAGGTGGCGCGGGCCACTTCGTCAAGATGGTCCACAATGGCATTGAGTATGGTGACATGCAGCTCATCTGCGAGGCCTACAATATTTTCAAAGCAGCTGGTTTCTCCAACGAGGAACAGGCCGCTATTTTTGCTGACTGGAACGAAGGTGACCTTGAGTCCTTCCTCATCGAAATCACCGCGAATATCCTCAAGCAAAAGGACCCCGAGACGGGTAAGGACATCGTCGATCTCATTGTCGATAAGGCCGGCCAAAAAGGCACCGGACGCTGGACGGTCATGGGTTCGGTTGAGCAAGCCGTTCCTTTCTCCACCATCGCCGGTTCTGTTGAAGCCCGTATTCTTTCTTCAATGCGTGATCAGCGCAAGGTCGCCAGCGGCATTCTCGAAGGTCCAAGCAACTGGGACTTTAATCTCGAGATGAGCAAAGAGGATCTCGTGAAGAAAGTTCGCAACGCCCTCTACGCTTCCAAGATCGTCTCATATGCCCAGGGACTCGACCTCATCACGAAGGTGGGCGTCGACAAAGGGTGGAACCTTAAGCTCGGGGAGATCGCCAAAATCTGGCGCGGCGGATGCATCATTCGTGCCCGCTTCCTCAACCGCATCACCGAGGCTTATCAGAGCGAAACACCTCCGACCAACCTCATGCTCTCGCCCTTCTTTACCGAGATTCTGAATGACGGCCAGCAAGATTGGCGTGAAGTGGTGGCGCTCGCGGCGGCCAATGGCATCCCGGTTCCCAGCTTTGGCGGATCACTCGCTTACTACGACGCCTACCGCGCCGAGCGACTTCCCGCCAACCTGCTGCAAGCCCAGCGCGACTTCTTCGGTGCCCACACCTACGAGCGCACCGACAAGCCCGCAGGTGAGTATTTCCACACCGAAGACTGGCCCGAGCTCATCAGCTGATTTCGTCGCTGGACTTCTCCCTTCTTTTCCAGAAAGGCGACCTCATATGAGGTCGCCTTTTTTAAATGAAATGGCCCGGGTGTTGGGAAATCGCTTCCGCTCACCTCAAACAAATCTCTTGTTCTACCCGCGATGAGCCAATCCCTGACGTTTGCCTTAAGTCGGTTTTGTCACCGGGAGCAAGGTGGTGGATTTCAAGTTGTATGCGGCGAGAACGTAAAGATCGTACCGGTTGGGGGAAGTCATTTCGTCATTTTCTAATTTTAGGGTCAAAGATACGACGGACTCGTTTATTCGGATTTTTTTGATGGCAGCGGGTGAGGGGGGAAGCAGCGCTAATTGTGTGCATTTTTTGAAATGCCGGAGGGGTTTTTGACGTTTTTGGGTTGTAGACTACTTTCCCCCGTCCTCGGGAAGAGGACCAACCATTCTATGAAGACGCAATCGATTCAAACAAGCAGTGCTCTTAACAGGGCGTCATCCATCTCGTTCTCCCTGCGTTCTCTCTTCTCCCTGAGTGCCTTGGTGGCGCTGACGACGGGGAGCCTTTTGGGGCAGATTCCACACGCGGCCGGAGGGGACATTACCAATTGTCCGGTGATGGGGCCACAGGTTGCTCCGGCGGCACGTCACACTGCGGCCTCGGCATATACGACGAAGGATTGGTGGCCGAATCAGTTGAACCTGCAGATTCTGCATCAGAACTCCGCCAAGGGGAATCCGGTCGGCGATGAATTCGATTATGACGAGGAATTTAAGAAGATCGATATGGTGGCTTTGAAAAAGGACCTCACGGAATTGATGACAGATTCGCAGGATTGGTGGCCGGCAGACTATGGGCACTATGGTCCGCTTTTTATTCGCTTGGCCTGGCACAGTGCTGGAACGTATCGGACCTATGACGGACGTGGCGGAGCCTCGGATGGAACGCAGCGTTTTGCGCCGCTGAACAGCTGGCCGGACAATGCCAACCTCGACAAGGCCCGGCGGCTTCTTTGGCCGATCAAGCAGAAGTACGGGCAGAAGATTTCCTGGGCTGATTTGATGATCCTGAGCGGGAACGTGGGGTTGGAGTCGATGGGCTTTAAGACCTTCGGATTTGGCGGCGGGCGTGCTGATGTTTGGGAGCCGCAGGAAGACATTTACTGGGGGCCTGAGAGCAAGTGGCTGGGCAAGGAGCGATACAAGAAGGAGGCGCTCGATAATCCCCTCGCAGCTGTTCAAATGGGGTTGATTTATGTCAATCCCGAAGGTCCGGACGGGAAGCCTGATCCTCTGGCATCGGCGAAACAAATCCGTGAGACCTTTGGCCGGATGGCCATGAATGACGAAGAGACGGTTGCCTTGATTGCCGGTGGTCACACCTTTGGGAAAGCCCATGGTGCGGCAAGTCCGAAAAAGCATGTGGGGCCCGAACCGGAAGGCGCCCCACTCGAAGAGCAGGGCTTGGGCTGGAAGAATAACAAAGGGAAGGGGAATGGTGCCGAGACGATTACGAGTGGTCTTGAAGGAGCGTGGACCAGCACCCCGGCCAAGTGGTCCCATAGCTATTTTGCCAACATGTTCGCCTTTGAGTGGGAGCTCACCACGAGCCCGGCGGGCGCGAAGCTCTGGATTCCAAAAGGCGGGGCAGCGGCGGAGACCGTGCCGGATGCCCACAATGCCGCGAAGCGCCACACGCCAATCATGTTCACCTCCGATCTGGCGCTGAAACTGGATCCAATCTATGGCCCGATTTCCAAACGCTTTCTCGAGAATCCCGGGCAGTTCGCCGAGGCTTTTGCGAAGGCGTGGTATAAGCTGACCCACCGCGACATGGGGCCGGTTTCAACCTATCTTGGGGAGAATATTCCCGAGCCCCAGCTTTGGCAGGATCCGGTTCCGGCTGTCGATCACCCTTTGATTGATGCAGGCGAGATCAAGGCACTGAAGGCAAAGTTGCTCGACTCCGGGTTGGGCAATGCACAACTGGTCTCAAATGCCTGGGCCTCCGCTTCAACCTTCCGTGGCAGTGATAATCGCGGAGGCGCAAATGGCTCCCGGATCCGTCTCGCTCCCCAGAAAGATTGGGCGGTGAACCAGCCGGAGGAATTGGCAAAGGTTCTCCCGGTTTTCGAGAAGATTCAGAAGGAGTTTAATGACTCGGCGGCTGGAGGTAAGAAGGTCTCGCTCGCTGATCTGATCGTCCTCGGAGGGTGTGCGGCGATCGAGGATGCCGCCCGGAAAGGAGGCCATGAAACGAGGGTTCCTTTCACTCCGGGCCGGACCGATGCCACTCAGGACATGACGGATGTCGAATCCTTTTCGGTGCTGGAGCCGAAGGAGGATGGCTTCCGAAACTTCCTCGGTAAGACACTCGATCGTCCTGCTCCCGAGACGCTGGTCGACCGGGCCCAACTTCTGACCCTAACTGCTCCCGAAATGACGGTGTTGGTCGGAGGCCTGCGGGTGCTGGATACCAACGTGGGGTTCAAGGGAATGGGAATGTTTACGGAACGGCCGGGAGCATTGACGAACGATTTCTTCGTGAACCTTCTCGACATGGGGACGGAGTGGAAAGTGTCGCCGATGTGCGAGCACTTTTACGAAGGCCGCGATCGTGGAACCGGAAAGCTCAAGTGGACCGCTTCTTCGGTCGATCTCGTCTTTGGTTCCAATTCCCAGCTCCGGGCGATTTCCGAGGTTTACGGCAGTGCCGACTCCGGGAAGCGCTTCGTGAATGATTTTGTGAAGGCCTGGACCAAGGTGATGGAATTGGATCGTTTCGATCTCAAAAAATAGGGTGCCAATCAATACCGCATGAAATTGACAGCCCGGGGAGAGATCTCCGGGCTGTTTTTTTTACCAGCCCGAACGGCTCATTCCTGATCCCGAACCGGAACTGAATGAACTGCGTCCCATGCCGGAGCTGCGGCTTCGTGAGGATGAACCGAAACGGCTTCCCGAACGGCCGCCGCCGATGCCAGCGCTTCCGAAGGACGAGCGCATGGAGGACTGTTGGCGACGTCGCCGGGCGGCTTGATCGGCACGCCGTTTTTCGGCTTCCCGGGCTTCGGCGGAGGCGATGGCACGTTGGGCACGGGTTCGGGCTTGGCCGGACATCTGGAGGGCTTCCTGATAGAGGCCGTGTTGCATGCCATCATTGGCTGCAGCGAGGGAACGTTGTCCGTAGTTCCCGGTGATACGGACCCCATACGAACCTGTCCAACGGGTGGCTTTTCGAACTTCCCTTGTGGCAGCCTCGAGTGCGAGCACGGCTTCGCGGGCGAGTTTGAGTTCCTGTTTCAGGTCAATGATGGATTCGCTGAGGGTGAGGTGGACGGTCCGGAGGTTGTTTTGAATCTCCCGCCAATCGGCATGGTCGACTTGAAGATCACGGTGAGCGTCCTCCAGTTTTCCATGGCACGTCTCGATGTCGCCCATCGAATCATTGGTCTTTGAACTGTTGGGGATACGGTCGCTATCGGCGGTTTGCCAGAGCTTCCCGGCTTCCTGTTGGTTCCGTCTCACGGTTTCAAAGAGTTGCAGGGCGCGCGAATGCTGCTCCATATCCTCGGCGATGGCCTTACGAAGGATGGGAATGCGTTCACTCAAGCCCTCGAGTTGATCTTCGACAAGGAAGGGATCCCGGCGTCCCTCTCCGGCATCAATTTCGCGCCCGGCTTCGGCGAGTTTGGTGCCGATGGTTTCGAAGAGTTGAATCGTTTCACGGGTCACCCGACGATCACCGACAGGTTCGCGGAAGTCGGTTTCCGCACGGGTTTGGCTTTCGTGTCGTTCGGCGTTTTCGTCCTCCATGCGGGCGAGCGCCCTGGAACGGCTGATGACGTCCTTGCAAAGGATTTCTCCCTCTTCCGCAAGATTTTGTCCGTTGGTAATGAGTTGCCAACTTTCGAGCAGGCCTCCGGCATGGAATCGGGTCTTGGCCCGGTCCAGACGAGAGACGATTCCCTTCAAGCCACTTTCCAATTGGGCTGGAGCATCGGCGAAGGTCCCTGATTCCGGGGCCTCGGGATCCAGGAATAATGCCCGTGGGGCATAGCGGATTCGCATGGCTTCAACTTCCTCGTGCAATTGGTTCCCCCGTTCTTCAAGCGCACCTCTTCGTTCCCAAAGGGCCTCACTGGTATCGTGATACCTGGAGAGAATGTCGCGGGTTTGTTTGACGAGGTGGGCGGCGTGTTCGGTCAGGGATTTGGCTTCGTCGAGAAATCCCCCGGCACTGGTCACTTCGCCGAGATCGAGCGCGGCCAGCGAAGCTTCATGCTGAAGCGTCGCCTTATCGAGGAAGTCGCCGGGATTGCAGTTTTCTTCAACGAGGATTTCCTCCGGTTTGAGTTTGAGGTGAATTGCCACTTCCCGTCGTGCCGTTCCCACGAGCTGGGTGGCCGCCTTGATGGCGGGGAGGGATTGTTCGTGGGCCCGTTCGATGAGTGAGGCTCCGTGTTTCACACGTCCAGCCAGGGTTTCGAGATTGAGATCCAATTCGCTGATGAGGCCGGACACCTCTCCATCCGGACTTTCACCGGCGATCTTTCCGGCATCTTTGCCGAGGTCGGAAAGGGTGTTGTCGATCCAGATTGTGGAGCGGCGATGTTTGTCCAGAGTGGCTTCTCCGGACTCCAGATTCTTCCAGTGGTTGGCCCGAAATTGAACGATGAGATCGAGAAGGCTGCCGGCCTCTCCGGCCATTCGGTCACCTTCGCTCATGTCACCTTCGAGTGCACGGACGGGATCGGATTTGCCGGTTTTGGCCGCGCGCCCGGCAGTCCCGGCCATCGCGGGAATCCACTCGTCAAAGATGCGTTCGCACCGCAGCCATTCGTCGACATGAACATCGTCCTGGCGGGCGATGAGCGCGTCGATGTTTTCTCCGAGGGTTTCACTTCGTGCGATGATGGTGGACCATGCTTCTTCGACCCGGTTGAGACATTCTTCCGCCGAGTCGAGAGCCTTGGTGGTGCGGGCTTCCCATTCATCAATGGGAACAGAGAAGGTTTCATCCGCTTCCTCACCGGGGCGGGCGCGCTCTTTGAGCTTTGGAACACTCTTGAGGCCAACGTGAAGTTCGGCATCGAGCAGGTCAACGGCAGCTTCGTAGCGTCCCCCGCTGATGAGGTTGCGGAAGCGGGAGAGGGGATTGACCGGTTCGATGAGAGCTTCTCCTTCCTCGATGATTTTTTGGACGTTGGACGAAAGAACAAAAGCTTCATCAATATGTTTGAGTGACTGCTTCGAGAGATCGAGGGTGTCGCCGGTGTAGCCGCGGTTTTCCAGTTCGTCGAAAGGCCCCACGATGACGGCGGACCGATCCATGAGTTCGAAGAGGCGATCCCCGGTTTCCTTCATCTCAAGTTTTCGAGATGCGAGGAGGTCCCCGGCCTGTGCCTTGATGCGCCTGCGTCGCCGATTTCCAGCGACGGCGATCAGGCCAAGGAATCCTGCTCCGGCGGCACTTCCAACCTTGATTGTCTTTGATTGTTTTTCAGTGACTTTTTCCAGGTGGTTTTTGAGATCAATGACCTCCTGTTTGGCCTTTGCCGCTTGGGCGAGACGTTTTTTTTCGCGGGCGGCGAGGGTGCTGCGGACCCTTTCATCGATGGCGGTAACGGTGCTCCTGACCGCCCCGGCGATATCACCGCCGTTGCGCATGGCCTGCCTGGCTTTTGCATCCAGCCCCCGGGGCCAACTGCCGAGTGGGGCGCCATTACGAGAGTAGTGCTCCGCGCCGTAGTAGGAGAATTGGCGTTCTTCGAGAAAGAGAATGAAAAGCGCTCCATTCAAGAGACCGGTCCCGGGCTCACGCAGTTCCCCAAATCTGGTCTTGGCCTTTAGTCCGGTGAGGAGGGCCTCCTCGATCGCCGGAACTCCTTTGAGGTTTTTCCCGAAGACATTCCGGTAATGTTCGTCGTTTGACCGCCTGGTCAGAAAGACCGTCCAATTGGTTCCGTTTTGATCGAGCCATTTTTCGATTTCGCTCAACTCCTGATCGGATAAGTCGAGATTTCCCCGGACATAAAGGTGCTGGTCCGCAGTCCATTCCTGGATCAGGTCGATTCCGCGGGCGAGTTTTTTGGCTTCGTCGGAGGCAAGGGATGAGGGGCCTGCCAGGAAGGAGAGGCCGAGGAAGAGAATCTTTTGCCGGAGGAAGCCTGTCATTCACCAAAGGATAGGGGATGAAGGGCTGCGGGCAAGTCCTCGAAATCAGACGGAGGTCCCATTAAGTTGAGATTTTCGTGTCCCGGTCACCCGGACTGATCGGTTGGAGGCAAAAGATCCTGTTTTAGGAACACTTGCCGGGCTTTTCATGGACTTTCGTTGGCTCGTTCCGTTAGCTCTCGGCCATGCACGAGGATATTGAAAGAGTGCTCATTGCCGAGGAGGTGATTGAGAAGCGACTGGATGTGATTGCCGGGAGGATCCACAAGGATTTTGCAAACGAGCCCTCGTTGCAGGTGGTTGCCATTTTGAAAGGTGCCCTTGTTTTTATGGCGGACCTTTTGCGAAGGGTCCCTCTTCGTCTGGAAATCGAGTGCCTGAATGTCGCGAGCTATCACGGGGGAACGGAGAGTTCGGGGCAGGTCGATTTTCTTGATCAAAAGCTACCCGACGTGAAGGGCCGCTGCGTTTTGCTCATTGATGATATTCTGGACACCGGACGGACCTTGGATGCGGTCTCGGAGAAGCTTCGGCAGATGGGTGCCCGCGAGGTCAAAACCTGTGTGCTTCTCACCAAGGACAAGAAACGCGCAGCCGAGGTGGAAGCGGATTATTCGGCCTTCGAAATCGCAGATGAATTCGTGGTGGGCTATGGTCTCGACTTCGATGGCAAATACCGGAATCTCCCTTACGTTGGAGTTTTGAATCCCTCGGTGATCTCTTCATGAAATGCTCTGTTGTTCGCGAACTCGATTCCCTCGATCGTCTTGTCCGCTTGGGTGCAAATCTCAATTGCACTGTTATTCAAGGTCTTGATCTCCGGGAAGTCGATCTTCCCTGGAAGGGCCTCGAATGCGATGGCGCGGTTTTTCTGGGGTGCCGGTTTCCTGCCGACGTTTCGGTGTGTGATCTCATTGAGAAGGGCGCACTCATTTTCCCGAAATTTGATGATCTTCCCTACAATCCTTACCGCCCTGAACTTTATTCGCGGGAGGAATTGATGGAGGGGTGGACCGGGGAGGACGACCGAAGTGTGGATAAGAAAATCTACGACCACTTTGTGAAACACGGGAAAAAGGATCCCGATATCGTGGAAGCTCTTGCCGAGCGACTTCACGATCATGCCATCGATGACGGTCTGACCGATCTCCTTGAAGGCCGGATTGAAAAGGATGGGGTGAAAAAGGTGGTTGCCATCATGGGGGGGCACGGCACGGGAAGGGATGAACCCTCTTTTCGAAAAGTGGCTCATCTGGCGCGGCGTCTCACATCCGAGGGGTTTTTCATGGCGAGCGGGGGAGGGCCCGGAATCATGGAAGCAACCAACCTTGGCGCTTACCTGGCTGATCTGAGCGAAAAGGAGCTGAACGGTGTTCTGGATGATCTCGCGACCGCTCCCAGGTATAGCGACAAGGGCTACCTCGATGCTGCCAATCGCGTGATTGAGCAATACCCCGCCGGACATTCAAGTGTCGCGGTGCCGACTTGGTTTTACGGCCATGAGCCCACCAACATGTTCTCGGCCCACGTTGCGAAGTATTTTTCAAACAGCATTCGTGAGGACGGGCTTCTCGCAATCGCCCGTTATGGAATCATCTTTGCTCCCGGTCGGGCCGGAACCACCCAGGAAATTTTTCAAGATGCCTGTCAGAACCATTACGCCACCTTTGGGGAAATTAGTCCGATGGTCTTCCTCGATTCAGATCGATACACCAAAGAAACTCCGCTTTGGGAAACGATCAACAAACTCGCTGATGGAAGGCATTTTAAAGACCTCCTGAAACTCAGTGACGAGGTCGGGGAAATCGTTGAGTTCATCAAAAACAATCCCCCCCTCCCGAGTGACGGATTGAAGGAGTTGGTTTGATCTAG
>CALFSW010000158.1 GCA_937916505.1 uncultured Verrucomicrobiales bacterium | reverse complement strand
AAAACTCCTCCAGCAAGCTCGCCCCATCTAACCATCCTCAAGCCAATCGCCCTTCTTCCCGGCGCTCCGGGAACGCCTATTTTCGTGGGAAATAATCGCAGCCAATTCTCTCCTGCGAGTCTACTTTCTTCCGTCATGCTCCGCTCCCTCCCCGCCAAAATCATCCTCTGCGCTCTCGCCATGCTCTTCCTCGGTGGACTCGGCGCGGCCATCACCTCCGGCTCCATCCCCAACTGGTATGCCACCCTCACCCGCCCACCCGGCACCCCACCCAACTGGGTCTTTGGCCCCGTCTGGTCCGTCCTCTACGCCATGATCGGCATCAGCTTCGCCCTCATCTGGCACCATCATCCCTCCCGGATTGGCAAAACCCGCCTCACCTTCCTCTTCGTCATCCAACTCTTGCTGAATCTCGCCTGGTCTCCTGTCTTCTTCGGAGCCCATCAACTCGTCGCCGCGCTCGTGATCATCATCCTGCTTTGGATCTTCATTCTCATGACCATCCGCGAATTCTCCCGGTTCTCCAAACCTGCCGCCTCTCTCCTCATTCCCTACCTCCTCTGGGTCTCCTACGCCACCTACCTCAACGCCGGCTACGCAGTTCTTAATTAACGATTCCGGCAGGTTTCTCTCGGGAAATCATCGCCCTCGGGCTACTCTGGCAACCATGAGAATCAGAAAAACGATCCTGGCCTGCCTCATCTTCTTCCCCGCTTTCCTTTCGGCTGACAACAAACACACCCCGGCTCCCCCCTTCGAACCCACCATACCCTGGCTCTCTGACCTCGACACGGCTCTCGAGCAATCGCGCACGACCGGAAAGCCCATTCTGGTGGGATTTCGGTGAGAATCGTGAGCGGATTGCCGCAAGTTTGAGGCACAGTTTGTGCGTCCAAAAAAAAACAGCCCGCTCGCGAAATTGCAGGAAAAATTCATCAGGCTTCGCTTCACCAACATGGCCGAGATTGACATCGGTGTCTTTGAATTTGATTTCAACACCACTTTCGGTCTCTTCGTCATCAACCACCGAAAAGAAATCTATCTCCGCTACGGCGCTAGAAACGACGCCGGAGCAGAGACCTACCTCTCATTTCCAAGCGCCACCCTCGCCCTGCAGCGCGGACTGAAGCTTCACCAAGACTGGAAAGCCGGAAAAATCAAACTGCCTCCCGCCGGAAAATCGCGCATGTCGCAAACTTTTGCCAATGTCCGCAATGTCGTCCAGAAAAACCAATGTGTTCACTGTCATCAAGTTGCCGAAGGACAGGCCCTCGAACTCTTCGCCCTCCAAAACTTCGACAAGAAAACCATGCCCTGGATTTTCCCCGACCCGGTAAAACTGGGGCTTGGGCTCAACCTTGATGACCCCACCGTTGTCGAACGCCCAACCGGAGCGGCAAGCAAGGCGGGAATTGAAAGTGGAGAGCAGATTCTCAAGGTCGACGGCAAACTCGTCAGCACCTTTGCCGATATTCAATATGTTCTCCACCACCTCCCCCGTCATCGCAAGGAAGTCACTCTAGTAACCAGTCACGGCTCCCGAAAAATCATCCTTCCCAGCTACTGGCGCATCACTGATCTCAACCGGCGTTCCATCGGTCATAAAATGGAGCCTTTCCCGGGCTTTTGGGGAAAACCACTCACCTTGGGGGAAAAGAAAAAACTTGGGCTCAAAGCTGGAAGTTTCGCAACAAGATCAACCAAATTTTGGGTCCAAACCCAGGGGGCAAAAGCCGGACTGAAGGAAGGGGACATTGTCATCGAAGTCGATGGCGTCACTGCCAGCCCGCTCGCGACCAACGCCCAGATCTACATTCGCCTCCACTACAATTCCGGAGATCAAGTCACCTTAAAATACCTTCGTGCCGGAAAGCCTCACGAGGCAAAATACACTTTGAAGGCCAAGCCCTGGTAAATATCTACATGGTGCTCGTATCAATCTCTCCCAAAGCGGAAGGAGAAATCCATCCTGTGATAAGCCCGGCAAGTTTCTCTGTTCACCGCGCAAACACCCCGAACAGGTAGCTGATCTCCTCCTCGACCGCTTCCTCACCCTCGTCTCCGAGCGTCAGCGCGATCTCTTCCTTCAAAGTGCGCCGGAAGCGCTTGCGCAACCGGTGGGCAGCCACTTTAACCGCGCTCTCGCTCATGCCGAGTTGCTCCGCCAGATCCTGGTAGCGCAAACACCTGGTTGATCGGGAAACCGCAGTATAGAAAGAGGCCGCCTTCCCCGACCGCCACGATATCGCCGTTGTTATTCATCTCGGGGTAGTTGCCATAAGACCCGATCGATCCCAATGGTACCAGCGAGTGCGGATCCAATCGGTCGGCGATGAAGATTTCTACGTCCGAGGTCAGATCGTTGACGATGAATCCGCCGACCTGATCCGAATCGTTGATGCTGATACTTCCCCTGCCCAATCTCCAACCAGCAGGCAGAACCCAGAAGTTGTCCAGTCGGTTGATGTAGCCACCGGCGTCGGTCCAGAAAGCGCTTCGGTTGCCAGCGCTATCGTAGTAGGTGCCCACTGCGATGCCAGACGAATTGACACCATCGATATGAGTATTCCCGAAGGTTCCAGGAATCCAGGTCAGTTGGTATTCGACAGGAGAGGTTGAAGATCCACCACCGTCGCCGCCACCGTCGCCCGGTGGTTTGACAGGTTTTCCCTTGGCCGAGACCGACCCGAGAGAGGCGATGAGAAGAAGGCTGGCTGCGCCAGCGATATGAGCACCCATTCGGGCGCGTCGTTGGAGAGATGGTGATGTTACTTTCATGGTCATTTTATCTGTTTGTTTGGTCTTTGGCCCCCAATCCGCAGGTCGCCGTTGCATACAGAACAACGGATCGGCGAATTGGTTACAGGTGGGGTGAAAAAAAACTCGACACTTCCCATTCTCATTTGTCCTTGGTACAGATGTGATAAATCTGATGTCACGAGAATCCTGGAATCGCTGGGATCTGGAGAGTCGGAATCTGCCACCGACCTTCTACCCTTGCTCTACGGGGAATTGCGTCAACTGGCGGCCGCGAAGATGGCGAGCGGGGCATGAAGACCCAACAGGTTGTCGCACGATTTGAAGCTGAGCGCCAGATGCTCGCATTGATGGATCATCCGAACATCGCCAAAGTGTTCGGCGCGGGAGCGACCGAAACCGGGCGGCCCTTCTTCGTCATGGAACTGCGGAAAGGGATCTCCATCACACGTTACTGTGATAGGGAGAAAATCAAAATCTCTTGCTCAAATTTGCTGTCAAAATCACTCCGTTCGGCACGTAATAAGGAATCATGCTTCGTGCCATCATTGCTCTCTTCCTCGTTCAAGTTTCGAACTCGCTCCTCGCAGCCCGCCCCAATATCATCATCATCATGGCCGATGACATGGGCTACTCCGACATCGGCTGCTACGGGGGAGAGATCAACACCCCCAATCTCGACGCCCTCGCAAAAAACGGGATGCGCTTCACCCAGTTTTACAACACCGCGCGCTGCTGTCCTACCCGGGCCACTCTCCTCACCGGCCTCTATGCCCACCAGGCTGGCATCGGCCACATGACCGGCGACTACGGCATCCCGCAATACCAGGGCTACCTCAACAAGGAATGCCTCACCATCGCCGAAGCCCTCAAGCCCGCCGGCTACCGCACCTACATGTCCGGAAAATGGCACGTCACCCCCAAGGTCAAAGCCGATGACCCCAAAGACAATTGGCCCCGCCAGCGCGGCTTCGACAAATTCTTCGGCACCATCCACGGAGCCGGATCCTTTTTTGATCCAAATTCCCTCACCCGCGACAACACCCAGATCACTCCGGAAAACGACCCCGATTACAAACCCGACGGCACCTGGTATTACACCGACGCCATCTCCGACAACACCGTCAACTACCTCAAGTCCCACTTCAAAGAGCATCCCGAAAAACCCTTCTTCCACTACGTTTCCTACACCGCCGCCCACTGGCCCATGCACGCCCTCCCGGAGGACATCGCAAAATACGAAGGCAAATATGACGACGGCTACGCCCCCGTCTACCAGGCCCGCCTCAAAAAAATGAAGCAGCTCGGCCTCATCGATCCCAAGTGGGAAATCCCCGGCCCCATCGGCGACTGGTCCAAGGTCGAGCTTAAGGAATGGGAATCCGCCTGCATGGAAGTCTACGCCGCCATGGTCGACAATATGGACCAGGGCATCGGCCGCATCGTCAAAACCCTCAAAGAAAACAAGCAGCTCGATAACACCCTCATCTTCTACCTCCAGGATAACGGCGGCTGCGCCGAAGGCTTCGGCCGTGGCAAACTCGTCGGCCCCCTAGAACGCCCCGCCGCCCCCACTCTCAAGCCCATGGACAAGGACGAACTCCAAACCAACATGGTCCCCATCCAGTCACGCGACGGCTACCCCCTTCGCCGTGGCAAAGGCGTCATGCCCGGCCCGGCTGAAACCGAAATCGGCTACGGCGAAAACTGGGCCAACGTCTCCAACACCCCCTTCCGTGAATACAAGCACTGGGTCCACGAAGGCGGCATCTCTACCCCCCTCGTCGCCCACTGGCCAAAGGGCATCACCAAGGCCAACACCTGGGCAAAGGACCCCACCCACCTCATCGACCTCATGGCCACCTGCCTCGATCTCGCCGGAGCCAAATATCCAGAGAATAAGATTCCCGTCGAAGGCATCTCCCTCGTCCCTGCTCTCAAGAGTACCGCCCTCAAGCGAGGCAAGCCCATCTTCTTCGAGCACGAAGGAAACCGCGCCGTCCGCGATGGCGAATGGAAACTCGTCGCCAAAAGCGTCAAAGGGGAATGGGAACTCTACAATATCCCCGCCGACCGCACCGAGATGAACAACCTCGCCGAAAAACATCCCGATCGCGTCAAATCCATGTCGGCTCAATACGAGCAATGGGCCAAAGAACGCGGCGTCGTCCCCTTCGGCAGCTGGAACAAAAACAAAAAAATTAAAACCTCCGGCAAAAAAATCTTCAACCTCAAAACCGGCGACACCTTCACCCAGGAAACCTCCCCCGCCCTCGCCAACCGCCCCTTCACCGTCACCGCCCAAATCGAAAAACTTCCCGCCCAAGGAGTCATCGTCGCCCAAGGCGGCAGTTCAAGCGGCTGGTCCCTCTACCTCAAGGACAAACAACTTCACTTCACCATTCGCCGGGGAGGCAAGCCCATCACCACCAGCGCCCCCCTCCCCGCCAATGCCAGCGGCCGGTTCGAAGCCCGCGTCACCAGGAAAGGCATCATCCTTCGCGCCGACAACAAACGTCTCACCATGACCGAAGGCAACGCCCTCCTCTCCTCCCACCCCCTCGACTCCCTGGAAGTCGGTCAAGACAACGGCGGTATCGTCGGAGACTACCAAGAAGGCTTCAAGCTCAGCGTCCCCCTCAAATCACTGCAAATCGCAATCAAGTAGCAGCGAGATGAAAACGCCGACCGGATCGAGGCTCCGAATACTGGGCCTTCTTGCCCTGCTCATCTCCCCCCTCTCCGGCGAAGAGAAAAAGCCCAACATCCTCTTCATCGCTCTCGATGACCTGAACGACTGGATCGGCTGCCTTGGAGGGCACCCGCAAACGATCACACCCAATCTGGATCGACTCGCCGCCAGCGGTGCCCTTTTCAAAAATGCCCACTGCCCGGGTGCGGCTTGCAATCCCTCCCGCACCGCCATCATGACGGGGCTCTCGCCTCATCGCTCCGGCCTTTACGACAACGGGCAAAAGATGCGAGAGGTCCTCCCCGACGCCAAAATTATCCCGCAACACTTCCGCGAAAACGGCTACCACGCCATCGGCTCCGGCAAGATGCTCCACTACTTCATCGATGCCGGATCGTGGGATGAATACTTCCCGAAGAAAGAATCGGAAGACCCCTTCCCCTTCACCCTTTACCCCAAAAAACGCCCCCTCTCCCTCCCCCGCGGCGGCCCATGGCAATACATCGAAACCGATTGGGGCCCGCTCGACGCCACCGATGAAGAATTCGGCGGCGACGCCTCAGTCGCCAAATGGGTCTCCCAACAACTTTCCCAAAAACACGAGAAACCCCTCTTTCTGGCCTGCGGGTTCTACCGACCCCACGAACCATGGTTCGTTCCAAAAAAGTACTTCGAGCCCTTCCCCCTCAATAAAATCCAACTCCCCCCCGGTTACCGCGAAGACGATCTCGATGACCTTCCGCCTTCCGGAAAACGGACCGGCCCAAACCGCTACTTTGCCCACATCCGCGAACAAGGCCAATGGAAGCAGGCCATCCAGGGCTACCTCGCCTCCATCCACTTCGCCGACGCCATGCTCGGCCGCGTGCTCGACGCCCTCGAAAAAGGACCCAATGCCGACAACACCATCGTCGTCCTCTGGAGCGACCACGGCTGGCACCTCGGCGAAAAGCAACACTGGCAAAAATTCACGGCCTGGCGCGCGGTCACTCGCGTCCCTCTCATGATCCGGATCCCCAAAAACTGCGCTCCCGGCCTCCCCGCGGGCACCAAACCCGGAACGATCTACGACCAACCCGTCAACCTCCTCAGCCTCTTCCCGACCCTCACCGAGCTCACCGGCGTCACTCCCAAGAAGGACAACGAAAGCCCCAGTCTCGTTCCCTTGCTCAAAAGCCAAGACAGCCCCTGGCCCCACTCCTCCGTCACCTTTCTCGGCAAGCCCGGCAGCTTCGGACTCAGCATGACGGATTGGCGCTACATTCACTACGCCAACGGCGACGAAGAACTCTACCAGATCAAAGACGATCCCTACGAGTGGACCAACCTCGCCGGAAAGAAGGAACATGAAGCCAAACTCAAGGAACTCCGGAATCTTGCTCCCAAAACCTTCGAGCCCCTCAAACTCCCCTCCCTCGCCGCTCTTACAAAGCTCAAGTGGCACCCTGCCAACGGCCCCAAAACTCCTTCCTCAAAACCCGATGGGAGCACGTTCAAGGTCACCTTCCTTAATCGTTCCGGCAGCGCCGTCGAACTCTTCTGGATGACCCGCGACGGTGGGCGTCAATCATACGGACCCATCCCCGCCGGAAAAAACAAAACCCAACAAACCCGCCCCGGAGCAGTCTGGGCCATCTCTTCGTCAAAGACAAAAAAGTCCCTGGGCCACTTCATCATCGGAGACCGGACCGCCAAGGCCATCATCCCGAAAGAATCTCCATGAGAATCTTTTCACAGGACTCGATAGACAGCTAAAAGCCAGCGATCAAGGCCATTCAAGCCAGCCGCTTTTCATCTCCTGCGGTGTTCTCCATCGTCGCGCCATCTCCCGCCTGATTCAATTCCCACATGCAGGATGACCGATTCTTTCAAAGGAACCACGTCTCGCAAAAAGCTTCGGGGGAATCTCGTCAATGGGATCCGGCTCCACCTGATCGAACTCAAATCGAGGATCGGTGGTATCAGGAAGCCTGAGACCATCCTCAAAAATCACCTCAGCCTCCCACAGCGCCGCGTTCAAAACGAAAGTCGACTCCACTTCAAACTGAAGTGATGACTCATCCTTACCACTAATCCGAGATTGATTACCCGCCGAATTTACCAAAATGCCCTTAACTCCTCTAAAATAACTCTTTCTCAAAAAACACCCGCTTTTCTTCAAGACTCTTCCCGGTTTCTAAGGTATTCATCCCCAACATGAAGACCGTCGCCATTCTCGCCACCCTCGACACGAAAGCTGCCGAAGCCGATTTCATGCGCACCGAAATCGAAACTCTCGGCGGGAAAGCGCTCCTTATCGACCTTTCCCTTATTGGCGATTCCGAGCTCAAAGCTGATATCACCAAGCAGGAAGTCATCGCAGCCGGCGGCGGAAATCTTGACGAACTCCTCGTAAAACCCAGCCGCGAGCAGGCCAACCCTTTTATCGTCGCGGGAGCCACCAAACTTATTCTCGAACTCCAGGAGGCCGGCAAAATCAATGCGGTCGTCACCCTCGGAGGCACCCAGGGCACCTCGACCTGCGCCCCCATTCTACAAGCCCTCCCCTACGGCTTCCCCAAGGTCATGCTCTCCACCGCCGCTTCAGGAGACACTTCCCCCTTCGTCGGAATCAAGGATATCACCATGATGTTCGCCGTCTCCGACATCCTCGGCCTCAACGTCTTCTCCCGCAAAATCCTCGCCAACGCCGCCGCCGCCGCCTGGGGCATGGCCCAATCCGAGCAGTGCATCACCAAGTCAACCGCCAAGGGGGTCATCGGAATGTCCAATCTCGGCGTCCTAACCCAGGGTGCCATGCACGCCATCGACCTCTTTGAAAAAGCCGGCTACGAAGTCATCACCTTCCACGCCATCGGCGCCGGTGGTGACGCCATGGAGCAGATGATGAAAGAGGGCATCATCAACGCCGTCTTTGACTACGGCCTCGGCGAAATCGCCGACGGCGTCTGGGGCGTGCTCCGCGCCGGCGGACCCGACCGACTCACCGTCGCCGGAAAACTCGGCCTCCCCCAGGTCATCGTCCCCGGCGGATCCGAGCACCTCGGCATCCTCGTGAGTGAACCCAGCGTCGTCCCCGAAGGCTGGACCGACCACCAGATTACCTGGCACTCGCCTTACGTTTTCGTTCCCCGCCTCAATGCCGACGAACAAGCCCGCGTCGCCAAGTCCATCGGCGAAAAGCTCACCCATTCCACCAAGGACACCCTTTTCCTCATGCCCCTCAAGGGCGTCTCCAGCTACTCCGCCGAAGGTGGCGAACTCTACAACCCCGGGCTCGACGCCGCCTACTGGGAGTCCCTTCAAAAAGAACTCCCCGACACCATCGAAGTCGAGTCCATGGACAACAACGCCCAGGACGACGCCTTCGTGGAACGAGCCGTCAACTACCTCATCGACAAACTCGAAAACTAAACTCTTTCCAAAAACCAACCTACCAACCAACTAACTAATACCATGGCTGACCTAGACGACATCAGAGACGGAGACAATTTTGGTCTCAACACACCCGCTGACACTTCCAAATTCTACCTCAAAGGAATGAACAGCGCATCATGGGGCATCAAAAACCGCATGTCCCGCATCTTCAATCCCAAGTCCGGACGGACTGTCATGCTGGCCTTCGATCACGGCTTCCTCATGGGACCAACTTCCGGTCTTGAGCGCATCGATCTCAACATCGCCCCGCTTGCCGAAGAAGCTGACTGCCTCATGGGCTGCCGCGGCATGATTCGCACCAGCATCCCTGCGGAAAACACCAAGCCCATCTGTCTCCGCACCGATTCCGGCACCACCATCCTCACCGAGATGAACCACAACGTGCTCATCTCCGAGATCGATGCCATCAGCATGAACGTCTCCGCCATGGCCGCCATGCTCGCCATCGGTGACGCCGACACCGAGGCCTCCACCGTGGCCAACTTCAGCCGCCTCGTCGACATCGGCAATAAATACAGCATTCCCGTCATGGGAGTCACCGCTGTTGGCAAGGACATGGCTCGCGACTCCCGTTACTTCGGCCTCGCTTCCCGCGTCTGTGCCGAGAACGGCGCATCCATCGTCAAAACCTACTACACCGAAGGCTTCGAAAACGTCGTCGCGGCCTGCCCCGTCCCCGTCGTCATCGCCGGTGGTAAAAAGCTCCCCGAGCTTGAAGCACTCGAACTCTGCTACAACGCCATCCAGTGTGGCGCCTCCGGAGTCGACATGGGCCGCAACGTCTTCCAATCCGACAAACCTCTCGCCATGATGAGATCGGTCAAAGAGGTCGTTCACAACGGAGCAAAGCCCGCCGAAGCGATCGAAATCTACAACGCTGGATAACCAGTGGCCGGGGCGTCCCGTCCCGTAGCCAATTTCAGAAACCCCGGGTCTCCCACAAGAGCCTCGGGGTTTTTAATTTTCCGACTTCCAACTAAACACTTCCAACTTCAAACTCCCATCCCCATGACCCGCGCCGAAAAAATCGACCTCATCCGCTCCCGCCCCCAACTCTCTGTCGCCACCCTCAGTGCCGACATGGGCAACCAAAACGCCGCCCTGCAAACTCTCCAGGAAAACGACGTCAACCTCCTCCACTTCGATGTCATGGACGGTAACATCTGGCCAAACATCACCGTCGGTTCCCCCTTCGTCGCCGGCCTCAAAACGGATCTCCTCAAAGACGTCCACCTCCTCATCAACAAACCAAAACAACACATCGAAGCCTTCGCCAAAGCAGGGGCCGATCTCATCTCTTTCTCTGTCGAATACACCGCCCACATCGACGACACCCTCGCCCGCATTTCCGCCCACGAAGACATCGTCCGCGGTGTCTCGCTCAATCCCGGAACCGCCGTCAGCTTCATCAAGAACTACCTCGACCAAATCGACTACGTTCTCCTCCTCGGCGTCGGCCCCTACTCCGGCAAGGAACTTTTTCTCGACGACCTCCCCGCCAAAATCGAAGCCCTCCTCGCCCTCAAACCCGACCTCCTCATCTGCATCGATGGCGGCGTCAATAAAGACACCATCGCACAAATCGCAGCGATGAAGCCTCACTTCGTCGTCTCCGGCTCCGCCATCTTCAACAACGAAGACCCCGTCGAAAACCTCCGCTTTTTCAACGACACGCTGGCTTCCTGAAGTCCGGCACCAGATGGTCATTCCAGACAACCCCTTCCCCCTCAAAAGAAAAACGGCGATCCCTTTCAGGATCGCCGTTTGAGATTTTTCGGATACGTCTTTAGTTCCCTTTGGGCGGAAACTTGAGGAACTCCTTGTATTTGACCGGGACCTTCTCGCCTGCGCCCAGAACCTTGTCCCAGAGCTTGAGAAGAGCTGTCCCTTCCTTAATCAACATTGCTCCGTTGGAGTCATCACTGTAGTCCTCGGTTGGATAGAGGCCCATGGTCGTCTTCACGTCCTCATGATCCAAAAGAATGCGGAGGCAGTTGGTCGCTGACTTACGGGTAATTTCCTCAGAGGCCGAGAAGTCGGCCACAAAGGCGTTGTTGTAGGCATTCAGTGCCTTGATCGGCTGATTTCCACCTTCCAGGGCAAGTCCGTGACAGTAGGCGAGCTGGGCCCGGAGATTGCCGGGAAGCTTGCGATTCCGCCACTTCTCATCCCGACAGATGGTATCGAGGCGACTCCAGCTCTTGGTGCGCACCGCGTCCCAAATGACCCCATACATCTCGTATTGGACCTTATGGAATTCTTGCAGGAGATTCTCAGGCGCAAATGTTGCAAAGAGAGTCGCAAGGGTTTCAAGATCCTCGAGACGACGAGCGCACTCCATTTGATAGAAACCAGCCAGAACGGATGGATTTCCGGGAACTTCCTTCACCTTGCTGTAGGCTTCCACACACAGGGCAAACTTTTCCGCCGCATCCTTATAATTCCGGCTCCTGTAGAGATCCATCGCTTCGGTAAACTCGGGAGGCTGGATGAAATAGACCGTGCAGGTTTTCTGGCTCTGCTTGCGAGTCACCGTCGACTTCTCGTTCTCCCGCCAAAGGAAGGCCGTGTTATCAGCGGCAGCCATGTAGCCGCTAAAGGTATCCTTGTCAGTGACGATGAGGATTCGGGGCTCGGCCGCGGAAAGCGAACCAAGAGAGGCCGCCACGAAGAGGGCGGTGGTGAGAATTTTTTTCATATCTGTTTCTTCAGTTGGGGTTCTTTCCTCGTCTTCTAGTTCTCTTCCTCTTCAACGACGGGGTCGGTATCCGAGTTCGCCTCGTAGGTTTTCACCAATTCACCCACCTCGTCATGGAGTTCCCGCTCAGCAGGAGTGGCTTTCCTAACCGCAAGTTTGGTCAACTTGATGTACTCGTATCCTTTCTCGTAAGCATACTGGCGGTCACTCTTGCCGCTCTTGTTGCTTCCGCTTCGGGACCAAAGAATCTCCATCCAACGTTTGATGGCAGGAGCCGAGTAGCGAATGGCACCCATGCTTGAGCTCCAGACCTGCTGGTAGGCGATCAGAGCATCATCTGCCCGTCCCGCCTTGTCATGAGAAGCCCCGAGGAGCATCCGGCAGGGGACGCTGTATTGACGGAACTTTTTGTTATTAATATATTCCTTGGCAGCCTCAATGGCATCGTCGTAGTCGCCATTGTCCGCATGGATGGAGGCTGTCAAATAGAGGGCCTCTTCTTTCTCCGAGTCATCGTCGGAGTCATCGATGACACGCTTGAGCAACTTGATGGCCTCGACCTTGTCAGCTTTGGAGCTTCCTTTGGCACTCACGTCGGCAAGGCCAAAAATGGCGGCGAACTTGTGCGACTGGTCGTTCTCACGGCCAAGAGCCTCCTCATAGTAGACGCGAGCCGCTTGAGGCTGGTTGGTATTCTTACGAATGAAGTTTCCGACCTTCACGAGAATGAAGTTGGAGAGATCCTTGGGGCTGAATTTGTCGCGAAGTTCTTTGAAGAGAACGTTGATCATGGCCTGGGCATCGCGAGCCTGATCTTCGTTCTTTTCCTTACCGGCACTGGCAAGAACTCCTTCGAAGACATCAATGATCGCGATATGAAGCAGGGCGCGGGTGGCCATGTCACGCGAATCGATGCCCGGGAAGTTGTAGTAGTGTTCCTTGAGCTCGTCCGGGGTTTTCTCTTTCAGATACTCATCGGTGTAGGAACCAATGGATTCCTCAAGACCCGGAGTTCCGGGAATCTTGGCGATTTCGGAAATGACTCCCTGAAGACGCTCAAGAGCCTCGTCAATCTTACCGATCTTGCGCATCCCGGGAATTCCGGCGACCGCCACCTTCGCTTTGAAGGGTGATTCGTCACCGTATTCCTCCCAGAACTTGTTGTAGTATGGAACGGCCTCGGCGACCCGCGGATTCTCTTCCTTGCCAATCTTCTCCTTACCAATCAAAGCGGTCAGGTAAAAGAGACACTCGCCGGAGACCAGGTCGTTCTTTTTCTGCTCTGCGAGGGCGAGGGCCTTGAGGTAATATTGCTCGGCCTCTTCAGGCTTCTTCACCCCTTCGAGAACATTCCCTTTCAGAGCGAGGTTTTGTTCCATCACAGAGACTCCGGGAAACTCGGTCTCAACACGGGTCGTGTATTCAAGAGCTTTTTCATACTCGTTTTCCGCGTAGTAGCAATTGGCGCGATCGAAGAGGGCAAACGGGTAGTAGAGGTTTGATTTCGGCTCGGGGTATTCCTTGAGGAAGGCATCGAGCAAGCCGGCGGCCTTGGTCCACTCCTGCAGGCGCGAGTAGTTGGCGGCGTGGAAGTAGGTGGCAGCCTGAACACGGAGTTTGTCGGACTCCTTACTCTTCTTGTAGGTATCGATATACTGATTGAGAAGAGGCTGGGCTTCGACAAAGGCACCGAGGTAGTGCTTACTGCCGGCAAGGACAAAGAGGCAAACTTCGTGCTGCTTGGAGGGCTTGCTCAGCCTTGGGAGCATGAGTTCGGCAACCTCGACACACTTTTCGTATTCTCCGTTAAAAAAGAGGCTGGTGAGCATCATCCGGCGGACCTCCTTGACGTACTTGCTGTCAGGGAAGTCCTTCAGGAAAATCGACCCGTAATGCTCGGTGGTGAGAACTTCCCCGATGACGGCCGACGTCCGGACGAGATTGTAGAGATTATTCTCGCGAGCCGCGACCACCTTGCCATCGCGAAAGATTTTGGCATTGGGATAGTAGAGCTCAAGCTGCTCGTAGACCGCAAAGGCACCGCGGATATTTCCATCTTCCTCATGGAGAACAGCAGTGTTGAGATAGGCATAGACCTCATTGACCTTACCGGACGAGTTTGATTTTTCAAGATCGGTGAGACTCCCGTTCAAGTCGTCCCTTTTGACGATCATGGAGCCATCACGAATGGTTCGGGTGTGTGTGCCCACCATGGCAAGACGTGCTTTAATGGAATCGATGGCCGCAACGGTGCTGGGGACCAAAGCGTAGAGTTCAAAGGTTGACCGGATCATCTCCGCAGAGCGGGCATCCTGGGCCAGCTTCATGAAAAGAGGCGAAAACTCGTGGGCTTCAAATGGCTCCAACTTAATATGGGCGCGATTCTTGGCGAGAAAATCGAGGAGAGCCTGCTCATTCTTCTTTCTGATGACCGACTCCACCATGACGTTGAAGGCGGCCATGATCCCTTTGTTCGGGGTGGGGAAAGTCACTTTGCCGGTGATCGCGGTTTCGAGGAATTTGTTCCCCTCGGTGACCTTGTCCAACTTGTAGTGGTTGATGGCCATGTTGATGTAGAACACGCCTTTTTCGTAGCGGTCGCGGGTGTCATCACGCTCGGCCAGAAACTTTTTATACATCCGGATGGAGGTGGCCCATTCTTCCGCACCCTTGGCGGCGTGGCCCCACATGAGGAGAGCCCTCTTATTGTAAAGGTTGTTGCTGGGGGCCTGATTGGGCTTTGGTTTGACGTTCTTGTACTTCATGTAGCACTTTTCGAACGATTTCATGGCGTCATCAAACATGTTCAGTTTGATTTCGCAGTAGCCGCGATGATACCAGAACCAGCCAAAGCGGGGCCCGAAGAGTTGGAGGGCACGGGCGTCGTAGGTGTTGGTGGCCTTGACGAGAACGGCTTGTGCTTCGGCCCATTTGCCAGTCTTCATGGCATCAAGGGCTTCTTTGTGCATATTGGCCAGGGCCTGTCCCTGCACCGGAGCGCAGAAACCGCAAAGGGCGAGCAGGACGATACCGAAGGTTCGGCGGATCGATTGAATGGAGTTCATGGTTCGTGTGGTGGTGTGAGGATTTTTGGGAAAAAGAAAGGCTGAGAGCTTGGGTGGCTCGTCAGCCTTCCGGCAAGAGTTGGAACGATGTTGGCTGGGTTTCCCTTAGCTGGGATCTGGCAAAACCAAACAATTAATTGTTAAGCATCAGGGTCCAGAAGATCGGTAAAGGTAATCTCGGTAATCTTGGCTCCGGCAAGAGCATTGAGAACATCAATCACGCGCTGCTGCACGGCTTCACCGTCCACCCTGATTTGCACCAAGGCCTTACTACTGGAGGTATCAGCAACACTTTTGTGAAGATCAAGTCGCTGGGAGAGGATCGGGAGAACACGTGAATCGGCATTCGATTCAATGAGTTCTTCCACTCCACTTTCGCCCTTAATGGAAATGTTTCCATTTGCCTCCACGAGGATCAGCATGGGAGCGAGTTCAGGGGGAGTTTCAGATGGGGCGACCGAGGGAAGCGAGGTACTGAGTTCCTGTTCCTTTCTCACAATCTGGGTCGTGACCAGGAAGTAGATTAAAAGAAGGAAACAGACGTCAATGAGTGAAGAGATGTCCAATCCTGGTTCATCTTCCTCCGGAGGCTGCATTTTTTTGTGGCGGGCCATGTCAATTTTCTACGTTTACTTTGCGGAACCGGGCTGAGCCTTGTTGTAGGCACCGTAGGCAAGAGAATCGATGCCTGCAGCTGCACCTGCTTTGATGACTCGCTGACAGTATTTAAAATTAGCCCGCTTATCACCACGAATATGAAGCACGGGAGTTTTTCCCAGGCCTTTTACTTTGTCTTTCTCCTTCTCAAGGTAGTCCTTGAGATCGTCTATCCCGTCAAACGTCGTTTCGAGATCTTCGGCGAGAAATGCGCCGTCATCCCGAATATTGATGACAATCTTCCCGTGAAGCGATTTCGCGGCTTGTCCGTTGGCCGCAACCGGCGGCTGGACCCGTGGATCGATTTTGATTGTCTTGGGGTTGGAAACAACGAGGAAGAAGAGAAGAAGCAAGAAGACCATGTCGATCATGGGCGACATGTCCATCTCGGCAGGTTCGCCCTGATCCTGGTTGACTGAGCGGAGTCTGTTTGAGGCCATTGGATTTTGAGGTGGTTTGAGGTTCAACGAGAGGGGAAGGGGTCATTCCCTCCCCTCTGACAGATTAAACGGCAATCCCCTCGGGAATCTTAGCAAGATGGGCATCCGCGTTCACCGTTTGGATGGATGCATTAATGAGATTCTCGGCAGTGCCATGACAATCAGCGACCAAGGCATTGAAGCGGTTCTTGAAGAAGAAGTAGGCAAAGAGGGAAAGAATGGCAACGATCAGGCCCCACATCGTGGTCAAAAGGGCCACCGAGATGTCAGCCGCAAGATCCTGTGGATCGGCTCCGGCGTTCTCACCCAAGGTCGAAAACGCTCCAATCATACCAAAAACGGTTCCAAAGAGACCGAGCATGGGAGCGGCTTGGGCAACGAGGGAGAGCAAGGTGATGAAGGTCATCTGCTTGCGGGTTTCGTTGATGGAAAAATCAGCAATGGCGTCCTCAACGTGATCGCGGCCAAGATCGTCGGGGCGTGTGGCGTCGATGTTGGGAAGTGAGTAAGCCATCATGCGACCGAGGTAGGAAGGATGGGAGGCTGAAAGCTCGATCGCGGAACGCACCCGGCAATTGGTCATGTGATCGAGAAGCGCTGCCTTCAGGTCGTCGGGAGCGAACTTCGCCTTGGTGAGGTTCATAAAATTGAAGACCGCCAAACTGATCAGAGAAAGGAGACCAACTGCGACAATAAAGATGGTGAGAGGACCACCATCTAGAAGATAGCTATCAAGAGCACTTTTCTCTTTTTTGGCACCCTCTTGGGCGAGAGCAGGAGCAGCAGCAAGAAGGGTAAAAGCGGAGCCTACGAGCCATCCTTTGACGGTGCGGAACTTGGAGATCTGAATCATGGTGTTTTTGTGAGGTCGGATTGGAGTAAAACTGATCGGCATTCTCGAAAGTGAGTCCGCTGAGTAAAGGAACTTTTGCAGAATTAAGCGGATTTTATGAAAGACAACAGCCTTGACATGGGGACCCCCTACCCCGTCAAAGTTTGAAGCGCCGACTTATTTTTTGGTTTGAACGGGAGTCTTTCGGCGTGGGAACAAGGTTTTACAAATCTCACAGACCATCCCATTGCACCCCCTTGCCGAACAATACTCACGACCATAGAAAATGATCTGCAGGTGGAGCTTGTTCCACGCATCACGGGGGAAGAGTTTCTTTAAGTCTTCTTCAGTGCGCTGCACATTTCGCCCGTCAGTCAATTTCCACCGCTGGGCCAGGCGATGAATGTGGGTATCCACCGGAAAAGCCGGTACCCCGAATGCCTGGGCCATCACGACTGAAGCCGTCTTGTGACCCACCCCTGGAAGCTCTTCCAAAGCCGCCATATCGGCAGGGACTTCGCCACCGTGTCGATCCACTAAAATTTGTGAAAGTCCCTGAATCGCAGTGGCTTTTCGGGGAGCGAGACCACAAGGACGGACGATGGCGTCAATTTTTTCAACCGACAGCTTCCTCATTTTTTCGGCCGAGTCGGCAAGCTTGAAGAGGGCCGGAGTGACCAGGTTGACCCGGACATCGGTACACTGGGCCGACAAAAGGACCGCGACAAGAAGGGTGAACGAATTGGTATGATCCAAGGGAATCGGCGTTTCCGGATACAACTCCTCAAGACGTCGAAGGACATGGTCGGCGCGTTCCTGCTTCAGCATAACTGATCCCTGAACGATGTCAGGCTACAGGCAAACAAAAAACCGGCTTTCCTTTCGGAAAAGCCGGTTTTTAAAAATGAAATGAATCGATCCTAGTTTTTGGCAACCTGACCGGAATCAACCTTTGCTTTGGCCGCATAATACATCTTGCGGGTATGGGGATAGTGCTTGCGACCACTCAGGATGTTGAGGGTCCGATTCCAGTCTCCCCATTGAATGACGGAGATCTCGGCCTTCCGGGTTCCCCAAAGTCGCATGCTGCTGAGATTGGGGTGGTAGATGTCGATCGTATTGGTTCCAACAAGAGCGGAGCCATAGTCATCGACGACGTAGGTGTGGGGAAGTCCCTTGATCTTAAACTTGGTTCCAACCGGATAGCGGGACCAATCGGCAGCGGCGCTACGGACATGGCCATACTTGAGGTAGGTTCCGAGGGCGTTCTTTTTCCAAGGCGCGCCAACTTCCATCTCTTCGTGGGAATAGGCCGTGGTGCGGACGACACGCTGCCGGCTTGAATGGGGGTAGGTGGCCATCCCGTGCTTGTCCCTGGACATGCCTTCAGCCCTTTTTGCAAGAGACAAGGAGACAGCCGCGGGGTGGAAGCCGTTGAGGCTTTTCACCTTTTGGAACGGGGAGGATTTGGGAGTCGCCTTGGATGTTTTGGCAACGCTTCGGGTGTGGATTCCCCCGGACTTCGTATTGAAGGCCGAAGAATCAAAATCTCCGCAGCTGGAGAGCGCTAGACTGCATATGATACTGATCATTGGGATGGTTTTCATGGGTAGATGGCGTGGGGCTCATTCCCCTGCACAGCGGCGCTTTGCTACGGGGAAGGGGTGCCTGTCTAGAGTTTTCCGAAAAGTTTTCAAACAAAATTTGTAACGCCGG
Organism: uncultured Verrucomicrobiales bacterium; assembly: GCA_937916505.1. Classification (GTDB taxonomy): domain Bacteria; phylum Verrucomicrobiota; class Verrucomicrobiia; order Verrucomicrobiales; family Akkermansiaceae; genus SW10. The sequence goes on along the minus strand of CALFSW010000158.1, from coordinate 20,213 downwards.
GATCTTAAAAACGTGGGAACAAGCGACAAAAAAACGGCGGCCCGCAGGCCGCCGTTGTAGAATCAACAAAGGGTCGAAATTCTGTCTTAAGACTCTCCGGTTCCAGCGGCATTGCCCCTGGTGAGCGTTTCATTCTCGTCAATGCGAACGGCTTTATAGCCGCCGGACGCACGGAAGTAGAAGAACAACAGGAGGTAGATCACCGCCATTGCTGCCGGAATCAATGAATCAGTTTTGAGAGTGCTGCGGTTGCCTCGAATGTCAGCATCAACAACGGCCTGTTCGGCTTCGCTACGCTCTTCGACAGCCACTTTCTTCACGTCTTCCAGACGTTTCGGATCAATGGGCTGAACAGCTTCAAAGGCCAGGAACTTACTGGAATCCCCTTCACTCACCCATTCGGCATGAAGTGCTTCATCAGCAGACTTCAGCTCTTCAGCGGCGTAACGATCCTTGAAGTAACCCAAACCGGCGGAACCGATGAGTCCGGCGGACATCATCCCGATTCCACCCATCAAGCTCATCGCGACGGCACCGGTGGCCGGGAAACGATCTCCCACAACCGCCAACATGGTTGGCCAGAAGAAGGTCTTACCAATCGAGTAGACCAAAACAGCTCCAACGGCGGGGCCGAATGACTGAATCGCAGCGACAGCGTTCAATCCAAGGCAGGCAATCACCGCACTCACGAACAGAAGACTGATCGGATTGAGTCCAAGCTTCTTTTCAATAAAGTGAGCACAGAATCTCAAGAGGAACATTCCCAGTGAAGTGATCACAAAGAGGATCTTACCTTCCTTTTCGGAAAGAATTGCGCCGGTGATGTTTTGCATCCAGCCGTCGGTTCCGAGCTCAACCGCGCCCACCAGGCCGTGGGTGATGAACAGAACGAAAATGAGCCAATGGCCCACCGCAAAAGAGGTCACTTTACCAATCCAGCCCAAGGTCGCGAATCCGATGATGAGAGCGAGAATTTGCGGTAGATTTGATCCATCTTCGAAGAAAGGAGCGAAGGTGCCCTTGAAGAAGAGATAGAGCATGAAGGCGACCACGGCTCCACCAAGGAGACCAACGTCTTTCATCATCTCGCCCATGCCCAGGCCCTTTTCAGAGGCCTCGGACTTGGGAAATTTCTGCCCCATGAACATGACGCCATAGGCAACTGTGGGCACAAGGTAGAAGGACAACTGGACTTTCCAGTTCAGGGCGGCATCGCCGGTTCCAAGGAACCAACCGACCATCCCTCCAAGAATCATCCCAAGTGGCCATGACGCGTGGAGAATATTGAGATAGTGCGTTCTGTTCTCCGGGAAAAGAGTTGAAACGAGAGGGTTTGCAACGGCTTCCAGAGTTCCGTTTGCAAAGGCAAACAGGAACATCCCCAACAGCAAAATCTGATAGGCGGTATCGGTGCTTTGCCCTTCAGTGGCCGCGAAGGTCACGAAGGCTGAAAGAATGTGACAGAGGAAGGCCACAAAAACGAGTTTGCCGTAACCAATTTTGTCGACGATCACTCCGCCAATCATAATTCCAAAACAAAACCCGGTGAAGCCGGCACCTCCGATTGCACCAAGTTGGGCTCCTGAAAACCCAAAGTCCGAGGCCCAATTGCCAAAAATTCCGCCTCGAATTCCGAAACCAACTCCCGCTGCAAGAATTGCAACGAAGCCAGCCCAGAGAAGCCGTTTCCTGTTTACCTGATCATTGTCACTCATATATTATCGTGTTTCTTGAATTAAGTTTCCCGATGCGGGAAGCGCCCAGTTTGTCCAATCTGTCCCACAACACAAGTCTAGGATTCACTGTTTTTTCAGAGCTCTTCCCGCGATCATTTTTCACCCGAAAACACTGATTCACAATAAGTAAGGCATGACCAGCCCTCACAATAAAAGAGCAGAATCTCGTGATCCTGCTCTTTTATTTTGAAATTCCACCATTCGATGGATTTCTCTTTTACCTTCGAACGGTGTCTAAATTTAGTCAGACCCTATTGAGCCTGACCGGGTCGCCAAAGCGACCTTGATGTCTCTCGCGAGACGGGATGGTTCGTAGGTGTTTATGTATGAACCTTCTTGGATAATGGCTTTCTAAAGAGATCACGACAAGCTGAAAAGTCCCTTTTAAGAGGTCCTCTTCTGCAGGAAAAGATCGAGGCCATCAGTCAATGCGATCCAACTGGCTTCAATAATGCTGTCGGAGACCCCGACTGTGCCCCAGGTTTCTTTTCCGTCGGTATGGGCAATCAGGACGCGGGTCTTGGCCGCTGTCGCCTCCCCACCGTCTATGATCCGCACTTTGTAATCAATCAACTGGACCCGATCCAATTCCGCAAAGAAGGGCTGAAGAGCCTTGCGAAGAGCACCGTCGAGGGCGTTCACGACACCATGTCCCTCCGAAACCGTCAGACTCGTTTGATCAGCCACATCCAGCTTTACCGTCGCTTCGCAAACCGGCGCATGCCCGTCTTTATAGTGACGAAAAGAACAATGATATTCGTGAAGATTCCATGGACGGGAAGATTTGCCGAGAGTTCGTCGAATCAAAAGCTCCAGCGAGCCACCGGCCGCCTCAAACGAATACCCCGTCTGCTCCAGCGCTTTGACTTCACTCAAGATGGCCTTGGCTTCATCACTTCCTTTTTCAAGATGAATTCCAAGTTGCTCGGCTTTCATCAGGATATTCGATTGTCCGGACAGTTCACTGACCAGAATCTGCTGCTCGTTCCCGACCTCTTCCGGTCGGATATGCTCGTAGGACCGGGCCAATTTCTGCACCGCATTCACGTGCATCCCCCCTTTGTGCGCAAAGGCCGTCCGCCCCACGAAGGCCGCACGGGCAAAATGGACATTATTGGAAACATCATCCACGAAGAAGGACAGATCGCGCATCTTGGAGACATCATCCACCGCCTTGAGACCCATCTTGAGCTCAAGAATCGGAATGACCGACGTGAGATTGCAATTTCCCGTCCGCTCACCGTAGCCATTGATGGTTCCCTGCACCTGGGTCGCTCCCGCATCGACCGAAGCGACGGCATTGGCCACACCCATTTCACAATCGTTGTGGGTGTGAATTCCAAGGGGCACCTCGGGAAATGTTTCACGCACCACCCGGCTCATTTCGGCAATCTCAGCTGGAAGACAGCCCCCATTGGTATCGCAGAGAACCAACCAATCAGCACCTCCCTCAACCGCGGCCTTAAGCGTCGCCATGGCATGCCCGGGACCGTCCTTGTATCCATCGAAAAAGTGCTCGGCGTCGTAGACCACCTCACGCCCTGCGGCTTTGAGATAGCGACAGGTATCCCGAATCATGGCCTGATTTTCCTCGGCAGTCGTTCGCAGCACTTCAGTGACCTGCAACTCCCAGCTTTTTCCAAAAATCGTGATCACCGGCGTTTCGGCATCAATCAAAAGCTGGACCTGGGGATCATCCTCAACCGCAAGATCCGCCCGGCGTGTCGAACCAAAAGCCGCGATCTTCGCGTGGTTCCAGGTTTCCTTCGCCGCCGCCTTGAAAAACTCAATATCCTTGGGATTGGAGCCCGGCCAGCCCCCTTCGATGTAATCAACGCCAAACTCATCGAGCCGCTTCGCAATTCGAATCTTGTCCAAACCTGAAAGTGAAAAACCTTCTCCCTGCGTTCCATCACGCAGCGTTGTGTCATAAATACTGACTCGTGCTTGCTCGCTCATCGTATGTTTATTCGAACTCCCCGTGAATGTTGTCATTCAACGACGGACCGACAAAATGCCGCCCTCCTCTCCTTGTGGCAAGAGTGAAGGCGATCATCCCCGGGAAAGACGAATCGGACGATCCACCCAAAAACAACCCCTTTTCGGTGGAAGAAGCTCTTTCTTTTCCTCGTTTTCAACCCCTCCCCAATTGCCTAGTCTGCCTCATTCCCCTTCTGGATACTCCATGAAACTTCTTCTCCTCACGCTCGCCGGCATCTCAATCGCGAATGCCGGCCTCCTCTCCCATTGGACCTTCGGCAAAGAAAAATTCGAAGGCCAAAGCCTAAAACCCTCGGGCGAAGCAGCCGAAAATCCCGAATTCGACACCGATGGGCACCTCGTCTTTGCCGCCAAACAACACGTCATTTTTCCGGAAGAAAATGCCCAAAAGCTCCCCCTGGAAACCTTCACCCTTGAAGCCCGCGTCCGCATCGACCAGCCGCAGAAATGGGGCTCGATCGTCAGTTACAGTCAGGATAACGGGAGCCACGAACGAGGCTGGCTCCTCGGATACAACGGCTCTCGCTTCTCCTTCCGGCTCTCCACCGGCGGACCACTTCTCGAAGCCGCCGCCACCGAGCCCCTCGAACCCGGCCACTGGTATCACCTCTTCGCCACTTATGACGGCAAACAAATGCGCCTGTATGTCAATGGCACCCTCGCATCCTCTCGCGCCGTGACCGGGCCCGTCGTTCTTCCCGAAATCCCCACGCCCTTTGTCGTCGGGGCCTACAAGGACAAGGACGAATTCTACCCCATCACCGGGCGCATCGATTTCGTCAAAATCCACGACACCCTGCCCACCCAAAAAGAACTTGCCACCATCGCCAAAAAATCCGCGGGCGTCTCCTTCTCCGTCCGTCCTGCGGTTCGTTTCCTCGCTCCCGGAAAGGCCCTCCTCTTTTGGGAAGCCAGCCACCCGGGCAAGGCCATCATCGCCTATGGCCCCACCCGCAAGCTTGGCACCATCGTCGAATCCACCGCCAAAGAGCTTCGTCACGAACTCCTCCTCGAGAAGCTCCAACCTCACACCCGCTACTCCTACCGCATTAGCTCCGAAACCGAAGACGGCCCCAAATTCAGCCCCATCTATGAATTCGACACCGGCATGAACTACATGCCCGCACCGGCCCCCTCCCCAACCCACCCTCTCGCCGACAATTATCTCCAGGATCTCTCGAACCAACCCGGCTTCGCCATCGTCGTCGGCCTCACCGATGGCTCCCTCACCCGCGCCCTCGCCTCCCAAAGTCAGCTCAACATCACCGCCTTCGACGACGATCTCGACCTCATCAATACCATCCGGAGAGAACTCACCACCGAAAAACTCCACGGCTCCCGCATCACCCTCATCCATCTCCCCGACCTCAAAAAGATTCCCCTCACCTCCTGCGTCGGCAACCTTGTCTGCTCCGAGCGGAAAGAACTCCCCTGCCCGTCTTCCGAACTCTCCCGACTCACCCGCCCGCAGGGCCGCACCGCCCTGCCCGGTGGAACCTTCACCACCCGCGACCCCATCCCCGGATCCGGCGAATGGACCCACCAATACGGCCCCCCCTCGAACACCGCCTACTCCGGCGAACGTCTCGGAGGATCCCAGGCCACCGGCGAACTCGAACTCCAATGGATCGGCCGCCCCGGGGCCAACTTCGGCATCGACCGACAGCCCCGCATGTCCGCCCCCCTCGCCACCAACGGAAAACTTTTCCACCAGGGCCTCAACCGCCTCATGGCGCTCGATGCCTACAACGGCCAAATCCTTTGGGGTATGGAAATCCCGGACCTTCGCCGCGTCAACATCCCGCACGACTGTGCCAATTGGTGTGCCGATGACGACCACCTCTACGTCGCCATCAAAGACCTCCTCTGGGTCCTCGACGCCGCCACCGGAAAACGCGTCACCACCTTGAAACTCACCGCCGATCATCGCGACTCCCATGAATGGGGCTACATCGCTCAAGAAGGCGATACCGTCATCGGCTCTTCGGTTCGACTCGGCGCCGAATTCAAAAAATACTTCGGCGACGCCTGGTATGACAAGGTCGGCCGCGATTCCGACACCGCCAATGTCCTCAGCGATAATATTTTTGGGTACTCCAAATCCACCTGGAAAAGCAATTGGTCCTACTCCCGCGGACTCATCATCAATCCCACCATCTCCCTTTCCGACGGAAAACTCTGCTTCCTCGAGTCCCGCAACGCCGGCCTCAAAAAAGACACCTCGGGCCGCGAAGCGACCCGCAACCTCTGGAAGGACATCCACGTCGTCTGCCTCGACGCCTCCACCGGAAAAGTCATCTGGGAAAAGCCCTTCCCCAAAACCCTCCTCCGCACCGACGCCAAAGGCTTCATTCAAGTCTCCTACGGCGCCATGACCAGCGAGGGCTTCCTCGCCACCCTCTCCGAAGGCGATACCAATGAACTGGGCAAACCAACCGGCAAAGGCCTTTTCAGCTACCACTACTTCGATCTCGCCGATGGCACGGTCCGCTTCCAATCCCAGACCTCTTGGCGCACCAACCACCACGGCTCACACATCTCCCATCCTGTTGTTTACGAAGACAAGGTCTACACCGATCCCACCGGCATCTCTCTCCCCGATGGCAAGCCCCTCGACCACAAATTCGGCCCGCGCGAAGGCTGCTCCGCCGTCGTCGGCACCAGCTACGGCCTCCTCCTGCGAGGCATCGACCGCTGCCTCACCTTCTGGTCCCACGATCAAAAAAAACCAACCCACTGGCCTCGTCTCCGGCCATCCTGTTGGCTCAGCTTCCTCCCGGCTCAAGGACTCTTTCTCGTCCCCGAGGGCGGCGGCGGCTGTTCCTGCGGCGGCTGGATGGAAACGTCCCTCGCTTTCATCCCGCGCAACAACTCCGGTATCACCGGGTCCGAAGAGCCCAAAAAATAACCTGCCATGATCCGATCAACTCTAGCTCTCCTCGTCCTTTGCAGCGCTGCCTCTGCCAAGCCATGGACCACCTACCGTCACGACAATCGCCGCAGCGGCGTCTCGTCTGAATCCCTGCACCTTCCCCTCTCCCAAGCCTGGTCCCACGACGGAGGCCCTCCCCAACAAGCCTGGACCGGCCCCGCCAAGTGGGACGCCTATTCCGCCAACGATGGCCTCCAGTCCATGCGTAACTTCGACCCCTGTCACTTCACCACCGCGGACCATGGCCTGATCTACTTCGGCTCCTCAGCCGACAATGCCGTCCACTGTCTCGATGCCAAAACAGGCGATGAAAAGTGGCTCCATTTCACCAATTCCTCCGTTCGCTTCCCACCCACCATCATTGATGAAAAAGCCTGGTTTGGCTCGGACGATGGCTTCGTCTACTGCGCCGATGCCCTCACCGGAAAGCCCCTCTGGAACAAACGTGCCGCCCCCTCCGACCGCCTCGTTCCCAGCAACGGAAAACTCATCTCTCCCTGGCCTGTCCGCACCGGCATCACCGTCGAGAATGGCCGCGCTTGGTTTGCCGCCTCGCTCCTCCCCTGGAAGACCTCCTACCTCTGGTGCATCGATGCCACCACCGCCGAACAAATCCACCTCACCGAGCACAGCGGCGTCACCCTTCAAGGTGCCATGCTTGCCGGCGGCGATCGCCTTTACATCCCCCAGGGCCGTGCCGCGCCCGTCGTTCTAAAACAAAAGGATGGCAAAGCCACCGGCACCATCTCGCAAGCCGGCGGCGTCTTCTGCCTCCTCACCGAAGATAATCAACTGATCGCCGGACCTCCCAACCAGCGAGAACGTGATGAACAACTCCGCATCGCCGACACCAAATCAGGAAAACGCCTCACCACCTTCAACAACACCACCCGCGTCGTCGTTGCCCAAGGAAAGGCCTATCTCCACTCCGTCGACAAACTCCAATGCCTCGACCTGACCCGAAAAGGCGAAGTCGAAACCACTCTCGCCTCCCACCAGACCGCCCTCAAAAAGCTCGATCCCAAGGTCGAAACCAACCTCCCCGAAATCGAGCGTCTCAAAAAGGCCCTCACCGACACCCAGGTCGAACTCAAAAAGTGCCTCCTCTGGCAAATCGTCCACCCCGCCCCCTTCGAACTCGTCGTTGCCGGTGACCAGCTCATCGTCGGGCTCAACAACCAGGTCTCCATCCTCGCAACCGCCACCGGCAAAACCCTCTGGCAGGAAAAAGTCACTGGCAAAGCCTACGGACTCACCCCCGCCCAAGGACGCCTCATCGTCTCCACCGACCTCGGCCACATCCACACCTTCGCCCCCCAACAGTGAAGCTTTTCCTCTTCTTCATTCTCTCCATTCAGACCTTCGCCTGCCAGGTCCCCGTCTTCCGCTACGCCCTCGAACGATGGCAGGCTGATTCATTTCGACTCCAACTCATCACCACCGGCGAAGCCCCTCCCGAACTCACCGGGATCCCCGACCATCTCAACCTGGAATTCGAAATCCTCGACCTCGAAAAACTCTCCCCCAACCAAAAATTCGCCGTCGTCGGCCTCGAAAAAATCACCGAAGTCCCCTCCTTCCTTCTTCACCCCCCAGAGAGCTGGGAGGACGCCGAGCCCCTCGTCTTCCAGGGAACCGAAGCCGCCCTTAAAAACATCCTCGATTCCCCCCTCCGGCAGCGCATCAAAACCGATCTCCTCGAAGGCGAATCCACCGTCTGGGTTCTCGTCGAAGGCTCCGATCAAGCAGCCAATGAAGCGACTTTCCAGCAAGTCGAAGAAACACTCAAAAAAGCCCAATCTCAAATCACGATTCCCGAAGGCGTCATCCAAGCCGACCAGGTCGGAAAAGTCGGTGACGACATCAGCCTCGACGACGTCCTCCGCTCCACCATCCCCCTGAAAATCTCCTTCAAAATCGAACGTGTCAAACGCCACGACCCCGCCGAACAAGCCTTCCTCCGTATCCTCACCGCCAACCGCCGCATCCCTCCTGCCGAGCCCCTTGTCGTCCCCATCTTCGGTCGTGGCCGCACTCCCGGACCTCTCCTCGGAAGCAGCATCACCCCGGATACCATCATCACCGCCTGCGAATACCTTTGCGGAGCCTGCTCCTGCCAGGTCAAAAGCGGCAACCCCGGCTACGACCTCCTCTTCCAGGCCAACTGGCAGGAAAAACTCCAATCAGGACTCGTCGTCATCGACAAACAACTCCCCACCGTCCTCCCCTCCCTCAATGACGAAAGCCCTACCGGCGAGTCCCCCCAACCATCCCGCAACAAAACCGCTCTCAACTCCTACCTCATCACCCTCCCCAACCTCCTCTGGATCGCCATCCCGCTAGCCCTCATCATCGGCTCCGTCCTCCTCCTAAAAAAATCCTCCTGAAAAACTCTGCGTCTCCGCGACTCTGCGCGAGACATTTCCAGGCCCCCAACCAAGCCCACCATGCTTCTCGCCGAAATCAAACACCGGAAGTTCAACTTCATCCTCGCCACCCTCGCCGTTGCTGCCGCCGTGTCCGTCTGGCTTTCGGCAAAGTCCAGCCTCGCCGACTTCGACCAAAACACCGAGTCGCAGCTCACCGTCCTTGAGGAAAAAACAAACGTCGAGATGAAGAAGCTCGAAGACGACATCCGCAAGACCATGAAAGGCCTCGGCTTCAACGTCTTCCTCTTTCCAGCCGGCGAAGAACTTTGGCAAATTAAAGAACGCGGATACTCCGAAAAGACCATCCCGCAAGACTCCGTCAACAAGCTCGCCGAAAGCAAAATCGTCACCGTCAACCACCTCCTCCCCCAACTCTCCCGCCGCATTCAATGGCAGGAAAAAAACCGCTCCATCCTTCTCGTTGGAGTCGAAGGACAAGTCCCCATCGCCCACCGCAGCAAAAAGAAGCCCATCATGGATCCTCTCGCTCCCGGCTCCATCAACCTCGGCCACGACCTCCACCAATCCCTCGGACTCAAAAAAGGCGACACCCTCACTCTAAACGGAAAAAGCTACAGCGTCGCGCAAACCTTCCCGCCCCGCAACTTCCTCGACGACGGCTCCGCCTGGATCCATCTCGACGAGGCCCAAAAAATCTTTGGCCTCGAAAACCAAATCAACGCCATCCTCGCCCTCGGATGCAACTGCGCCAGCATCGACCGCCTTGGCGAAATCCGCGCCGAAATCTCAGCCATCCTCCCCGACGTTCAAATCATCGAACTCGGATCCTCCGCCCTTGTCCGTGCCGAAGCCCGCAACAAAGCCGGCGACCGCGCCCGCGAAGCAAAACAAGCCATTCTCGAAAACCGCCAGGCCGCCCGCACCGAACGCGCCCGCTTCTCCGGCATCCTCAGCCCCCTCATCGCCGCCGGAGCCTTCCTCGCTCTCGCTTACCTCGCTTTCGTCAACGTCCGCGAACGACTCCCCGAAATCGGAACCCTCCGCGCCATCGGAGTCAGCCACCTCAAAATCGCCACCCTCCTTCTCACCCGGGCCGCCTTCATCGGCCTCCTCGCCACCGCCCTCGCTTTCATCATCTCCAAAGCCACCTCGTTTTCCCTCCCACCCATCACCTGGCTCCTCATCCCCCTCGTCAGCGCCGCCGCCGCCTGGCTCCCCACCCTCTATGCCCTCACCAAGGACCCTGTCACCATCCTGCGACACGATTAAAAAAGTCCTCAACATCTTCCTTCTCATCCTCCCCTCCTGCGCCCAAGAAAAAAGGCTCAACACGACCGTGAACAAGTCGAACAAGCCCTCGCCCAACTCACCCTCTCCGCCCTTTCGGAATAGCTGAAACACTCTGCTCTCCATCCTCCTCGTGGAATTGCCACCGAAGCTGACGCCTTGAGATCATTTTCTCTGTTAAATCGAGAAACGAATTCACCAAAAAATCCTTCCTTTGACTTCGCCAACCCGACGGCCCCTCGTAGGCCAACCAAAATGCCAAGCGATTCGCAGGCCCCGATTCGACAAAAACCCCGTAAACCTCTTCCCTGTATTTTCGAGGATCATTCAAAATCTCCATGCCATACGCGGCCTCGAACCGAATCGCATTCAGCAAATTTTCTTTTGATTCAATCCCTTCAAAAATAACGCTTAGATTTTCCAAGTCCCCGTCATTCCAAATCCGCAACCGGAGTCCGTCCCAAATGACACTGGCGCTGCTACTATGAATAGCATTCCTGACCAGATCGTGAATCAGCGCAGGTTTGCCGATCGCCCTGATCAATCGATCCATCGCCTTTTTTGAATCTCCCGACCTTAAAGCCATCAGGGCCGATGACCTCAAACACTCACACAGATCGAGACATCTGCTAATCCCCTCACCAGACCCAGCCAAAGGCCCCTTGCTCGCGGCCTCCGAGAATATGGCATGCACCGGCTTTGAAAAAATCACCTTTGAAAGATCATCCAACCTGATTTCGAGGCACTTGCCACAAGATCACTCCATCACCACCACCCGATCGGCAATCGCCTCTGCTTCCTTCTTTGAATGAGTGACGTGCAAAGCAGTCACCCCTTCTCTCTCGATCATTTTCCGGATCACCTGAAGCACCTCGTCGTGACGCTCTTCATCCAGACCTGTAAGTGCTTCATCCAGACAGAGCAGTCGCGGTTTAAGAGCAAGCGCCCGCCCCAGAGCCACGCGACGGGCTTCGCCTCCCGATAATCCCTGCGGCACTCGATCCAACAACTCATCCAAACCAAGATCTTCAGCGAGACCTTCGGCCCGCTCCCTTACTTCTCCAACATCCCATCCATGCAATCTTGGTCCAAACTCCAGTTGCTCTCGTACCGTAAGGGTCGGAAAAAGGGCCACGTCCTGAGGCACCAACCCAATCCCTCGAGCCCCCGGTGGCAGCCCTGCGATCTCCACTCCATCGAGTAGGATCCGCCCTCCGGTCATCCCGCTCCTCAAACCGCAAACCGTTTCCATCAAAGTCGTCTTTCCACAGCCGCTCGGGCCCATCAGCGCGACACATTCTCCCTCGGCAATCTCCAATGAAAACTCCGACAAAACAAACTGCCCGACTTCCACCGTCACCCTGTCTAAAATCAGCATCACCTCGCTCATAACGCCCCACCCTTCCCGGCAAAAAACCTCACCAGTAACAAGGTCGTCACTGCCAAAAGAATCATCAACAAGGAAAGCGCCGCCGCTCCTGGAAGATTCCCGATATTGATCTCCAGAAACACTGAAGTCGCCAGCACTTCAGTCCTCCCCCGCGTCGCCCCGGCAAAAATCAAAATTGGCCCAAACTCTCCAAGCGCCCGGGCCCAGGCCATCGTGCCCGCCGCCACCATCCCCTTGCCCGCCAAAGGCAAAACCACCCGCGTAAAGGCCTGCCCGCGATTGCAGCCCAAGGTCATCGCCACCTCCTCGTAACGGGGACTAATTTGATCAAAAGTCGTCCGCATCGTCCGCACCGCAAACGCCGCCGCAACCGGAAACTGTGCCAGCACCACTCCCAGCGGATGAAACGTCATCGGAAGTCCCGCCCCGCTCACCGCATCTTCCAGCGAACTCTCACCTCCACTCAACATCAGCCCCCCGACTCCAAATAAAACCGCCATTCCACCCGTGACATTCCGCACCAATCCCTTCCCTCCAAACACCGCCGCAAGCCCAAACCCTCCCGCAATCATCCAACAACAAGCCGATGGCGGAACCCGATTGAACAAGATCAAGAGACTCAACCCCACAATGAGCGGCGGCAAAAGAATCGGAATATCAAGCAAGGTGTCGATGAAAGCTCTCCCCCGAAACTGATACCGCGACAAAAGGTAAGCCACCGGAACCGACAACAGCACCGAGAGGATCGCGGTCACCGTGCACGTCACAAAGGTCAGTTTAATCGAATGCTGAATATCCGGGTTCTTCAAAATCTCCCCTGCTTGCGACCACGACACGGTCAGCACATTCGCCCCCACCAATAGAAGAAGGAGCCCCAGATAAGCGGCAACCACGAACACCAGAAAAAGAAGGAAAGGCCACTCCGGCCTCACTCTCCAAATCCTCTGCTCTCTGCGCTCTCCAGCCATCATTCCAACCTCCAGCGAAACCCCAGTGATTCAAAACGCGTCCGCGCCTCCCCGTTGCTCAAATGCTCTCCGAGGCGCTTCATGAGCTCGGGATAGGGAGTTTCTTTCCCGACCGCATAGGGCTGTTCGGCGAAGGCCAAGTCATCGTTCAACTCCACAATCTCGTGTTCCTCCAGGGTCACCGGACTTGCCAGCACATTACTCCGGTAAACCAAGGCGGCATCCAGCGAGCGGGCTTGTATCGCAGACACCAAATCGTCGCCTTTGGCCACTTTCACCACCACATTTCCCTCGATTTTCTCCGCCACACCCCGACGTTCCAACATCGTCCCCGTCAACTCACCCAGCGCACTTTTCTCACTGTCACAAATTCCCAGTTTCACCCCGGCTTTCGCAAGATCTTCCAACCCCAAAATCCCCATCGGATTCCCCTTTCGAACAAGTAAAACGATCTCGTTCCCCGACACAACAGTTCCGGCAAAAAATCGATCCTGCACCTTTGTCAAAAATTTGGTGTCACAGGCAAAGTATCCCGAGGGTGTGATCCCGCCATTCATCTGGGCGACCAGCGTTCCGCACCCCTCAAAAACAGTCGCAATCCGGCACCCCTCCCGCTCTTCGAATTCCCGAACCCGCTCCTGAATCGCGGGTCGCAACATCGATCCCGAAAACAAGGTCACCTCCGGTCGCTCGGCCCAAACATCCCCCTCGTCAGGAATTTCGAACCCTTTCGCAAGAAACACCTCACGCCCCCGGTCCTTCGCCGTGACATAACGGGCAAAGTGCAGGGCCCTCGTTGCGTCCTTGCTCGATTTCAGAACACCAATGGACGCTCTTTTTGTCCGCTTCGTAAATTCCGGCACCGCGAGCCATTCCACTTCCGGGAAATTCCCCGCCACCGCATCCCAAGCCAAGGAAACGTCCACCGCCCCCGTCGCGACATCCTCCACGATGCCATTCACCGTCGGCTTCGTCACCACGACATTTGGTTCCACTGCCCCAAGCAATCCCTCCTTCTCCAAAACCGACCACGTAAACTTCCCCACCGATGCAGATTTTTCGCCCATCGAAATTTTCAGCCCCTCTCTTTTCAAATCATGCAAACTCGTAATTCCCTTCGGATTCCCCTTCGAAACCACCAATCCGGCTGTTAAACGCGCCACCGGAATCGCCTCTTCCAACAATCCCTCCTTCCTCACCTCATCAATGTATTCCTGATCCGCCGGCAGGTACAAATCGCCACCTGCAACTTGAAGCTGGCTCTTCAAAGCCCCCGATCCCCCGAATTGCAAATTCACTTTCACTCCAAATTCCTCCTCGTAGTTCCGCGCGATTTCGGTTATCGGCTTCCGCAATCCCGCCGCGCAATGCACCAGCAAGTCCTTCTTGCCAGCTTCGCCCCCACCTTGATCTCTCACCAGCCACCAAAACGCACTCCCAAGCACCAGGAGCAAAACCATAAGGACAATCAACGGACGTTTCATCAGGAACAATGGGAACAGGAGGGGTCGCGAAGGACACGGACTTTTTTCATTCGCATCGCCAGCGTATCAACATGAATCAATCGGTCCAGAGTGGGCTCGGCAAAATGGGTCAATAACTTGAGCCCCTCCAAAACTGCGATCTGCGCCACCATCGCTGACACCGCCCCAATCACCGGAAAGCGTCGCTTCCAATAGGCCGGAGGCTCCTTGACCAGACAAGCCAGACAAGTCGACTTCCCCGGTTCCACCGCGAGAACGTGCCCTTCCATCGAGCACATCGCACCATCGACAAAATATTTCCCCTGCCGCATCGCCTCCCGATTCATCAAAAGCCTTTCCTCAAAAAGCGGAGCGCATGAAAAGACGATGTCGGCCTCTCCAACCAGATCACCGGCATTTCCTTCCGAGATATTCTCCCCCACGGACTCAATCTGAAGATCACGATTAAATCGGCGCAGTGTCTCTGCCGCCTGTTCATGCCGCAACGAGCCCAAGCCTGCATGCCTCATGAGAATTTGGCGATTCAAGTCATCCGGCCTCAACTCCCCCCCGTGGGCCAGAATGATCCTGCCAACGCCCGCCGCCGCCAACGAAAAGGCCAACGGGCCGCCAAGTCCTCCGACCCGCGACACAAGAGCGGTGGAATCTCTCAACTTCTCCTGCGCTTCCCGACCAAAGCCGGGAATATTTTCCTGCCAGGTATAGTATTCCTCGTACTTCATGCGCGGAGTCGTCCGTGTTCAAGGGTCAAGATGCGGTCGGCAATCTCAATCACCCGGGCGTCATGGGTCACCACCAGCACCGAACCACCATCATTGGCATACTTTCGCAATCCCGCGATCACGAGCTCCGTGTTCTCCTCATCAAGATTTCCAGTCGGCTCATCGGCGAGCACCAGCTTTGGATTGGTGACGAGGGCCCGGGCCAAACCCGCCCTTTGTTGTTCTCCCGCACTCAGTTTCTTGGGAACATGTGTTCGTCGCGAAGTGAGACCGAGTGATTCAATCAATTCATCGGCACGTTTCGGATCGCCTCCCGCGACAAGAACATTTTCACGAATGTTGAGATAGGGAATCAAGCGGGCGTCCTGAAAGACCATCCCAAGTTCCTCGCTTCTAAAAAGCGTCCGTTTGGCACCACTCAAAAAGTAGGGATCGATCCCCGAAACCGTCACCGTTCCCGCATCAGGAGCCAGCAATCCGGCAATCAGATACAGAAGTGTCGATTTCCCAGCTCCGCTTGGTCCGCGAAGCGCAACGATCTCCCCTTCCGTCACCGAAAGAGAGACATCGTCCAGAGCCACCACCTCTCCAAAGGATTTGGAAAAGCCCTCCAGACAAAGCACCTCGTTTTCACTCATTAGGACGCAGTCTGACTTCCGAACCAAAATGACCCAAGAGAAAGATCAGGAATTTAGAGTCTATCTCGACAGCCTGGGTTCCAACCACAGCCCCCAATCGGACCCAGTGCCATCGTTGCTTGGATCAACGACCAATTCGAGCAACTTCACCCCAAGAAGGTCCACCGAATAATCGACGAGGCCACCAGACTTTATGACCCGCGATTTCCAAAGCGTTTTGCCGTCACCTTTCACTTCAAAACGAACCGAACCGCCCTTCCCCGATGCCATTCCCGCCTTCCCGGAAAACTTCTTCCATTTCCCGCCCAGATCATAGCGATGCTCTGCCGGAGCATGACCATAGATTCCCGTCGTGAAAATCATCCCTCCCGCTTCGAGCGTAAATGGTGCCTCGGGCAGAAAATTGTAGGCCGGACGTCCCCATCCAACTTTCGCAGCGGATGGCTTAAAAGACGTCAGAGATGCGCCCTTCGTCTTTGCTTCGGCTTCAGCCGGGCTCTTCGCCGGCTTTCCTCCTCTCGCGAGAATGTTCCCGGCAATCTCGCGTGTCATTCCCTCCGGAAATTGACGGGCAATCGACACCGCCTGTTCCCGGTCCCGCTTCTGCAAAGCTGCCACGAGCGGAGCCAGAGCAGCCCGCACTTTGAAGGTCGACAAATCCGGCGTCCCATCCTTCTTCACGATGTAAGGATATTTAAACCTGGTCTGCGACAACCACCCACCCGTCGAACCATTCACATGAAGCGGGATCAAGCGAAGCTCTCCCGATTTCCCTGCCGCCAAGGCATCCGACGACAGCGTGAAATTCCCTTTTGAATCCGGAACTGCGGTGGCCGTCGTGGCATTGTAGTCGCTCCCGCCATCAGGATCAAAGTAGGCCACAAGCGCATAGGCCGGCGGGTTTGCCGTCAGCTTCCCGGAGACGTGAATCGTTTTCTCTTTCACCGTCAGCTTCAAATCATCAATCCTGGCATCCACCGGCAAATTCATTCCCTTGGTTGATTCCGAGAACTGGGGATGCGAGGCCAATCGCAAGGCATGGGCGAGGGTCAAAAACGATCCTTTTCCTTCGCCTCGAAGTTCATCGCCATAACTCCGGTTTCCCGATCCCATGAGCGCCGTCCCTCTTGCCGCTTCATCCGGGCGTTCCCTGCAGTGCGGCAATCCCAGAGCGTGTCCCAGTTCGTGAGCCACTCCACCAATGAAGATCGAATTGTGCTTCCCCAAGGAAATCCGCCCGTATTGCCCGTCCCGAATGATCGGCTTCTTGAGAGGCAGGTTCGTGGTATCGAGTTCGGGCGAGTCCAACTGCCACGCCGTCCCTCCCTGATGATTCCCACCCGCATAATAGGGCGATTTGTGGGTGAACTCCAATTTCTCCCCATCCCACTGCGCAAGGTTGCAAAAAATCACCAGGGTCTCCTTTTTCGCATCAATCCCCTTCTCCGCCAAAACCGGAAGGCATTCCTGCTTGATCGCATTACCCGAAGACATTCCATACTCGCTTTCCGCGTTCTTTCCCTCAATCAAGTGAATCTTCAACTGCTGATCCGTCATCGGCAGATTGATCGAACGCGGACCAAATCCAAGGCGGTCCATTTCCCTTCCGTAAAAATCGCGGATGTGGGTCATCATTCGTGTCAACCTCGCCTCATAATCCTTTGGCGGCTTCCTTCCCTTCGGTGTCCAAAGCACAAAATGAAGCGTCCGAACCTCTCGTTTCGCATCCTTCTCATGCCATCCATTCAGAATTTTGAGAGCCGCCTCTGTTTTCTCAGCTTCCCCCGGAACCTGCCCGTGAACCAAAGCCATCGAAAGGGTGAAAAATGCCGTAAACCGTATCATACCGCCTGATACGGTCCATCCACCCCGGGCTTTCGCACAACCGCTCTTTTGTCAGCATGTCCACTTCAATTGAAAACGGACCTCGTTCCCTTCGCACCAGATTGGGCAAAGAGGTTTTGAGACCTTCGGCTGGCTGTCGTTCGAGAGTGACCTAGAATCTCTCCCCACGAAACCATGTCAAACCACCTTAGCTTCTCAACTTTGGAAATGGTAGATCGGCTCAAGCTGATCCGCCAAAGAATGACCGACCTCAGGCGGGATGCCTTGATCACGACAAACGCGGCCAACATCCGCTACGCCACGGGCTTCCGGGGGGAGCCCAGAACCCTCCTCATCACGCAGAAGGAAGCCATTCTCTTCACCTCTTTCCGCAGCTCCTCCTGGGCAGAGGCCCAGACGACCCAGCTCGACTCGTTCCTCGAAATATCCACCGAAGCTGATCCCCTGTCCTCAATTCAAAAACGACTCTCCAAATGTCCGCTCGCTCTCGGTGTCGATCATACGATCAGCCACAATGATCTCTTGAAATGGCGCTCCCAACTCACGCTCCACGCGCTCCGTCCGGCCTCCGTGATCGAAGAAACCAGGAAAATCAAGTCCCCCGCCGAGATCGCACTCCTCCAAAAATCACAACAAATCAACGAGCAGGTCTTCCAAGCCATTCTCCCAAAAACCCATCCCGGCATGACCGAACGGGCAATTCAGGGACTGATCCTTGCAGAGATGGCCGCCAACGAGGATATCGACCGATATTCCTTCATGCCCATTGTCGCCGTCGGCCCCAATTGCTGGGAAATCCACCATCTTCCGGACAACACCATCATCAAATATAATGACCTTCTCCTCATCGATCTTGGTGTGATCCATCAAGGCTACGCCTCCGATATGACCCGCATGGTCTGCCTTGGGCAAGCCTCTCATGAAATGCAGGAAATCCACGAAATCGTTCGAACTGCGAAACAAGCCGCCAGCGAGGCAATGTCTCCCGGCAAAAGTAACCACGAAATCGACAAGGTCGCCCGCAACATCATCGAGGCTTCCGGTCACGGCAAAACCTTCACCCACGGCTTGGGCCATAGTATCGGACTCGAAACCCACGACCCCGGCCTCAACCTTTCACCACGCGCCCCCGAAACAACGCTGGCAGCCGGCATGGCCCTCACCGTCGAACCTGGAATCTATCTCGAAGGAAGATTTGGCGTCCGCATTGAGGACATCGTAGTCATCAATGACGAAGGAAACCAAAATATCACGGCTCAAACCTCCAGCCTCATCGAACTGGACCTCTGACTGTATTATGTGTGCGAGGATGGGAATATACTTTACCCGTTTCCGTCCTATCTTATTGGCGGAAAGAGCCTGAAACAAAAACGATTAACAGAGGCTCTCGATCCAAATTGAGTAGGGACGCCAGACTGATGGCAAAAATGTCACAGGAGACTCTATCGACCGCTTGCGTGGAAAGTGATGCGGCGCTTTTACTCATCGCGCCACCAGTCCACCGGTAAGCACACCGAAAGGAAACGACATCAAGCAATCCATGCGAATTAAACCATAAGAAGTGCGTATCCCCGGGATTCATTGTGTGCTCAACTATCATTGCTCCCGAGAGCCAAAGCCCCGACAAACCCCGGAAATGCAGATCCCCGCCGACATGCCAAACCACCAGCTCCGCCCCTCCTTCCCCCCTCAGCGCCCCTCAACAGCGCCCTCAAGCTTCGCCAACCCAAAAGCAAATTTCCTAACAGTCGGAATCCTTCGGTCGGCTTTTGCGATGCTCCTGGCCGCAGTTTCGGGCACTTCTCAGGCGGGGGCGGTCGGCCCGGTGCCCGCCGCCAAAATCCAAGCCTCTCCGGAGGGTGGCTACCGGCTGGAGTTCCGCACGGATCCAGGCTGGGTCTACCAGCTACAGTCCTCTTCGAATCTCGCAGATTGGACCGACTGGGGGGATCCGGTCGAAGGGAATACCGGCCCGGCCTGGGTGGTCGAAACACCTGCGCAAAATCGGCAGTTTTTCCGGCTGGAACGCGGGTCGCCGCCGCTGGCCGTTGCCGGCCTCAGTTTCTCCGAGCCCTGCTACACCGTGACCGAAGACGCACGTTCCACCCAGGTTGAGATCCTGCGGTTCGGCCCAACGGATGGCGCTCTGGTGGTGAGCTACCAACTCGTGGGGGAAACGGCGGGCGAGAGTCTGGATTTTGTCGGCGGCTCGGGCTCCCTCGTCTTTGCTCCCGGGGAGCAACGGCGTTCGTTACTGATCGAACTTCTGCCCGATGCGTTGCCGGAGGACGACGAGCTTTTTCATGTGGTGATCGAATCGGTCCAACCGGAACAGGTGCTCTTTCCCCACCGGAGTGCGCAGCTGCTGATCGCCGACGACGATGATGATGGAGGCAACGGGGGTGGCGAAAACGGAGGTGTCAGGACACTTTTCGGGTGCCGGCCCCTTGATCCCGCCTGCCGCAGTTCCTCCGATGGGCCGCACGAGTTGTTGGCCGAAGGTGACCGCCTGCTCTGGCACGAGATTTCGGAGTGGCCGATCCGGGTCGCTCCGCAAACAGGTGGTGGGCCTCCGTTAGGGTTGGTTCAACGGGTGGGGCAAGTCAGCGATTTCACCCTTCGATCGGGCTACTGTTTTCGCCTGGAACAGCGCAACGAGGGGTCGCCAACAGGGGGGTGCGCGGGCGCCGTGACGGGCGCGATCGTCCGCAGCCGGGCCGACGGGACAGAACCGGTCCTACTCGATATCTTCGACCGCCACGACCCGAAGGGCGATTGGCTTGAACCTCCTCATCGCCTACGTAGCGGGGAAATATTTTC
>CALFSW010000157.1 GCA_937916505.1 uncultured Verrucomicrobiales bacterium | reverse complement strand
TTTAAAATCAGTCTTTTAAAATCAAACAACGCCAAGCATCCGGCTTGCATGGCCCGGACCCAAGCACAACCTCCCCCCCTAATCCATCAATCTCTCTGCTGCTCCGCTGCCCTGCGTGAGACCTCTTTCCCATCAATCTCGAAATATACAAGCCACCTAAACAGTCCAACCCCCGGTATGGAAAATCTCCGCAAAGAGAGGCCGGAATAGTTGATTGGCCTTGGTGACACCTCCGGCTAGAGTATCAATCAATGCCCGTTGACTATTTCAAAGCCGAGCGCCGGTGGCTTGCCATCATCCCGGTCGCGATCATCGTGATCTCGGTGATCGTGTGGTTTGCCACGCGCGATACTCTCCCGAAAACAATCCGGGTCGCCACCGCTCACGAGGGTGGCTTGTATCACGAGTTCGGCGAAAGCCTGCAAGCGTCTTTAGAGCGCAGAACCGGGTGCCAGGTTGTCATTGTTGAAACAGAGGGATCGGTGGAGAACGGGAGGCTCCTTCGTGAGGGAAAAGTTGATCTTGCGATTGTCCAAAGTGGCTCTGGAGAGATGAAAAGGCTATCGGTCATTGCTCCTCTTTATCCCGAAGTGGTTCACGTGGTGACGCGGCGGGGATCTCCGATTCAGTCCGTCGATGGTCTCGAATCAAAGCGAGTGGTCTATGGACCTGATGGCTCGGGGATGCGAACCAGTGCCGAACGAGTCCTGGAGCACTACGGAATCTCAGAAGGAATCATCAATCCAACGAATGTTTATTTCAAGGGGCTGTTGGAAGACGAATCCATCGATGCGGCCATCGTCACGACCGGCTTTATGAATCGTGATCTCCAGGGCCTGCTTGCGAGCGGCGAATTTGTGCTTTTGCCCATTGATGGAGCTGAGGCCATTGCCATCAAAGATCCTTTCTTCCATGTCGCTGAAATTCCCCGGGGGCTCTACCGTGAAGGAACTCCGGTTCCATCGGTCGGCACGCCCACGGTTGCGACGACCGCTCTCCTTGTGGTTGGCGAGGACGAGAGTGAGCTTTTGATTAGCAAGGTGATGGAAGCCATTTATGACGAAGGACTTGGTTTGGAATTCCCAACCCTGATTTCCAGAAATGAAGTGATCGCAAAATCACCGGTGGCTCTGCATCCCGTCTCACGCGCATTCTTCAATCCCCCTGATCACATTAATCGGATCGCCCAGATCATGGAGACCTTGGCGGCCTTCAAGGAACTATCGGTGGCTTTTGCCGCAGGTCTCTATCTCCTATGGACCCGTAGAAAAAGGCTCAGGGAAGTAAGACTGGCCAAAACCATCCAACAACAAAAAGACAAACTGGATGTCTTTCTTGAAAAAACCCTCGAAGTTGAGCGCGGTCAAATGAATACCACCAATGTCGAGGAGTTGCAGGAATTTCTAGACCAAGTCACGGAAATCAAACTCGAAGCACTCACCAAATTCACTCATGAAGAGCTACGGAGTGATCAGGCCTTCTCGATCTTCCTCCTCCAATGCGCCAATCTCATCAGTAAGATACAAATGAAGATTTTGCATTGTTCACTCCGGACGTAAATCCCCCTAATTTATTTCCCCGGCGCTGGCACAGTCGGCACAACCAACTTGCGGGCCCAGATGTTGCGATAGCGGACCGGGTTACCGTGATCCTGAAGGGTAAGTCCACCTGACTTCGCTTTACCACCTTCCTGAACGGAGAACTGGGTGACGATTCCATTGTGAAGGACGGTGATGGAACCGGGCTGGATGACTTTTCCGTCGGCTCCTTTTTTTTCCCGGATACAAATGATGTCATAGGTCTGCCATTGGCCCGGCCCACGACTGGCGTTCACCAGCGCGACACTTTTGTGGTAGAGCGAGGACGCCTGCCCGTCGGGATAGGTGTCGTTTTGAAACGAATCGAGCACCTGCACCTCGGGATAACCACCGATGAAGACTCCACTGTTCCCGCGGCCCTGGCTGTTCCCCTTCACCTCGGCAGGCGTGCACCATTCGATGTGCCACTGACAATCGCCTTCCACCTGGTCCCGGGTTTGCACGGTCCCGGTTCCCCTCTTCACTTCGAAGTGTCCATCCTTCACGAGCCACTGCGCGGCATCGTTGCCCTCTTTCCCCTTGCCCTTCCACTTCGAAAGGTTGGTGCCATCGAAAAAGACGATGGCATCGGAAGGTGCGGCACCCGCCTTGGCATCAGTGGTGTGGCCCGGAGGCGTGACAACTGCCGGTCGCTTGGCTTGAAGCTGCTCCTTGCTCCACCGGCCGGCATCGGAAACAGAAGAAGGATCCTCGGCATGAAGCGGGGCAAGACTGACAAAGAGCGTGGCGGAAAGGAGAGGGCGATAGTTCATAACAGAATTTTTAAGGTGAGAAGTCCCATGGACCACTTCATACTACGCCCGGACAGGGCTTCACTTTCAATTTCGCCAACCTTTACTTCGCCGCAGACACTAATTCCTCAAGCGAAAGGGTCCTCATTCCCTTCGGTGAGTCGGC
Source organism: uncultured Verrucomicrobiales bacterium (assembly GCA_937916505.1). Lineage (GTDB taxonomy): Bacteria > Verrucomicrobiota > Verrucomicrobiia > Verrucomicrobiales > Akkermansiaceae > SW10. The sequence continues at coordinate 3,893 of CALFSW010000157.1, read as the reverse complement.
GTATTTGTGACGAAGGTGACTCTTTCTTTCAGAGGTGTGGATCTGGCATCATTCAAGAGAACCGAAGCACGAAATGTCGCCCTCGTCGTCAGCGTATAAGCATCGAATCACATGAAACAACTGCTCCCCTTCATCCTTCTCCTCCTGGCCCGCCTTGATGGCGCCGAGCCAAGCAGAGAAGCTCCACCCCGGCCAAACATCATTCTCCTGATGGGCGATGATCACGGCTGGGAAGAAGTGGGCTACAATGGCCATCCCTATCTCAAAACGCCATTTCTCGATGAAATGGCGGCCTCCGGTCTGCGCCTCGATCACTTTTATGCCCAACCCGTTTGTTCTCCCACCCGGGGCAATGTCCTGACCGGTCGGCATCCCAATCGATACGGGACATTCACTCCCGGACGCTCGCTGCGTCCCGAGGAGATTACCGTGGCACATCTTCTTCGCGATGCCGGATACGCGACCGGACATTTTGGAAAGTGGCATGTCGGGCCGGTCAAAAAGGGATCGCCAACCAACCCTGGCGCGATGGGCTTTGAGGAATGGCTTTCGCACGACAACTTCTTCGAAATGGATCCGGTCCTTTCTCGAAATGGCGGGACGCCCAAAAAATTCTTCGGTGAGAGCTCGGAAATTCTCGTCGATGAAGCGATCAACTATATCGAAAAGAAGCAGCAAGCGGATGCTCCTTTTTTCACCGTCATCTGGTTTGGCTCTCCACACGAACCGTATAGCGGCTTGGAAACCGACCTGGCTCTCTATCGAAATCTGCCGGAAGAGTATGCCCCGGGTGAAGTGAGTTTGACCTCCAATGAAACAGGGCTGCGAATCAAGAGACCACAGCGCGAGGTTTTGATCGAGCGCTATGCCGAAATCACCGCGATGGACCGTTCGATTGGGAAACTTCGCAACGCCTTAAAAACACTGGGGCTCAAGGACAAGACCTTGCTCTGGTATTGCGGGGATAATGGCACTCCTCCAAGCGGCTTAACGAAATCCCGCTTTCGTGGTGTGAAGGGAAAGGTTTATGAGAACGGCATCCGGGTTCCCGGAGTGATTGAGTGGCCCAAGGGAATTCCCAAACCGCAGACCTCGACGGTGAATGCCGTCACTTCCGATATCCTGCCCACTTTGTGTGCCCTGGCCGGTGCCAAAACGCCCGAAGTTCCCTTGGATGGGATTGACCTGGTGCCGCTCTTGAACGGAAACATGAAGGAGCGCGGCGAAGCGATTGAGTTCTGGAATTTTCGCGGAAGTCGCCCCGATCAGGGATCACCCAAGCCTTACATCGACCCGGAACTTCAGAAAGGCACCACTCCCCTGGTGAAGAAAATGGGGAAGATCTTCACGCGCAACTTTCGCAACGATCATCACGAGGAGATCAGGGCCAAGGATTTTCTGGGGCCGAGGGCCATCTTGATCGACGACTTCAAGCTCGTCATCGATGGTGAGAAAGGGACGGAAGTGGAACTCTTCAATCTAAAAAAAGACCCCGGCGAAACCACAAATATTGCCAGGAAACATCCCAATGTCGTCGAGCAGCTGTCGAAGCAGTTACGCGACTGGCAAGGCAGCGTGATGAACAGCCTGATGGGGCGGGATTACAAATAGACGTTGCGGGTGAATTCCGGAATCAGCAGGAGGTTCTCACGCGGCCAACTTTCGATGCCCGGGAATTGAGGGTTAGATTTCCCGGTCAGAAATCGTGTAAGGGCAGGAGAGTTCAATCATCTCGCGCCTTTCCATCGAGAGTGGAATCCCATTCACCCAATCTAAAACAGGCCACAACGCGCTCGCGTTCATCTCTTTGAGCTGATCGAATCCACACCACCTTCGAAATAATGATCATGAAACGCTTTCTCTTCCTCGCCTTCCTCTTGCTTCAAAGTTCAATTGCGGAGCAAAGCTCAAAGAAGCCCAACATCCTCTTCATCGCCATCGACGACCTCCGTCCGGAGCTCGGCTGCTACGGCTCCAAGCTCGCTGTTACTCCCAACATCGACAAGCTGGCCAGCCAAGGTCGCCTTTTCCAACGCGCGTACTGCCAGCAGGCCATTTGTCATCCCTCCCGCACCTCTCTCCTCACCGGCACCCGCCCCGACACCAACGGCATCATCCACAATTACCTCAAATTCCGCGACCTCAACCCCGACATGTTGACCCTCCCCCGGCACTTCCGGGACCACGGATACCAAACCTACAACTACGGAAAAATCTTCCATCGTGCCAACGACGATATCGAACAATCCTGGTCCGGACCGGCCCGACTCAAAGGTCTCGATCTCCCAAAACCCGTCGGTTTTGCCGATCCTGAAAACCTCAAGCGACGCAACCAACAGTACAAAGCAATGTTCGCAAAATACGGGGAAGCCGCCAAACGCGGCCTTGCCTCCGGCCCCGCCTACGAATCGGCCGACGTCCCCGACACCACCTACCGCGACGGCCACAATACCGCCGGAGCCATCGCCCACCTCAAACGCTTTGCCAAGAATCCTAACAAACCCTTCTTCCTAGCCCTCGGCCTCTACAAACCCCACCTCAACTTCGTTGCTCCTAAAAAATACTGGGACCTCTACGACCCCGCCAAACTACCCGCCGGCACTTACACCCCACGTCCGGAAGGAGGAGCCTCCATGGGCCTCCACGCCTCCTTTGAACTCCGTGTCCGCGGCGGCATTCCCAAATCCGGCCCCATTGACGAAAATCTCTCCCGCACCCTTCTCCACGCCTACCTCGCCTGCGCTTCCTACATCGACGCCCAGGTCGGGCTCACTCTCGCCGCGCTCAAGGAAACCGGCCTCGACAAAAACACCATCGTTGTTTTTTGGGGTGACCACGGGTGGCACCTCGGCGACATGGGCGTTTGGGGCAAGGCCACCAATTACGAAATCGGCACCCGAGTCCCCCTCATCATCTCGACTCCCGGGATGAAAAAACCCGGTACCAGTACGAAAGGAATCGTAGAACTTCTCGACCTCTTCCCAACTCTCTGCAAACTCGCCGATCTCCCCAAACCCAAACACCTCGAAGGCAAATCCCTCACCCCCCTTCTCGACGACCCCAATGCCAATTGGAACCATCCCGCCCTCACCCAATACCCCAACCCCGCCCTCCGCGAATGGGCGGCCTATCCCCTCTCCCGGGAAATGCGCGAAACCTTCTTCGGGCCCCTCATCGAGGAAGTCGAAGCCCGTATTAAAAAACAAATGGGTGAACAATGGGACCGCGACCTCTTTGAAAACCACCTCATGGGTTACGCCCTGCGCACCGACCGCTACCGCTACATCGAATGGCGTGACCACCGCGACCCCGGGTCCGCCCCCATCTTCACCGAGCTCTACGACCATCAAACAGACCCAACCGAGACAAAAAACATCGCCTCCGGGAAAGCCGATATCATCGAAGACCTCCACAAACGGCTCGCCAAGATCCGCAAACGATAGCCGGAGGCTTTCCGTTCCGGCCTCTTATCGGCAAACACGATCATGGCAAGATCCCCCAGCGACTCGCAACCATCACGCTGGCGGGCTTGCTCGCTTCTTGAAAATGTCACAAAATCCTCGGCATCGATCGATATCACGATTTGGCAACGATGAAGTGAATGATCCCAGGTGGTATTCCGAAAAATGAAATCGCGTGGAATATAGCTGGTATGAAAATGCGACCTTAATAGGCTACGCGATATGTCCGGATCATTTTGCTTCCCCCAATGGGCCGTATTTATTGCGACCATCATTTCGGCTCATTTGGCGTTCGCGGTTCCGACGATTGTCAGCGTGTCCGTGACGAGTGGTGAATTTGTGATCGATTCCGATGCTTCGCGCGGTAATGCGGGCTATGATCGCAATGAAATTTCGGTGCGGTCTTCGGTGAGTCTCGATACGGCGGGCAGG
>CALFSW010000156.1 GCA_937916505.1 uncultured Verrucomicrobiales bacterium | reverse complement strand
GGGCCTGGCACCTTCTGCGATGAGCTTCGACGCAAGCGGCTCCAAGGTCTGCCGCAATCCACGCAGCCTGCTCTCTTTCCCTTTCTTATCATCCCCCGCCACCTCGAGAATTCTCTTCACCATCCCTGAGGTGGCAACCTCCAGATCAGCCGACTCCAGCTTGAGGGCCAGCGCCGCCAACGAATCCAGAGATTCGTCATCGCCCCCCTTTGCATTGACGAATCCCGTTGCCAACCTCCGGATCGCGGGAGGCCCGAGGTTTTGCACCAAGGCTTCCAGGATCTCGTTCAAATACTGCTCCCCGCCCTCGTTCTCATCCGTCAGCAGGTCGACCACTGAATCCGCAATCTCACTTGCGTGAGTGGCGCTCAGCGCCCCCGCCAATGAGGCCAGCGCAATCGAGGCATCCTCGAGCATTGAATCCTCCTCCATCTTTAACTGCGTCAGCAGGAAACTGGTGAGGGAGTGTCGTTCTTGCGGCTCGAGGCAGGAGGCAAAGGGACCAAGCGTCGCGATCGATTCCAGGGAGCTGGCGGGATCGTTCTTAATCTGCTCGATCAACGGCGCCACCAACGAGCGGAGATCTTCTGGCCTCAGTTTCGTGGAGAGTGGCTCCATCCGGCGGGCGAGAATCTTGCGAAGTGAATGGCTCCGGGGAGCATCCAAATGAGCAAGGAATATCGGAGCGATCGCGCTGATCGACGCTGATTCGAGGAGGGGAATCACCATTATCAGGGTGTCGATCTCAGCCGACTCCATCACCTTGGGCCCCTGCTTCATCAACTCAGCGATGAGTCCGCGGGACTCTTCCGGGGCCAAGCCAAGCGCCAATGCCAGTTGTGCATTACCGAGCTGCAAGAGTCGGTGTTGGTTCTTCTCGATTCTCATCCGTTCCCCAATCTCGTCGATCAGGATCCGGACATCCGCCGGCGGCAACCGCGTTGCGAGGGTTCCCAACAATAGGTCGCCCTTCCAAAACTCGCCCTCTCGTGCGTGACTTGAGATTCTTTCAATCAGCATCATCGACAGGCGCTTCGCCTCATCGGCCTCCAAGGCGGGAACATGAGCAACGAGCGTTTCGCTCAGAAATCCGAGCTCCATGAACTCCTTCGTCTCGAACATTCGCTTCGTCAGAAGCTCCGCGGTCGTCGCGGGGTGCTGGATCGGCAGATGTTGAAGCAATTGGCAGGCAATCCTAAAGGAACCGTGGGGACGACCGCCCCCGTCAAGCACAGGCTGAATACAGTGTTCGATGAGCGCCTTGGTCGTCTCCCCGGTGGGATCAAGACCTGCTGCCGCTCTGGCGAGAAACGCGACGTGTCGCGCCACGGGCTCGATGGAATCTTCCTCCGCCAGCCCAAGCCGGATCGTCTCAATCTTCACGGCGAGGGGCGCGGTCGACAATCGAAGCAATTGCCACGCTTCTTCGAATGAAAGTTCGTCTCCGTAATCGAACGCCGCAATGATTTCACCCGCAATAACCTTGGGATCGGCAGGCTGACCATCTGCCCGGTCCTTCATATCAGGCTGCGGCGGGGTCTGCTTCTGTGGATTCTCCGCATGCGTGATCGTTGCGACGAAGCACAGCGCCGTGGTGAAAATGATTGAGAATTCCTTGCAGAAATTTGCTTTTACGGTGGGGTGCGTGATGACTTCGCTGAGTGGACCGGAGAGGGGAGAGAGGGGTGATATCAGCAGTTTTAGCCTGTTAAGATTGCCGGTCGACCCCTTGGCCAATCTTGATCTGCGAAAAACAAGGCGGTTTTGGGCATGTTTCAGCGCTTGGGCGAGGTTCATTGGTGTGGAAATGCTTTACAGGGATAGCCACCGCGAGCAGGGGCTATCCCACTCCAGACAAGCAAGGATTGACATACTTTGAAACGCACTCCTTGCCCTGTGATACACACTGATTGCCCGAATCAAAAAAGCAGCAGGAACGCTGATCGCAAAAGTCTGATACCATTTCCTCACAGCGGAACACCGAAATTGATGTAGCCGATGAACATTTCTTCGTCGCTCTGCTCTCCGAATCCCACTGAGACCGCCGGGTTTGGATTGTAAGGATTTTGCTCTGAATCAATTATACCCCCCACGCTCTCCCGGAAAACCGTTGATACAAGTAGACCCCTCCGCTGCCGGAACGAGGAGAACTCACTGCCGCAATATCTCCATCAACGGTTACCGACCATCCCAATCGATCCCCGTTTCCACCATCGGGAGCCAGTAGGGGGTCCACTACTTGCATCCCGGAACCAAGGGCACTTTCCTTAGTCGAAACTTCGCAGAGAAGAAGAATTAAGATAGCGGATTTCAGACATCTCACTAATAGTGGGGGGCTTTTGGCACATGGTCCGTGAGGCCGTCGTTGAGCCAGGCCGGAGGGGAGGAGTCGGTGGTTTGGCGGGTCGGTGGTGGTGATTTCGGCAGGAAAATCCCAAATCCACGCCATATCTTTCCGGGATCGGGAGATTTTGGCGCAATAGTCATCGCGCGACAGCGTAGCTTTTCGGGCTGCGTTACCAAGATTTCTTTAGGCCGCGGAGGCTTTTGGACCTGCCGCACGAGGAGGTGAGTGGAGTGATTCCGCGAACCTCAAGTTTTCGATCTCTCAAAGAACGAAGTATGGGGAATCTGGGTCGGAGGGCGGATCATCCTCACAAAAGTTGTGGTCTTGGTGGATCGAAGAGGGGAAGAGAAGGGTGTGTGATTTCCAAGCCCGGTTACTCTTTCACCACTTCAGTGGAGATCGTAAACAAGAGGGCCAGCGAGGCCCAGCTTCCCGCTGCCATTGAGATGAACTGATCTTTCTTGTGAGGGTAGCCACTCTCGTAGTAGGTCTGAAACGGCTTGCTGCGGCTGCGCACGTGCCACGAGCCGTCTTCTTTTTGCGTTTCTAACAAATACTTGACCCCCCGCTGGTAAATCGCGTCGTCAGCCTTCATTCCACCCCCTCGGTAGAGAGCGTAGAGAACCGAGCCTGTTGCATAGGCGTCGCTCTCCATCTTGGGAAGTTGGGCCCATCCTCCGTCCGTTCGCTGTGCTTCGCGCAGCGCCTTCACTGCTTCCCTCACCACTTTTTGATCCGCCTGCAAATGATTCAGCGCCAAGAGATGGAAAACACGATCCTCTGTATCTTTTGGTTCGGATTTGAGCAACCACGCCAGGGCCTTCTTCTTGCGAACGGCAATCTTCCCGGCCTGTTCCACCGTTCCAAATCCATCCACGCCCTTGAGCGCAAAATATGTTGTGGTGAAGGCGCTACCCTCCGTTGGCGGACGATTTCCATTGCTGGGCCAGTGTTCGGCCTTTTGGTCGTGGACGAGATACCCACTGACGTATTCGGTAACCTCATTCGGCTTCCACCCTGCCTGCCGAAGGGACCACAGTGCGTAACCGGCACGGGTATAGCCGCCGCCCTGCCCCTTTCCTTCCATATACCGTTTCTTCCCTCGCGCCAAATCCGTCAAGGTGTGCTTCACCTGCGCTTCCATGTTCTTCTCGTCGATGAGAAATCCTCGATGCCGCGCCTCCACGAAAGTGACCACCGGCATCGCGTGGCCATGACAGGTAAAGCAACGATTGTGCTCACTTGCGCCCGCGGTCGTCTTTTCAAGCAGTGGGATCGACTTCTCGATCGCAGACTTCACCGCCGCGGGATCCGGACGACTCGTATCCGCCTGAAGGTTGCCCCCTACCATCAAGCAGCCCGAAAGGCATACGATCGCACAAATGTTCATCTTCAACAGAACTGATTCTCCGCTCATTCTCTATCGCTTCCCGAACGTTTTTTTAAGCCTGCGGCTCATCGGGGTCTTCCTGGAGCACCGCTTGAGGCAAGACTCCCTCATGCCGCTTGAGCTCCTTCAGCGACCCGCACGCATTTCTCGCTCCGTCCTTTCGCTTCGAACTAAAACGATTCCTTTGGCTTTCGAAGAAATCAGATTGTCCCAATTGTTGATGCGATCGCGTAGGATCGATCAAACTCCAGCACC
>CALFSW010000155.1 GCA_937916505.1 uncultured Verrucomicrobiales bacterium | reverse complement strand
GGGACAGCCATGAAAGCAATCAGTGCCTCTATTATCGTCCTTGCCGCCGCAATCGTTTTTACGCAAGGAGCGGAACTTGGAAACGATATGGATGACGCCTCGATCGTAGCAGGAGCGATAATCGGCATCCTGGGAATGATTGGCTGGATCGGGGCTTTCCTCGAAAAGTCGGAGTCACGTCCGGATTAAGTAAGAAGCATCACCAAGGCCATGGCTGCCATAGTTAGGTTCTCCGTCAGAGTGACGGTGGAGACGGGGACGTCGAGGATTTGTCCCATGCAGGCGCAGGTGAGTTGTTTGCCCTGTCGCATGGTGTTGAGGACGCCGAGTGCTCCGAAGACGAGCAGGATAATGGTGGCAAGATAGATTCCCTGGGGCTGCCACCGGGCGAGGTAGGCGAGTCCGAGTCCGAGTTCGAGAAAGGGATAGAGAAGGCCGTAGGCGCGGGAGCGGGCGGCGAAGAGGTCGTATTTGGCGAAGCCGGTGGCAAATGCCCTGAGGTCGAAGAATTTGACCATGGCGAAAACGACGAGGAAGAAGCCCATGAAGTCGTGCATCCAGACATGTCCTGACCAGGCCGGGTATGAGAATTGTTTTGCGGCTGCCGAGCCCGCGGTGGCGGCGATGATGACAAAAAGGGGGACGTAGGCAGTGAGACCCGGGCGGTCGGAGCTTATTACTTTGGGTTCGGGAGGCGGAACACTGCAGCAGGATTTTTGTGAAGGTTGGGAGGACATAGAAGGAGGAAACTTTGTGATACGGTAGACCAAGGCGCTGTGATTGCACAGATTTCTGATGAAGTGCGGCTTTGCAATCTGGAAATCTGCTTCTAACAGTTCCCCGTGTCTTCTCTTTTTCGCGCGACCGGTCCTTTTGTCCAATCCAATGTGCGATGGTATGCGTGGTTTACGACGGCCTTTAATGCGCGGTTTTATTATCCCATTCTGGCGATTCTCTTTCTCGACCTGGGCTTGAGCCTTTCGCAGTTTGTGATGCTCAATGCGATTTGGGCGGCCACGATTCTCTTGGCGGAGGTGCCATCGGGGGCGTTGGCTGATTTGATCGGGCGAAGGAAGCTCCTGATTGCGGCGGCGGGTTTGATGGTATTGGAGATGACGGTTCTGCTCGTTGCTCCGAAGGATGCGGGGATGTGGTTGTTTGCCTTTTGTGCGGTGAACCGGGTTTTGAGCGGATTGGCTGAGGCGGCGGCGAGCGGGGCGGATGAGGCTCTGGCTTATGATAGCCTGGAAGATCCGACAGAATGGGATGAGGTGCTGGAGGCGGTGATGAAGTTGAGGTCGGCTGCGATGGTGGTCGCGATGGTGGTGGGGGCTTTGGTTTACGATGCGGGGGCGATTGGGCTGAACGTGGAGATCGCACATCGACTTCCGATTGTTCTGTGTCTGGCGCAGGCGGTCGCGGCGTTTTTGATTTCCTTGAAGTTTCGAGAGGTGCGTGAGGGCGACGCGAAAGCGGGCTTTGCGGAAGTGTTTGGGCAGACCTGGCGGGCCGCGAAATGGGTGCTTACGACGAAGGCGGCCATCCTGATTGTGATCGGGGGGCTATTGATCGACGGGGTGGCGAGGAACTTTGCGACGATCAATAGCGAGTATTACCGGTTGATCGAAATTCCGACATTTACCTTTGGATTTATCGCAGCAGGAACGGCGTTGATCGGGATGTATACACCGCGTTTGTCAAAGCACCTCGCGCGCAGGTTCTCACCGTTTAGCAACTTCGCCTTCACGGCCGCGTGGATGTTTTTGTGCCTCTTCCTTCTCGGACGGGTTTGGGCCTACTGGGGAGTGGTTCCGGGAATCGGCTTGATGGCGGGAATGTTTCACCTTGGTTTTTTGATGAGCCGGTATCTGCATGAACTGGCAAGCTCGGATCAGCGGGCAACAGTGCTGAGTGTGAAGGGACTTCTTTTCAACATCGGCTATGGAACAGCGAGTCTGATTTTTGCCGGGGCGGTTTCGTTGCAGAAGCGTGCTTCCGGAATGAATGATGAGGAAGCCCTGACCTCGACCCTCGAGTGGCAGCCCTGGATTTTCGGGGCAGCGTTTCTGGTGTTTCTCGGAATGGCCAAATGGCTGGGGATGCCCCGTAAGATTGGGACCCGTTAACCCCAATCCGAGTTGCGACCCCGGGTGTCGATGTGAATGAAGGTCTGGTAGAGCCCGAGTCCGCCGCGAAAGATCCCTTCAGCCCGCATTTTTTTTGCTTCGGCAATGGCGTCAGGCGGCGGGCAATCGTAGACGAGGTCAAGCGCGAGGTTTTTCGTGTGGTACGATTTGGGGGAGGCTCCGGGGCACTGGGCATTATACTCCGGTGAGCGGAATGCGGAGGTGATGTAGCGAAGTTTGCAGCCCAATCGTTGGCGAAGTTCATCGGCGACCTGAAGGGTGGGGATCATGCGTTTCCAGTATTGGCGGGGCGGGAGAACGTTGGCGATGCCGTTAAGCTCGCGGCGGTGCGGCGCGAGGATTTCGTGAGGAGCAATGTAGCGGAGATCGAGGTTGCCGAGGAATTCGGCATAGTCTTTCTCGTGAGGAAGGATGACCGGGCGTGGTGGCGAGGCAGGAGAAGAATCGGGCTTGGGGAGATTCGCCCGAAAGCGCTCGGAAAAGCCAACCAGGTCGGAGCGATACCTCCAGGCCGTCCAGCCGGTGGCTCCGAGCCCCATCGTCACTAGGGACCAGCGAAGGATTTCACGTCGTTTCTTTGCGGCTTTCCGCTTTCTGTATTTTTTCGTCGGCACCTTGTGACGTAAGCGTGGCACAGATTTACCCTTGTCCCAAGGGTCGATTGTTTGGGAGTTAAGTGACCGCTTTTCGGTTCGGTGAGCTGCATTTCCTCAGTAAAATGAAGGGCGGAGCTGGTAATTTTGTGGCTGCTTTTGATGATCTGAACTTTGCCCCGGCCTCCAGCGAAGGAAACAACATGGTGGAAGTTCTAAAAGGGTTTGTAATCTCCCGGTGCTGTCCGTCGAGTACAGTTCCCGCGTCGCGCAGTTGGTATTCCTGCATGAGGTTGCCAGTTTCCCACTGCGGGTTGGGAATCTCCGCCCCTTGTTCGCTTAAATATTTTCTCGGTGGCGGGATGTCCTGTTTGGTAGCGCGGGTAAGCCTTGCGGGGTGGGGTTCTGGAGTTTACATCCAGCTCTCTGATCATCAGCTATCCAGACCTGCCGGTTGCCCGGCGGAGGGAGGAAATCCTCGACGCCATGCGGGAGTCGCAGGTGGTGGTGGTGGTGGGTGAGACGGGTTCGGGGAAGACGACGCAGTTGCCGAAGATGGCGGTGGAGCTGGCAAGGGAAATGGGGTTCAAGGGAAGGATTGGTTGTACGCAGCCGCGCCGGTTGGCGGCGACTTCGGTGGCACGTCGGGTGGCGGAGGAGCTGAAGGTTGAGGTTGGTCAAGAGGTGGGCTGGCAGGTGCGGTTTACCGAGGTTTGCTCGAAGGATACCGTGGTGAAGTTTATGACGGACGGGATTCTGCTGGCGGAGACGCAGGGGGATCAGGAGATGCGGCAATATGATACCATCATTATTGATGAGGCGCATGAGCGGTCCTTGAACATCGATTTCCTGCTGGGATATTTGAAGCGGCTGGTGAAGCGGCGGAAGGATCTGCGGGTGGTGATCTCATCAGCGACGCTGGATGCCGGGAGGTTTTCGGAGTTCTTTGGGAAGTGTCCGGTGGTGCAGGTGGAGGGGCGGACCTTTCCGGTGGAGGATGTTTTTTTGCCGGGGTATGACGGGGAGAGTTTGCGCGAGCATGTCGTGCGCGGGGTGGAATTTGTCACGGATCTGGATCCGGATGGGGATGTCCTGGTGTTTTTGCCGGGGGAGCGGGAGATCCGGGAGTGTGCCGATATGATCGAGGGGCAGGGGTTTTTTAACACGGAAGCGGTGCCGGTGTTTGCGCGGCTTTCGTTGGCGGAGCAGGAGCGGGTCTTTCATCCGAGCGGGCGGCGTCGGGTGTTTCTAGCGACGAATGTCGCGGAGACTTCGTTGACGATTCCGGGGATTGTTTCGGTGGTGGATAGCGGGATGGCGAGGGTGAGTCGATTTAGTCCGCAGCGGCAGGTGCAGAGCTTGCAGATTGAGATGATTTCGCAGGCGAGTGCGCGGCAACGGCGGGGGCGTTGCGGGCGGGTGCGCGATGGCATTTGTGTGAAGCTCTATGATGAGGAGACGCTGGAGAGGGCGTCGGAGTTTACCGATCCGGAGATTCGGCGGAGTGCGCTTTCGGGGGTGATTTTGCGGATGCTTTCACTGAAGCTGGGAGATGTGCGGGAGTTTCCCTTTATTGATCCACCGGGGCCACGGGCGGTGAACGAGGGGTGGGCGACGTTGGAGGAAGTGGGGGCGATCGCGAAGAAGAATGAGGCTCGCCTGACCGATACGGGATGGACTTTGGCGAAGCTGCCGCTGGATCCACGGTTGGGCCGGATGTTGGTGGAGAGTGAGCGACGGGGAGTGTTTGAGGAGGTGCTGATTATTGTTTCGGGGCTGTCAGCGATGGATGTGCGGGAGCGGCCGCAGGGGAAAGAAGACCGGGCGGATGAGAGGCAGAAGGAGTTTTTGGATCAAAAGTCGGACTTCGGGGTGTTTTTGAATCTTTGGAACGGGATCCAGGATTTTCGGGGAGAGAACGGGAAGTTGAAGTCGAACCAGATACGGAAGTGGTGCGAGGGGCACTTTTTGAGCTACCGGAGGGTTCGTGAGTGGTTGGGGGTTTATGCGGAGTTGCGGAGATCTTTCCGGAAGAAGGGGGTGAAGGAGAAGGCGATCGAGACTGCCGCTGATGTTTATGCGGAGGTGCATAAGTCGGTGCTGACGGGGATTCCGCGCCAGATCGGGGTGTGGGATAAGGAGAAGAAGATTTATCACAGTGTGGGAAACCGGCAGTTTGCGGTATTTCCGGGCTCGGGACTTTTTAAGAGCAAGCGGGCGCTGTGGGTCTTGGGCTTTGAGTTGGTGGAGACCTCGAGACTGTGGGCGCGGAAGGTCGCGGAGATTGATCCAACGTGGTTGGAGGAGGTGGTGCCGCATTTGTGCCGGAGCAGGTATCATTCGCCGTATTGGAACGAGCAGCAGGGAGCGGTTTACGGTACGGAGGATGTCGTACTGGGAGGATTGACGGTGGTGGAAGGACGACGGGTGTTCTTTGGGCGGGTGAATCCGAAGGCCGCTTTCGAAGTGTTTGTGCGGGAGGCTTTGGTGGAAGGGAAGATGCGGGGGAACAATGCGGTGACGCAGAATCTGGCGTGGGTGAAGGATCAGATCTTTGGGGCGGAGCGGAAGTTGAGGAGAGTGGGATATCTTTGGAATGAGGCGGCGGCTTATGATTTCTTTTTCGAGCGATTACCGGCGACGACGAACACGACGAACGATTTTTACAAACTCACTGAGACTGCCGCTGAGGCGGGAAAATTGATGGTGAGGTTTTCGGACCTGATCTGGGAGGAGGGACTGGAGGATCGGTTGCGGCTTTTTCCGGATGTGGTGGAGCATGGGGGTCTGAAGTGGCGGGTGAATTATGTCAGTGATTTGGAAGCGGATGATGACGGGCTGACCTTTGAGGTGGGGATTGATGAGCTGGTGAGGTTTCCGGAATATTTACCAGGTTGGGGGGTGCCGGGGATTTTGGAGGACAGGGTGGAGTTGTTGATTCGGAGCTTGCCGAAGGACTGGCGCCGGGAATGTCAGCCGATTGCGGAGAAGGTGACGGGTTTTTTGACGGAGTGGGCGAATTGGGAACCGCAGGGTCCATTGGAGGAGGCTTTACTGGAGTATTTGAGGGAGAGAGTGGGGCGGAATTCGTTGGAGGGGCTCGAGCCGGATCGCTTGCCAATTCAGTTGCGGCCGAAAGTGCGGGTGCGTGATGAGAAGGGGGAGGTGATGGCTTTTGGCGAGGATGTGCGCTTGATCAAGGATCAGCTGGCGGCGGAGTTGCGGGCGCGCCGGGAGGCGGCGGCGAATGAAGAATGGGAGATGACGGGCGGGGAAGTCTGGAGTTTTGATGAGGTGCCGGTGGAGGCTGATGGCGGGGTCTTTCCGGGATTGGTTGACGAAGGGGAGACGGTGGGAATGCGGGCGTTTTTGGATGTGGAGGAAGCGGAAGAGAGTCATCGGGCGGGAGTGGTGCGCTTGTTCATGCTGGAGCATGCAGAGCACGGGCAATACGTGCGGAAGAATTTTCCGTTGAAGATGGCGGGGAGATTTATGCTCCCGTTGTTGCCGGATGGGACTCTGGAGGATCTCGTACGTATTTCGGCAGAGGGAGGAATGAAGAAGGTTTCCAGAAATGAGGAAGAGTTTACCGGGGCGTCGAAGCTGGGCCGGGGGGAGTGGTTTGCTTGTGCGGAGCAAGTGGCGGAGGCGATGGAAGGAATGGCGGATGCGGATGGGCGGGTGCGGGAGTGGATGGAATTGAACCGGCAGGACCGGCATCTGGGGGAGGTGGTGCGACAGTTTGATGAGCAGCGGGCGTGGTTGTTGCGCGGGGGATTTGGGTGGAAGTCAGGGTATGAGCGGATGAAGCGGTATCAGCGGTTCTTCTTTGGAATGGAGGAACGAATTCATCGGCTGGAGGCGCAGCCCTTGATCCGGGATGAGGAGAAACAGGATCAGTTTCTGCCGCTGTGGGAGGAGTGGTTAATTTTGTGGCAGGAGAGGCCGGAAGCGGCAAGACTTTGGGGGATTGGCTGGATGCTGGAGGAATGGAGATTGCAATTGTTTGCGCCCGGAGTGCCGCATGTGGGGAAGGTGGGTGCGAAGCGAATTGAGAAAGCGTTGGAGATGGCCGAATGAACGATTGCGGAATGGACAATTGGAGTGGTTGAGGGGATTTGTTAACCACGAAAGGCGCGGAAATGAGGGAAGGGTGAGGGGGCAGATTGGAAACTTGAGAGTGCTGGATTGGTCGCAACAAAAAAAGGCCCGCTATAAAGCGGGCCTTTTTGAAAAAGGTTGGTTAGGAAGGGTTTACCATCCGCCGCTTTCACGACCACCACCGCCACGGCGATCACGGTCACGACCACCACCACGGCGATCATTGTCACGGCCTCCGCCGCCACCACCACCACGACGATCTCCGCCGCCGCCGCCACCTCCGTAGCCGCCACCACCGCCACCGCGGTTTTGCTGAGGACGACGCTCTTCGGCTTCGTTCACGCGGAGGTTGCGACCCTGAAGGTCAGCACCGTCCATTTCTTCGATTGCTTTGCGAGCAAAATCATCGTCTGCGAGAGTGATGAAGGCAAATCCGCGTGGGCGGTTTGTCTCACGATCGAGAGGGATGAAGAGGTCTTCGATTGTTCCGTAAGCAGAGAAAGCTTCGCGGATGTCCTCATCTGAGGCACTAAAGGGCAAATTGCCGAGATACAGTTTCATAGTCTTTGAATTAAATACGCAGTCGAAACGGCTATCCGCCCGACCACGTGTGAGCAAGCTGACGGGTTTATTTGAAATTGCGAGAATTGATTGATTTTTTTCTAAATAAGATTTGGAGGGACGAATCTTGACCGTTCATCTCTCGTTGACGGGAGTTGGTCCCATTTTTCAGGCCGACGTTGTCACCGGAGACAAGCACAGCCTTTTTCCCCATCACTATTCGGTGATGCCGCATGATTGCGGGTATAAGGTGGCTGATGGCATCGGTATTCGTATCCGGATGGAGAGTAGTCATAGTGGGCCTCGCAGTATCTCCTACGGATATGGCGATGTTTGGGTGACCGGGACGTTGATTGCGAAGGAGGGCGAGAAGGTCGTGATTTCGAAGAATGGAGAACGCGATCTGGGTCTGACCCTGGCCAAAACGGCGAGGAAGTGACCTTCGAGATTGATTTGTTTGGTGTTGGACCGGGAAGCGCTCCGTTTGCAACCGCAGGCGGGGCGTTGCTGTCTTAGGGTTTGCGCCCTGACGACGGTTCGGTAAGCTTTGGCCACTATGAAGTGTCTATTGGTGGGTTTGATTGGTCTGTCGTCTTTTGCCTTCGGGGGAGAGATTGAGAGTTTTGTCTCCGGGGCAAAGAAGAAGCACGGAGACTTCGGGGAAAAGGCGGCCCGGTTTTTGGTGGAGGGGATGCCCGAATCGGATCGGGAGGCTTTGAAAAAGGAATTCCTGATGATGAATCTCGATCTGGCCCTGGAGGCACGCGAGGAATTTCCGTGGTCGAAAGATGTTCCGGAGGAGGTGTTTTTGAATGACGTTTTACCGTATGCTTCGCTTGATGAGACCCGCGAGGATTGGCGGTCGTTTTTTTACCCAAAGTGTGCCGAGTTGGTAAAGGATGCCAAAACCACGACCGAGGCAGCCCAGGCGATCAACAAGGGGATTTTTAATCTGATTCAAGTTCATTACAACACAGGGCGAAAGGCTCCAAACCAGAGTCCGGCCGAATCGATCAAGTTGGGAATGGCGACGTGCACCGGTCTTTCGATTATTCTCGTTGATGCTTGTCGTTCGGTGGGCGTGCCGGCACGGGTTGCGGGAACGGCTTTGTGGGCCGACAAGCGGGGGAATCACACCTGGGCGGAGATCTATGATGGCGGCGAGTGGTACTTCACCGGGGCCGACGAATATGATGCGAAGGGGTTGAACCGGGGTTGGTTTACGGGTGATGCTTCAAAGGCGATCGCTGACAAATGGCAGCACGCGATTTGGGCGACTTCCTGGAAGAAGACAGGATCTCGTTTTCCGATGGTCTGGAACATTCGAAATCAGGATGTGCCGGGGGTGAATGTGACGTCCCGCTATGTGAAGAAGGAGGAAGCGAGCGCGGGTGTCGTTTATTTCCGGGTCTGGGATTCCAAGGGGGGAAAACGTCTGGTGGCAATCTTGAACGGAGAAGTGAAGACGAAGGCGGGAACGGCGGACTTGAACGATATGGCTGAGCTGACGGTGAAAACCGGAGATACGGTCAAGGTGACCGTCGGCGAAGAGACACGGGAAGTGGTTGTTCCCGAAGGCAAAACAGTTGACCTCTATTGGGACCAGTTGAAATGACTCCGAGACGCTATCAATGCAGCCGGGTGAAGGGGCCGATCAAGATCGATGGTTCGCTTGGGGACCCGGCTTGGGCCGGGCTGCCCTGGACGGAAGACTTTGTGGATATCACAGGGGACGAAGCGCTGCGTCCCTACCATCGGACGCGGGTGAAGATGGCCTGGGACGATGAGTATTTTTATGTGGGTGCCGAGCTGAAGGAACCTCATGTCTGGGGAACGATTACCAAGAAGAACGAGGTGATGTTTGAAGACAATGACTTCGAAGTGTTCATTGATCCGGATTGCGACGGCTTGAACTACTACGAGTTCGAGATCAATGCGCTTGGGACGATTTGGGAACTGAGTCTTCCGAAACCCTATGGCAAAGGCGGGGTGCCGATACTGGGTTGTAACCTCCCGGGTTTGAAGAGTGCGGTCAAAGTACGAGGTTCGCTGAATGATCCGACCGATGAGGATGAAGGGTGGTCGGTTGAAGTGGCTTTTCCATGGAAGGATCTTGCGAAGTATCACAAGGATGGTGCTCCGCCGACGGCGGGGGATATTTGGAAGGTGAATTTTTCCCGGGTGCAATGGCCGCATGAAGTTATCGATGGCAAGTATGTCCGCATTCCTCCGCACGGGACTCCGTTGGCCGAGAGTTTGAATCCGGAGGAACAGGAACACCCGGAGAACAACTGGGTTTGGAGCCCCCAGCACGCTGTCAACATGCACCTGCCTCAAAGATGGGGAGAGGTGGAATTCTGTTAGGAATTGGCGGCTTGGAGGACCTTAACGGTGGCGAGGCCCGGTGGGGGGGAGTGTCGTTTTCAGAAGCCATGGGATCGACTGCCATCCAGGCCTGGTGTTCTGCAATGGCCGCGCGAAGTCGAAGTTCCGGGAAAGATTCAGCCATCTCTTGCGGGGGCGTAGGGTTGGGTGGATCTCCCGACCAGAGGTTCTGATGTCGAAAATAGATCAGCGATCAGTTGAGATAGAAAAGTTTGTCAAAGACCCATCCGGTTCCGTCTTTTACGGCACCCAGTGGTCCGGTGATGCGATCACGATTGATGGAGAGATCGAAGGTTGAGTGTGCCACTTTTGATTGCATCGATTTCATGCTTGCCTTCATTTGATCGAGTTCGGTCTGAACACGGCTGAGTTCCCTTTCGATCTTAAGGGTGTCTTCGATCTTGGTTGCGGGAGAGGAGGGAACGGAGGCGGTCGCGAAGGGCGCGCTTGTTCTTGAGGGCAGCCTAGAGGTCACGATAAGCCCCGGTGACATCCGTCATGTTCGTGCGGCTTGAAGTGACTTTTCCAACGCTTCCGATTGATTTCATGAGGGAGGGAAGGAAAGTGGCGGGCACACGGATGCCCGCGCGATAGGCGATAGCGTTCTTTGGTGAGGCTGGAGGAGGTCATGAGAGCGTTGTGGTGTGCGACAAGGCAATTGATTTTTCTGAACTCGATTTCAAGGAGCGGGATTTAATGCTCATGGAACCGGAGCGTTGAATTTGTCGGGTTGAAGCGGGGGCTTCGATGGCAGCCATTCCATAGTTTGAGGATGAGCTCCTCGATCGCCGCTATCCTGGAGGCGGGTTCATACAGGTGCCACTTCAGATTAGCCCGTTTTTCCAATAGATCCTCCCCCTCTTTTCACAAAGACTGCACGTGCGACAGGCCCTTCGATCTTCACGGATGCATTATCGCGAAGAGAGCCTGATGATGAACCACCCGGGACGCCGTAGGTCTGCCCGCTTCGTCTTTTATAACCGGCGAATTCAAACCACATCGCTCGGGAATGGGCGCCAGCTAACCCGGGTATTGAGACGCCGGGTATAGGTGTTCTGGAGCTGGAAAATTGTGAATCCCTGTGCGTTTTTGGTGGTGCTTGAACTCCAGGCTTTGAAGATCTATCTTGAAGCGGCGAAACAAAGGTGGCACCCTGCCTTCTCCAACACTGGACCACCTTATTTCTCACCCTTCATGAAAACACCATCGATTTTCTGTATCGCCTTAGCGTTCGCCGCTATTTCCCCAACAGCCTCCACTGCGCAAGAGATCGCCAACTCGATCGATGACTGGGCGGTCAATCCCGGAGTGCAAAATTCTGAAAACTGGACCTACGGCTACCGTGATTACACCGCAGACGGCGGCGCGCAGGATTACAATCCGACGGCCGACTTCATCCTGTTCGCTGGCGGCGCTGCAGACGGCGCATGGAATGCCGCAACCCAACAGTGGAGCGGCAACGGTTGGGATTTGAACACGGCTGGAGCGGCACCTTGGACGGTCCTGCTACAGGAGACGACCCACCCGAACAGCGAGGGCAACGGCGGTGAGCAGTGGACGATCCGGCGCTGGACGGCCGACGAGCTGGCCACGATCACACCGATCGCGATCACGTGGCACCTGCGCAAAAACAACGGTAGCAATGACGGCGTCACCGGAGCGGTCCACGTCAACGGCGTGCAGGTCGACACCAACACGATCCCCGGCTCTGATCAGGTCGGGTTCGAGCGCACCGTCTATGCCAATCTGCGACCCGGGGACACGGTCGATCTGATCCACTCGCCGCAGGGGGAAACAAACCGAACCGATGGCAACGATGCCTCTTCCAATTGGATGAAAGTGAACCTGACCATCCCGGCCGACCCGTTGCAGCCGGACGGCACCCCCTTTGTCCCGGTGTCAGCTGATGATACCGACAGCGACGACCTTCCCGACGATTGGGAGGAGATGTTCTTTCCAGACGACCTCACGAAGCTCAGCGGCAAGGATGACGCCGACAACGACATGGACGGATCGCCGGACCTCAAGGAATTTGAGCGCGCCACCGATCCGACCGATCCCGACAGCGACGACGACGGCCTGACCGATGGCGTCGAGACCAATGACGGTAACTTTATCGACGAGAATGCCACCGGCACCAGCCCGACCGAGGTCGACAGCGACAGTGATGGCATTGATGACAAGGACGAGATCGCCGGCACCGGGGGGGAGGCGACCGACCCGACGGAGAGCGACTCCGATGGTGACGGGCTCGAAGATGGCGACGAGTTCGTCCGGGGGACCGGCCCGAACGACGACGACTCTGATGACGACACTTTCCTCGACGGCGACGAGGTGGCTGCCGGTTTTGACCCGCTGGATCCGAAGAGCAACCCCGGCACGATAGTCGCGGACTCGATGGCGGATTTTTCCGGCGAGCAGGGGAAGTTGAACTGGACGAACGGTTACCGTAATTTCACGCAAGATGGCGGTGAGATCAACTACGATCCGAGTGCCGATTTCATCCCCTTCGCCGGTGGCGATGTCGGCGGGGCCTGGGACGGCACCACGCAGCAGTGGGACGGCGGCAAGTGGGATCTGCTCCAGGGCGGTGGTCCGTGGACAGAGATCGCCCGCGAGGCGACTCATCCCAATGGCACGAACAGCGCGCCGAACGACGAGCACTGGCCGATCCGACGTTGGGTCGCCAGCGACCTGACGGCGGCTATCCCGCTCGCCCTAACCTGGCACATCCGTGAGACAAACTTGAACGGCAGCGGCGTAACCGGTTCGTTGCACATCAATGGCGTGCAGGTCGACGCGCTCGCCCTCGCCGGGGGCGATGGTGTTGGAGCGATCAGGACATTCTATGCTAACGTGAACCCGGGAGACGCCATCGACCTCGCGCTGACGCCATGGGGGCTCGACGCCGACGGCAGCGACGGCTCGGACGGATCTGCGTACTGGCTGCGGATCGATTCTTACATACCGCCAAACCCACTCCAGCCCGACGGCTCGCCGTTTGTCGCGGCCAACGGGCTGCCATTCCAGATCACGAGACTTGAGCTGGATTTGGAAGGGGAAACCGTCACCGTTTTCTGGCCATCCACCAATGGACGCGTCTACGCCGTCGATAAGAACACGGATTTGGCGGGAGAATGGCAGGAGGAGGTCGACGAGGTTCTCGCCACCGGGGAGGAGACTAGCTACAAGGTCACATTGCCGCTACTGCCAGATGGTCCGGTTCCGGAGCGGCTCTTCGTGCGCGTGCGCGACGTCACCAATCTCCAGTAATATCGCCCGCTCCCGCAAGGTGGCGTCAGTATTACCGGTGTCAGCACCGGCGATTTCATCGACTTCATGGTTGATACCGGTCCGGCCGACGCTGATGGCAACGACGGCACCAACTACCAGTTCACCATCGACCGCGTCCCGGAGCCGAGCGCGATGGTTCTCCTGCTCGGGGGTTTCGCCTTTGCCTTGCGACGCCGTCGCTAGACAGCGCGAAGATTACCTTCTTTGCCGGAAGGGCAGCTGGTTTGTGCCAGCTGCCCTTCTGCTTTTTGGGATCAAAATGCTGCTCGTCTCCGAGCGGGCGGGATGCGATAATTCCACGATGATCCACCGCTCTCTAAAAGCATTGCTGCTGCTTTCGGTAGGCCTACTCGTTTGCTGTGGAAAGAAGAACGATCCCGAGGATATGAACACTGAACTCCGCGACAGTGAGGCGGTAGTCCCGGGGACAGAGGTCGAACTCCTGCCGGATGATCCCGGCGAGGGTGGATGGGAAACCGAGAGCTGGAGTGCCGAAATTCAGACGCAGCTGAACCGAATCAAGTCGGCTCTTCTCGATGGCAACATCGAATCAGCGCTTGCCGGGATTGAGACGGAAGGATGTCAGTCGACGCGGCTTGTCCCACAGAAACGTGAGGAATTTGGCGACAGAGTTTCCCGGCTTCCGGCTGGCACCGAAGAAGCTCCGGCCGAATCATTCGCTCAGGCGCTGGTGGAATTGCGCGAGCTGTTTTCTCAATCCCCACGACACGCCAGCGCCAAGATCGTCGGCATCTCGTCCGCCGGGAATAACAAGGCTGATACGCGTGTCGCCTTTCAAATCGATGCCGCCGGGATTCAGGTCAACTCGCAATGGGATTGTCGCTGGCAACAGGAAGGCCGTGATTGGAAATTGGCATCGATTCGACTGGCGGAGTTCGAAGAAGTGCGCGTCCCAGCCGGGGCTTTCGCCGATGCGACCGAGTCGGCTGCCGGGCAGGATACAACTTTCCGCGAACAGTTCTATCGCAGCCAGGATCACTGGATGGCGTGCATCGAGATGCGCATGGGAATCGACATCAGCGGCTGGCAAGGTTTGGCGATCGCCGACATCGATGGCGATGGCTTGGAGGATATCTATGTCTCACAGCCGGGCGGCTTGCCCAACCGCCTCTACCGACACCGTCCGGACGGAACGCTTGCAGATGTCTCGGCGAAGTTCGGCGTCGATTGGCTTGATACGACCCACGGCTCGCTGTTCGCCGATCTCGACAATGATGGCGATCCCGATTTGCTCGTTGGTGCGGCGGACGGCATCATCATCATGGAAAACCACGGCGGTTTTCAGTTCGAGGTGGTCGCGACCAAGCTGCTTCCCGCCGGTCTCGCGTATTCGATCGCTGCCGCGGACATCGATCAGGATAGCGACCTCGACTTTTTTGTCTGTGGTTACACTCCACGCGCGGGCGTCAGCCGCCACCACGTGTTCGTTCACCCGGTGCCATTCCACGATGCCAACAATGGCGGCCGCAATGCCCTGTTTCGCAATGATGGCGACTGGCGTTTTACTGATGTGACCCGCGCTACCGGCATGGACGAGAAGAACACGCGTTTCAGCTACGCCGCCACGTGGGAAGACTACGATCTCGACGGCGATCTGGACCTCTACCTGGCCAACGATTTCGGTCGCAACAGTCTCTATCGTAACGATTTTTCCCAGAGCGGCAGAGTGCGTTTTACGGATGTCGCGGACGAGGCCGGGGTCGTGGATATCGCCCCGGGGATGTCAGCGTGTTGGGGTGATTATAACAACGACGGGCACGCGGACCTGTATGTCGGCAACATGTTCTCGTCCGCGGGAAACCGTATCGCTGTCCAGCCAGAATTCCTCGCCGGGGCAGACGCGGCAACACGGGGAGAATTCTTGCGCCACGCAGGCGGCAATTCCCTTTTTAAAAATACCGGCGATGGGAAATTTGCAGATGTCGGCAAACAACTCGGTGTCAGTGGCGGGCGCTGGGCGTGGTCGTCCAAGTTCGCCGATCTCGATAATGATGGCTGGCAGGACATCGTCGTTGCCAACGGATTCATCACCCAGGAAGACACTGGCGATTTGTGAAGCTTCTACTGGCGGCAGGTCGTGTCGCAATCGCCGCTCGGAGAGGAACCAAAACCAGGATCGACCTACATCGACGCCTTTGGCGAACTCGCGCAACGCATCCGCAAGGGCGCTTCGTTCAGCGGTCGCGAACGCAATTGTGCGTTTCTCAATCTGGGAGGGAAGTCATTCGCCGACGCCTCGGCGGCGCTCGGGCTCGATCTGGAACAGGACAGCCGCGGCATCGCGCTGTGCGACTGGGATCAAGATGGCGACATCGATCTGTGGATGACCAATCGCACCGCACCGCGTATACAGTTCATGCGAAACGAGAGCGCCGCCGCTGGCAAGAACTCGGTCGCATTTTTGTTAGTAGGAGATCTGCTGGGCGGTTGCCCGCTCGACGCCGCAGGCGCTCGCCTTGTCCTTAGTGTCGGCGGCACAGATCGCGTGCAGACGGTGCATCTTGGCGACGGGTTTTTAAGCCAGTCGAGCCGCTGGCTGCACTTCGGATTAGGCGAGTTTGGCAAGATCGATCGGGTGGTCGTCCACTGGCCGGCCGGCGAGGCCGAGGCGTTCGAGGGGGCTGAGGTCGGTGGAAGATACTTGCTCAAGCAACTTACCGGAAAAGCTGCCGCAGCGCAGCGCAGGGGATCCAAGGTTTTAGAAATCAAAGAGTTGGTGCTTCCAGAACCCACCGAGCTTGCCCGCATCTGGCTCTCGGAGCCGGCGGATTTGCCGACGGATCTCACGATCCCGAATCTGCCTAATGGACCAGCCTTACTCAATCTCTGGGCGAGCTGGTGCGCACCGTGCCTGGCCGAACTCAAAGCTTTCGGTGCGGCCGATGGTCTACCCATCGTGCCCCTCAATACCGAAAACCTCGAGGGCAATGAGGGGATTAGCGCGAAGAAAGCCAACGCCATTTTGAAGTCTGCGGGAATCGAACAGGCCGGGGGATTTGCCGACACAAAACTGATCGAGGCGCTCGACAAGGTCATCACCGATCGGATCTACCGCCACCGCAACATGCCTCTGCCAGCGAGCTTTTTGTTAGATAAGGATCGCCGTGTACGCGTGATTTATAAAGGCAAGGTCGAGGTGGCCACTGTCGTCGCGGACCTGAAAAAATTGAGTGAAGCAAACATCAATCCAAGGGATGCGGCGGTGCCATTCTCCGGCCGCTGGTCGGACGGGATCTTCAAGAAACATCCGATTGCCGTAGCTGGCACCTACCGCGAGGGCGGCTACGACGACGATGCGCGCGAGTACCTCCAGCGATCGCTGGCGAACGTCGGCGGTGAGAATGCGGGGGGTAAGCTGCGTCTGGCTGACGTTCATATGAGGCTCGGCGATATCGATCGCGACGCTGGGAAACACGAGTCTGCGATCAATCACTACCGGCTGGCAATCGCCGGGAATCCTCAGCTCATGCCTGCTCGGATTTTTCTAACTCTCTCGCTGGCGGAGGCCGGTCGTTCGGAAGAGGCGCTGCAGATGGTCGCGAACTTGAAGGCCGTTTCACCGGGCAATCCAAACTTTCTCAACGTAGAAGCGGACGTCCATCGCGCCTTGGGGAATGAGGCTCAAGCGGCTACGGGATATCGAGCCGTCCTGGCGATCAATCACCGCTACATTCCGGCGATCGAAGCCCTTACGGCGATCCTCGCGACATCGGCCGATGCCGGGATCCGTGACGGAGTGGAAGCGGTGAAAATGGCGGAGCATCTGGGAGGAGCGCCGGGTGCGAGGGTGAATCCGCGCTTTCTTTTAACGATCGCCGACGCCTACGCAGAGTCAGGCAACTTTGATACGGCGTTGCACGAGGCTGGGAATGCGCTGAAATACCTATTGCCCTACGGTGACGATCAGAAGATCAGCCGCCTGCAAAAGCGCATCTTTCGATTTAAGGAAAGAAAACCCTACCATGTCGAGCAAGACTAAGATTGCAGTCGTCAGTTCCTTGAACTTCGACTACCTCATGCGCGTGAATCAATTTCACCAGTCTTGCGAGATCGCGATGGCGGATGGTCTTGAGATCGGCTTCGGTGGCAAAGGCGCCAACCAACTCTTATGAAACTTCTTGTTCCAGCGGGGTCAATGTGAAACTGAGTCCTTACCCTGGATGACGATCCTGGACGTTTTTGAAGGGGGATCGATCAGGTGTTCCCTTTTGCCAGAGGACAGCTGTCCCAGGACCAAAATGGCCCAATATCAAGTGCGAGTCTGGCGCGGATGGCATCACCACATGTCGCTGGTGTGCCTGGCAC
>CALFSW010000154.1 GCA_937916505.1 uncultured Verrucomicrobiales bacterium | reverse complement strand
GAGTGCCTTGAAGCCGCCTTTGGACCGGAGCGGAGGGGGGAGAATGGGGGTTGGTGCCGCCAGTGTCGTGGAAATTACCTTTGACGGAGGTGGAGACGGATGAACTCTCTCGAGATGGAGGCGAGCGGAGTGAGGCTGCGCCAGGTGACAAGCTCGGTTCCGTCGCCATTGTTGATCGAAGAGACGAAGGCTGTGTCGAGAGCGCTCCACGTCGCGAGGTCTGTGCCAAGCTGGACCTCGATGATGACATCGTCGGCTGCGAGGTTACGCTGGAATGAGATGGTGAGAAATTCGCGCAGGAGGCCGGTGCCGTCGTCGAAGATGTCGATGCCGACAGCTGGGCCAGCATTTGGATCCGGGTTCGAATCACTGGTGCCAAAAGCATGTTCCAGGAGGGCACTCAGACCGTCGAAGTCGGAGTCCAAGTTAGGATCTCCGCTGAAGGGTGGGGTTGCGTCAGTGGTGCCGGGATTACCGCCGAGATCCGTGCTGGTGCGCCAGCTGAAGGGATCGTTGTGGGCCGGGTTGCTTTGCGGGGCGATGAGCACGAGGCTGTAGCCGTCGCCGTCTGCGTTGACCGGCCAGTTCGGTTGGTCGCTATAGGTGAAGCGGCGGATGTCGGCGCCCAGCGGGTCGGAAAGCACGACCTCCTCGCTGCTGTTGGAGAGCTTGTTGGTGTCGCCGGCGCCATAGTACTCGCCATCGAGCAGGAAAGCCGCAGCACCAGGGTGGCGGCTCAGGAAGGCGGCGCGGTCGCGTGCCAACACCACGCGCTCATCGGGGGCGAGCGTGATCGAGGGCAGAGAAAAAGTGATGCCGGCCGTGAATGCGCAACCAGTGAGGTAGACGGGGGCGGCCCCGATGTTCATCAACTCGATGAACTCGAAGAGGTCGTCGTCGTCGAACCCGGCCGCGATCTCAGCCGCGGTCGGATCAGCGGGGTGATACATGACTTCGGAGATCGCGAGATTCTGTGCGGAGGCCGGCTCAGCCAGGGTGGTGTTCTCGATGGAGATGCTTCCGGTGCCGACGACCGTCCCCGAGAAATCCACCGCCTCCAGAGTGTAGTCGTGCAAACCCGGATCGACCGGCAGGGTCACTTGCCAAGAATCGCTGTCGAGCCAGGTCAAGTCCAGCGGAACGGTCGTCCCGGCGAGGCGGATCTCTCGGATATTCACCCAGCCATCGCCCTCGACCTGGGCATTGCTCGTGCCCACCACCAAGGGACTGGGCGTGGTGATCGCAAAGCTCACCGGCGCGATCTGGCCGTTGATTTGGGAAAGGACGTTGTTGGAGCGGTCGGTGACGAAGGTGAGGTCGTCGCTCCAGCTCTGGCCCGGAGCGAGGGCCGCCAGGTGGCTCGTCCAGGTCGCCATGTAGCCGGGATTGAAGGTCGTCGCGATCATGTCCTGCAGGTGGCCGAGGTAGATCCGCAGGCGCCCGGGATCGCCCGTCAGTTTGGAACATTCCGAGTTCGCGAAGATCGACCGGCTCGTACTGTACCCGAAGTCCATGTCGTGGGGCAGGAACATCACGCGCCCGTCCGGATGCGCGTAGTACTGGGCGTTGTGACCTGATCCTGCGGCAGCGTTGTCACCCGCACCCGAGAGCACGGCGTAGGCCATGCCGCGCAACCAGCCGTCGACGTCAACAACCTCCTCGAGCCCGCTCTCGAAGGCCGCTCCGCTCTGGCTGAACTTCTTGTTGTAGGCGATGATGGGCGCGAAATCGTCCTCCTCCCGATTGCTCTTCTTCAGGAAGAACCAGCGGTAGAATTCCTTCGAATCACCGAGATTGCTGACTGAGACTTCATTAATTCCATCAGGCAGGGGAAGCTTGTAACCGTTGGCATCAGCGGTATTTGGCGAATAGATATACTCGTATTTGTAGACGTTCCCTTCCGATCCGTTCTCGAACTGCGAGTCGAGAAAGACGTCGTCGTAGCGGGCCATCTGCAGAACCGCCGAGCTGCTGAGACTCTCCTTCGGGGCGATGATCCTGATGTAGTCGTAATAACGACTGAGCACTCCGCCGGTGTTGGCGATCATGATGTCCATGAGGAGCTCCCGCTGCCTTGTCCCAGCTGTCTTGCGGGCTACCACCATGGAACGGTGGATGCCCCGGTAGAGGTCATCACGCCCGAAGCGCAGGTTGTATCCCACGAAGCTGTCGCTGGGGCGCCCCCGTTCGCTGGCCTGGAGCCGCACTCTCATGTCGTAGTAAATCTCCTGCTCGCGGTCGATGATGGTCGCGCCCATCCAGTCGTTGCTCATCACCTCGATCGGCGTGTGCATGAAATCGCGGTCGGCGTTGGTGGTGACGATGCGGAAGTTGTGCTGACCGGTGGTGGACGCCAGTCCGTCGTCGACCTTGTAGAGGGCGCGCGACTCGGGGCCGGTGGCCGGAAACCACGAGGTGGCACCAAGCCCATCCGTGGCCTCGAGGTAGAATTGCACCACCGCTGCGGCCGACTGCCCGGGGATGGTTCCCTCGTAGCTGCCGTCCGCCCCGACGCCCATCGTGGCGGATTGAAAGACACCACCGTTCACCGAATAGAGCAAGTCGACCGAAGCGACGTTGTCCGGGTCAGCCGCCCGCGCCGTCACCGTCACCGCCTCCCCTGCGGCTGGAACCGCGGGGGCATGGATCGTGTCGGTGACCGAGGGGCCGAGGTTGGGCTCGGCCTGCGAGTTCGGCGCCGAGGGTGTGCCGGTGTGTTCCGCCCGATCGATCATCGTCACCCCCGGCAGGCGGTTGAAGTAGAGCCGCGTGTGGAGCTGGTTGGAGCCGCTCACCCAGCGGGCGCGAAACGAGATGCTGTAGGTTTGGCCGTTCGTCACCGAGCTGAGAAGGGTGGTCTCAACCTGGTTGTGCATGTGCTCGGTCGCCCCGGTGGCCACCAGGCGGAGCACCTGGTTGCCGGGTGCATCGGGATCATCGATGATCTCGCTGTGGCGGTGATTGCCCCGCAAGCGCCAGCCGGTCGCACCATTGCTGAAGTCTCCGTTGTCGACCTTTTGGGTCGACCCGTTTTCGAGGACGATGATGTCATCGATGAGAATCTCTCCGTTGTCGAGGAGCCCCAGGTTGAATTCGCTCCACTTCGAGTCCGGCCCGCGACTCGCGGCGGCAACGTCCTCGTAGATGTAGGTCTGCCAGGTTCCTTGCCCGCTCTCATCGCTCGCGGCCCAGGACTCGCCCACGGCATTGTCGGCGTGGAGATCGCGCAGTTCGAGGCTCGACCCGCCGCCGTCCGCGGCCTGCGGCCACCGCCCGCTGTCGAAGTAGCGGACCTCGTCGGCAGGATTCTTGTTTCCGTCGCGCAGGAGAAGGCGTTCGCCCTTGCGGGAGAGGCCTCCGTTGAACTCGCCCAACAGGCGGGCGGTGGGAAAGGCCGCCGCGAAGGCCACGGCATCACGCGCGATACAGGCGTGCTCCCCCGCCGCCAGGGTCGTGCCGGTCGAAAAGGTGAAGCTGATCCCGTCGCTGAACTCCCATCCATCCAGGGCAACCGGGGCCGCGCTTCGATTGGCGATTTCGATCCACTGGTTATCCGAGTTCACCACCGCAACCGAGGATCCGGGCGGGGCCGGAAGGGCAGGGGGATTGTACATGATCTCGCCGATGACGACCTCGTCGCGGAAGCTGAATGTGTTTGAGCCATCGGGCGTGGCAACATCCGGATACAGCCAAGCCCCGCCGCGCTCTTCCGATCGTCCGCGCAATCTTGCCGTCAACTCACGGGCGTCGAGCACGGCCGATTCCGCGGTATTGAAGAGAAAGAGCTTCTCGCCCTGCACCGGGCGGAAACCGAGTTCCGCCTCGGTCAGCACCAGGAAGGCACCGGACGCGAGCACCCCCGGCGGCAGCACATGACGCCGGAGCGGGTCGGCGGCCGCCGTCAGCACCATGTCACCCAGTTCCACTCCGGAGCTTCCCGCATTCACCAGCTCCACCCAGAACGGATCCTCGGCAGCGGGCGGCAATTCGTTGATCAGGATTGGGACCGACGTCACCGGAATCGCAGTCGTCATGAAAAACCACGTCACGTCATCGAGAATCCCCGTGAAGGGAGTTCCCGAGCTGGCCTCGATCGCCCCGGCCGCAATCTGGATCGCGTAGTCCTTACCCGCTTCAAAGTCGGTCGCCGGGTTGATGGTGAGGATCGCGCCAGAGATCGACACCTGGGGGTCGCCCACCGGAATGGCGGTCTGCGTTGCGTCGCTCAGGTTCTTGATGGTGATGTCTCCCGTGCCGGTCGCGATGGTTCGATCAAAAGTCACCACCAAATCGGAATCCAGTGCGACCGAATCAGCGTCGGGGGCAGGATTCAGAGTCACGACCGCAGGCTCGGAGCTCTGCCTTTGCACGATGAGCCCGCTGGTGCCGCCGGCCCAGTCCGTTCCAGGAGAATGTCGGTAGAACAGGCTGTCGCCGGCACCGACCGAAACCAAGAGCGTTGCACTTGAATTCGCGAAATTACCGGTATTCTTCGCCGATTCATCTCCGACTGCCCCAACCCAGATGGTGCCTTCCTGGTTGGCATCACTGGTTCGGCCTGCGAAGACCGAGACGTGATAGTTGCCTGCGTCCAGATTCTTGAACTCGAAGAGAATGGAACCTGAGTTGGCTGGGCTGTCCCCCCAGACGTAGTCATTATTCGCTTCGAGCGGAACGGTGACCCCGTTCACGGTCGTCGCACCGGCACCACTTGGGTTGTTATTCCCCAGGATACCTGTAATCGACAGCGTCACATCATTGTCGATACCGCCCTGGTCCGTGACGGCAGCATCCGTAACGTCCGAGGAGAACACGTCCCAACCGGCCGCCGATCCGCTGAGGTCGGACAGGTCGATCAGAAAATCCCCGGTCGTTGGGGGTGCCCCCCCGCCGCCACCGCCACCGCCGCCCGGATCAGGAGTGCCCGACGGGAAGTTTTCGCCACCCGGCGTTCCACCCACCTGTGCCGAGGCACTCCAGTCCTCGGGTGGCTTGTTGGCGGTGTAGGGGGCGCGCTTGGCGAGGGTCGCACCGGAGCCGTCCGCCGCGGCGGGCCAGCGGCCGTCGTCGCCGAAGTCGAGCTCGTCCATGAGCCGTTCGCTCTGATTGTAGAGTCGCAGTCGCTCGCCGCTGTTGTCGATACTTCCGCTGAACGGCCCGAGCTGCCCCGCACCCGGGCTCTTCGCGATCACGAGGTAGCCGCCGGGGTCGATGATCGTCCCGTCCGGGATGGTGTATCCGATCCCCTCGATCCGCCAGCCGGAGATATCGCTGATGATCCCCATCTGGTTGAACAACTCGATCCACTCACCGGTTTCGCTGGCACCCGCCGGGTTGTATTGCACCTCGTTGAAGACGACGACCGCGTCTGGCGAAGCGTGGACGGCGCCGACGAAGCATAGGAACGTTGTGGGGATGATGGCGGGGAATCGAAACATTGTGGGGAAGGCTCTCATTGTATTGCACCTCGTTGAAGACGACGACCGCGTTCGGTGAGGCGCGGAAGCGTTGCGGTGATAATGGCGGGGATTCGAAACATTGTGGGGGAAAGATCGAAGACTTGTCTGCCGCCTGATCCCTGAACCTATCCTCCCTCGATGCGGAAGAATAGCGCCGCTGCGTCCCCCCGATTGCCCTCGAGCGGGAAGGTCGCGGTGATGTGCTCGGTGTCTTCGGTATTCTCGTCGTCTTCCTCTGTGATGCTGTCGTACAAGTGCTCGCCCCAGTTGCTCATGTCGGTCGAGACCTTGACGATGTAGGAGGCGGCACCGCTCTTGCTCCAGGTCAGGGTCACCGTCGGGTTGGGATCGGCATCAGGCGCGTAGTCGATCTCGGTGATCACGAACGGCGCTCCGATCATCGCCGGGTGGGTCCCGTTCATGATCTGCGTGATATCTTCCACGCTGTCGAAGACCACTACGTCGTCGAGGTATCCATTCAATGCATGGTTCGCAGATCTCACCTCCCGTCCAAGCATGACACTGCCCCAGTCAGCGGGGCTGACGCCGGCAGGCGCGGCTGACGTGGTGTCCAACACCCCGTTCAAGTATGTCCTCAGGTTGGTGCCATCGCTGGTCACCGCCATGTGTGTCCAGGCGTCTATCTCCGTAACGGCGCCAAACGCTAATTGTGGCCCGCCGGTCGTATCGCTCCAGATGTAGGGCACGTCACCACTCACTCCGTTCTGGGTCTGGAGTTCCATATGACGGGTGCCGCCGGTCCCCTGACCGTAAAGTGCGCCATAAACCGAACCTTTGTTGTAGACCCAGGCCGCGAGCGTGAAGTTCTGGTTTGCGGGGGTGTGGATGTGCAGACTGGGGTCATCCGGAACGGAGACATAGTTTGCTGCATTGTTCGGGAAACTGAGCGCGAAGTCACCCGCACCGCCCGTCTGACCAGGAACCCAGGTCAAGGTCCCAACCACCGTGCCGTCGTTGCCGTTGCTCGAGGAGTCGGCGACGTTCGTGCCGCTCCCTTCGTCGAAGTTCCAGTAGGCCACGAGGCCGGCCTGTGCCGCGCCGTGCATGGCGAAGATGGAGAGCGCGGCGACGAGGGCGAAAGAGTAGTGAGTTTTCATTGTGTTTGGTCTGTTCTTCATCGGTCTATCTGGGCATGGGTCGACATACTCCGTCCGATCAGCCGC
Organism: uncultured Verrucomicrobiales bacterium; assembly: GCA_937916505.1. Lineage (GTDB taxonomy): Bacteria > Verrucomicrobiota > Verrucomicrobiia > Verrucomicrobiales > Akkermansiaceae > SW10. Next base: position 10,742 of record CALFSW010000154.1, on the reverse strand, counting down.
GGCACGCGCGGCGACGGCGAAGCAACGCGAGTCCACCGAGGCTCAGCAGGACGGCAGCCGAGGGCTCGGGGATCATATCCGGATGCGTCCCGTTCATGATCTGCGTGACGTCTTCCACGCTGTCAAAGACTACCACGTCGTCGAGGTATCCATTCAATGCATGGTTCGCTGATCTCGTCTCCCGTCCAAGCATGACACTGCCCCAGTCAGCGGGGCTAATGCCGGCAGGCGCGGCTGACGTGGTGTCCAACACCCCGTTCAAGTATGTCATTAGGTTGGTGCCATCGCTGGTCACCGCCATGTGCGTCCAGGCGTCTATCGCCGTATCGGCGCCAAACGCTTTCTGTGGCCCGCCGGCCGTATCGCTCCAGATGTAGGGCACGTCACCGCTCACTCCATTCTGGGTCTGGATTTCCATATGACGGGTGCCGCCGGGGTTGGCGGTCCCCTGAGTGTAAAGTGCGCCATAAACCGAACCATTGTTGTAGACCCAGGCCGCGACCGTGAAGCTCTGGTTTGCGGGGGTGTTGATGTGCAGACTGGGGGCATCCGGAACGGAGACATAGTTTGCTGCGTTGTTCGGGAAACTGAGCGCGAAGTCACCCGCACCGCCCGTCTGACCGGGAACCCAGCTCAACGTCCCAACCACCGTGCCGTCGTTGCCGTTGCTCGAGGAGTCGGCGACGTTCGTGCCGCTCCCTTCGTCGAAGTTCCAGTAGGCCACGAGGGCGGCCGGCGCGGCCGGCATAACGAGGACGGAGAGCGCAGTGACGAGGGCGAGAGAGGAGTGTGGTTTCATGGTTTTTGGTTTCATTGTTTTTGGAAGTAGCTGAGATCCTTGCCTCGAACGGGGCGGCAAAAAAGAACTGGCTCATTCTTTTCTCGATCAGCTCGACGAGCGAAAATGAAATGCAATGCCCCTTTTTGGTTTCATTGAGGTGGCCTAAATCTAGGTGCGCGCTCGCACAAGCGTGACTGGTTTGGGCATCCTCACCGTTGGCTGCCAAGCCAGGTCCGGGGCATGACCGAGCCGAGAACCGCCGTCCGGCCAGCGTCATTGCCTTCCCATCATGAATCAGAAATTTGAAACCATCGTGATCGGCTGCGGGGGCATCGGCAGCGCGGCCTTGTATTGGTTGTCGCGGCGCTTGGGTGGGAAAGTCCTGGGCATCGAACAGTTCGCGTTGGGCCATGTGCGCGGCGGTTCGCAGGATCACTCGCGCATCTTTCGCCTCGCCCAGCACCAAGCGGAGTACGCCGAACTGGCCCGACAGGCCCAGGACAAGTGGCGCGAGGTGGAAGCGGAGTCGGGCGTGTCGTTGCTGTTGAAGACCGGTGGCGTGATCATCGAGCAAATGGGGTCGCGCGACTTGAGCCTGTCCGGCGTGCGCGACCTGGGCGGGTATGGGCGTGCTATGACCCAGCAGGGCATCGCCTTCGAAGAGTTGAGCGGGCCCGAGGTCAGCCAGCGCTGGCCGCAATTCCAATTGACGGAACGCGAAAAGGCCATCTACCAGGCCGACTGCGGCTTGGTAGACGCGGCCAAATCCAATGCCGTGCACGTGGCCCTGGCGCGAGCGCGAGGCGCGACGATCCTCGCCGAGACGCCCGTGCGTGCAGTTCGCCCGTCGGGCGACGGCGTCGAGGTGGTCACCGACCGCGAGACCTACCGAGCTGCCAGCGCGGTGGTGGCCAGCGGGGCGTGGACCAATGAGCTGCTGGCCGGGGCGGGCATCACCTTGCCCCTGGCGGTCACCCAGGAGCAGGTCACCTACTATGCCACTCCTCACCTGCGCGAGTTCGCACCGGATCGTTTTCCAGTCTGGATCTGGCACGGCGAACATTCGTTCTATGGTTTCCCGGTTTACGGCGAAGTGGCGACCAAAATGGGGCAGCACAACGGCGGACCGGAAGTCACTGCCGAGACGCGAAGCTTTGAACCTGACGCGGTCCGGCAGGAACGCTATCGTCAGTTCCTGGCCCGCTACCTGCCGCGCTTCGCGGGGCCGGAACTCTACACCAAGACCTGCCTATACACCGTGCCGCCCGATCAGAATTTCGTCCTCGACCAAGTTCCGGAACACCCGCAGATCTCGGTGGTCATCGGGGCAGGCAATGCCTTCAAGTTTGCCACCCTGTTGGGCAAGATCCTGTCGGAACTGGCGCTCGACCGCCAAACCGAGCACGGGATTGAAACGTTCCGTCTCGACCGTCCTGCAATCCAGAACCCGTCCTTCCAGAGGGAGGTGCACGCGTAACCATGCTGATCACCTTCATCATTTACCTGGTAGTGATGCTCCTCATCGGCGGGGTCGCGACGCTGCGGGCGCGATCGCGCGACGACTTTATTCTGGCGGGCCGCCAGCTCGGTCCTTTTGCGGCGGCGCTTTCCGCGTCGGCCACCAGCATGAGCGGTTGGCTCTTCATGGGTCTGCCAGGAAAGGTCCTCCAGGTCGGCCTCTCCGCGGCTTGGATTGCCGTGGGTTGCATTCTGGGAGACTACGCGAACTGGCGGCTGACCTGTGCGCGCTTGCGCAAGCAGTCGGACAAACTGTCCGCGCTCACCCTGCCCGAGTTCATTACCGGGTGCCGGCAGGACCGGCTCGCCAAACTGACCCGCCTGCTGGCCGGCTTGGCGATCGTGGTCTTCATGACGATCTACCTCTGCGCGCAGTTGGTGGCCACCGGAAAGACACTCAGCGGTCCGCTCGGTCTGGGAGACTATGCCATCGACTATCGCACCGCCGTCTTGATCGGTGCCTCCGTGATCATTCTCTACACGTCTCTCGGCGGCTTTGTGGCGGTGGTGTGGACCGACGTGATCCAGAGCCTCATCATGTGTCTGGCCCTGATCGGGCTGCCGATCTATTGCGTGTTTCTCGTCATCTCGCAAGGGAACGGCGCCGAGATCTGGACGCAGCCGACCCTGGACGATCCGAATGTTGCGATGGGGTCCTTGTGGGGTGCACCCGGCTCGGGCATGGGGGTCATGATGGCGATGTCCATCTTTGTCATGTTGATCGACAAGTTCGGGGTGGGCGCGGGATACCTTGGCCAGCCGCAGATCGCCTCGCGCTTCATGGCGCTGCGCGACGAGCGCGACTCCAAGATCGCCCGTCGTATCGGGGTCAGCTGGACCGCGATTACTGCGCTGGGCGCCGTCACGGTCGCGCTGTGTGCACCGCTCCTGATCTCCGAACTTCCCGACGATCCCGAACAGATCCTGCTCGTCATGACTCGCGAACATTTTCCGGGCTGGCTGAGCGGGGTGGTCATCGCGGCGCTCATGGCCGCTGTGATGTCGTCGGCCGATTCCTTCCTGATGTCGGCGGTGTCATCGATCCAACAGGACTTTCCCGGCCCGCTACGGGCGGCGGCCCGATCACCTTGGGTCACGCGCGCCATCATCATCGCCCTCGGGGTGGCTGCCACCTGGTATACCCTCTCGATCGATCCCAACGATGAAAGCAACTCGGTCCTCAACCTGGCGCAACAAGGCTGGGCTGGCCTGTCGATCGCGCTGGCGGTACCGGTTCTTTATTGCCTGGGAACCGAACGATCACGAACCGGCGTCGTGCTGCTGACGATGCTCCTCGGGATCGGCATGATGATCCTCTGGCAGCTCACCGGTTTATCAAATCACGTCTACGAAGTGATTCCCTGCTTGGCCGCCCAAACTCTGGTTTGCTTCCTCGCCCACCGGTGGCCGGGCACCCCATCAGAGCCGCCGGAAGAGGCCGCAACCACCTGAAAAAAATTACAATTCACCATGGAACCACACAAACTCGACTGGGCCCAAACCTGGCTGCAAAAAACCAAGGAACTCTACATCGATGGCCGGTGGACGAGTGGCACGGCGGATCAAACCGCAGGATCGATCAACCCCGCGAACGGGGAAACGGTCGGTCACTATCACGTGGCGGCGGACGCGGACATCGACGAAGCCGCCGCTGCGGCACGACGCGCCTTCGAAGGGAATGCGTGGCGATCGATGTCGCGCCGCGAGCGGGGGCAGCGCCTCTTGCGCATCGCCGAGGTGTGCCGCGAGCACCACGCCGAACTCGCTACGCTGGAAGCGCTCGATACTGGCAAGACTTACGCCGAGGCCTACAACGACGACATCCCGGAAGTCATCGAGTTCTTCGAGTACTACGCCGGCTGGACGAACAAGCTCTACGGCGAAACCTGCCCGGTCGAAGGCAACTTCCTGAACTACACCCTGCGTGAGCCGATCGGGGTGTGCGGGCAGATCATCCCATGGAATTTCCCCCTCCTGCTGGCGGCCTGGAAGCTGACGCCCGCCTTGGCGATGGCAAACACGGTGGTGCTCAAACCAGCCGAATCCACGGTGCTTTCCACCGTCCGGTTCTTCGAACTCGTGGCCGAAGCGGAGATCCTGCCGCCCGGAGTGATTAATCTGGTTCTCGGCGACGGCCGGGTGGGCAGCCAGATCGCGCGCCATCCGGGAATCGATAAGCTCTCCTTTACCGGCAGTACCGAGACCGGTCGCTCGGTGGTGCAGGATGCAGCCGCCTCAAACCTGAAGGCCCTCACCCTGGAGTTGGGCGGCAAGTCGCCGAGTATCCTGTTTGAGGACGTCGCTGACCTGGAGGCCGCCTGCCGGCGAAACGCTGAGATGATCTTCTGCCACAAGGGAGAAAAATGCACCGAACCAACGCGGCTCTTCGCGCACCGCAGCATCTACGACGAGGTGCTGGCGCAGATGATTCCGCTGGCCGAAGAGATCGTCTGCGGCGATCCCTTCGATCCCGCCACCGACCAGGGCCCCCAATGCACCGAGCAACACATGGAACGGGTGTTGGCTTACATCGAGTCGGGCAAGCAAGAGGGCGCCCGCCTCGTGGCCGGTGGAGAGCGCGACGTACGCGGCAGCAACGCCGCCGGCTTCTTTGTGCGGCCCACCATTTTCGCCGACGTGGATCAAAAAATGACGATCGCGCAGGAAGAGATCTTCGGACCGGTCCTGGCCGTGACGCCGTTCGAGACCGAAGACGAGGTGGTCGCCATGGCGAACGACAGCAGGTACGGACTCGCGGCGGGATTATGGACCCGGGACATCGGCCGGGCCCATCGCGTCGCCAGCCGATTGGAGGCCGGGTCGGTCTTCATCAATCGCTACGGCTGCTATGACGTGGCCAGCCCCTTCGGCGGCTTCAAACAAAGCGGGTGGGGCCGCGAGAAAGCCATCCATTCCCTCGACGCCTACACCCGCATCAAGTCCGTGTGGGTCTCGATGGAGTGATGGTTAGGGATCAGGTCTCACGCCACCCGTTGCCGAAAATCGGACGGGCTGCATTGGTGGGCCCGTCGAAAGAAGCGCGCCAGTTCCTCGGTGGAGGAGAATTGCATCTCGAAGGTGATCTCTTTGATGGTGAGGCGGGTTTCGAGCAACAGTAGTTCGAGTCGCTCAAGGCGCAGGCGGTTGATCATCTCCTTCACGGTGGTGCCGGTTTGCTCGCGAAACTCCCGGCGGAAGGAGGATGCGCTGCCCCCAGCGCAGAGATCTTCCATTTCGGCGGCGGTCAGAGGTTCGCGCGGAGCGCGTTCGCGAATGACCCGCGTGGCCTGCTTGATCCTGCCCGTGAAGGCTTCCACCGCACCGGTCGATTCCCGCTCACAGAGCTCGCAGCCGGGAACGATGACGTGTCGGGGAACCTCACCCGCTTTTCTCATGAGGCGATCGAGGGTGGCCGCCGCCTCGTATCCGGTGCGTTCTCCGGGATAGTCGATCGTCGTCAGCGGTGGGTGACAGGTCAGGGCGAGAATCTCGCTGTAGCCAGCGCCCAACACACTGAGGTCATCCGGGATCCGGAGGTCCAGACGTTCCGCGGCGAGAAGAACATTTGCGGCCAGGCGGTCCTTGGCAAAGACGCCGCACGGTAGAGACAAACCGGGCAGCATGTTGTCCAGCAGCGCTCCTACCTGCTTGCGATCCTCCACCGGGAAGAGTAGGTCCTCAGACATGTGCTGGACTTGGCAGTCGGCCCCTGCCTTTGCCAGTTCTGCAGTGAAACCACGCTGCCAGCAGCGTGCATAGCTCAGGGTCAGGTCGGAAATGAAGGCGCAGTTTCTCAAGCCGAGCCGGAGGAAGTAGCGCGCCGCCCGGCGACCGGTTTCCACGCTATCGGCCACCACCCGCGGGACTCCCGGCCGGCGTCCCTCCGTGCTCAGCGCGATCAGGGGCACGCCGTGGCGCCGGAAATCCGACGCCTCTTCCGCGCTCGGGCGAAAGAGGATGGCGCCGTCGCAGTCTGATGAGTCGGGCGCAGCATCTGGCTGAATGCCGAAGAGTTCGCCTTCGCAAACCAGGCGCCATGGACGCCAGTGTTCGCGTTGGTAGCGCACGATCCCGCGCAATACTGTTTCGGCGAAGGTCGCCCAGTCGGGGACGCGGATCCGGATGACAGGGTGGTCTTTCATTTGCACTCCACCTTAGGGTTGAAAATGAAATGTTAAAGCTCTTATTAAGTCGGCTTTGGGGACGTATGTCTAGCGGCGCGTCGCAGATGCACGATATGACCTTCCTTTTCCCAGCATTTTTCCCCAACCGCATGGCATGCATGGTCGCAACCAGCCTGCTTGTCGCGGCGCCGGGCGCTTGGGCCGAACCCGCGCGCTTGGAGTTCAACCGGGACATCCGTCCGATCCTTTCCGACAAGTGCTTCGCGTGTCATGGCTTCGATGCAAAGACGCGGAAGGCCGGATTGCGTTTGGATACTGAGGAAGGAGCCTATGCCTTGAAGGATGGAGTGCAGGCGATCAAGCCGGGTGACTCGAAGGAGAGCGAAGTCTGGCATCGCATCACGCATTCTGATGAAGACGAAGTGATGCCTCCGCCGGAGAGCAACAAGAGTCTCACGGAGGATGAAAAGGACATACTCAAGAGTTGGATTGAGGGAGGTGCAAAATACCAACCTCACTGGGCCTTTGTGCCACCAAAGAAGGTAGTGCCTCCGCAGGTTTCGGGAGCGCGTAATCCCATTGATCAATTCATCGGAGCTCGTCTCCAAGAAGAAGGGTTGGCATTTTCACCGGAAGCGGATCCTCACACCTTGGTCCGGCGGGTGACTTTGGATCTTACCGGACTTCCGCCGACTCCGCAGCAGATGGAGTGGTTTTTAAATGACACGGATCCCGGAGCCTACGAGCGCTTGGTTGATCGTCTGATGGCGACCCGAGACTACGCCGAGCGACGCGCGCAGGACTGGCTCGATCTGGCTCGTTATGCCGACACCCGGGGCTTTGCCGATGACAAGATGCGCGAGATTTGGCCTTATCGTGATTGGGTGGTGCGATCACTGCATGACAACATGCCCTTTGATCAGTTTACCATCGAACAACTTGCCGGCGACATGCTTCCGGGCGCGACTGACGAGCAACGCATCGCGACGGGATTCCATCGCAATGCTCCACAGGCGCGAGGTCAGACTTATCCAGTTGAAGAATATCGCCTTAAAGGAGTGACTGATCGCGTTAATACCACGGGAAAAGTTTGGTTAGGTTTGACCATGGAGTGTGCGGAGTGCCACGACCATAAATTCGATCCGATTAGTCAGCGTGACTACTTTTCGCTCTTCGCGATTTTCAATAACACCGAGCACCGTGGCAAGGGGCTTGGGCAGGGAGGTCCGACGATGAAGTATCACTATGTGCGGGGCGGGAAGAACGAGGAGGAGCGAAAGAAGCTCGAAGCGGAGTTGAGTAAAGCTCGGGCTGCCTTGCCTGCTCCAGCCGAGCTTGGTGATGATGGACTGCTGGGTCAGTGGGACGGGGTGCATCCCGATGTAGGTGACGAGAGGTACAATCTCACCGGGGATCTCACCATCACCGCGCGAATCAAAACCCGCCAGAAAGTGGCCAGTGTGTTGTCGAAATACGATTGGCGGGGAAAGCAGCGCAGCTATGTCTTTGGGATTGGTGGCGAGGGAGAGAATGAAGCGACCCCGGGGCATTTGTTCTTTTGGGTGTCTTCACGCACCGATCCCTTCGATGGAGTTTCTCTTTATGGAAGTCAGCCAGTGAATGACGGAGAGGAGCACCGGGTCTCGGTGGTCTTTGAGGCGGGGAAGACAGTGCGGCTTTTTTTAGATGGCGTGGAAGACAAGTCTGCCCGGGTGATCGGGAAGGTGCCGGAAACGATTGCGATTTCAAATCGCCCCCTCGCAATTGGCGTGGGGTATCGGAATGATGCCGGAGCGAAGGCCTATCGATTCGAAGGAGATCTCAAGGATGTGCGGCTCTACGATCGGGCACTCGGCAAAGAACTGGGCTCGGGTAAATTGGGTGAGAGGGTGGCTGAATTAATGGCGGCTCTGGGAGGAGGGAAATCAGAAGGGAAAGAAGTAAGTGTTCCGGTGATGCGGGAACTGTCGAAGCCTCGTGACACCTTCATTCATCTGCGAGGCAGTTTTCTCAGTCGTGGTGACCAGGTCGGTCCTGCTGTTCCCGGGATTCTGGCGAATGAAGGCGAAGAGCAAGCGGAGAACCGGCTCGAGTTTGCCCGTTGGTTGGTGAATGGGAAAAATCCCCTCGTGGCACGGGTAGTCGTGAATCGTTTTTGGCAAAGTTATTTCGGCCATGGTTTGGTGCGCACGTCGGATGACTTTGGATCGCAAGGAACGCCGCCCACTCACCCGGACTTACTTGATTGGCTGGCCAGCGAGTTTGTCGAAAGCGGTTGGGACATGAAGCACATCAATCGCTTGATTGTGACTTCGGCGACTTATCGGCAAGCCGCCCGGATTTCCTCGGCTCATCGTGAGAAGGATCCGAGTAACGAACTGTATGCGCGAATGCCCCGGGTTCGCCTGCCGGCCGAGCAGATCAGGGATCAGGCGCTCGCGATTGGCGGGTTGTTGAAGCCTCTGGCTGGTGGTCCGAGTGTCTTTCCTCCTCAACCAGACAGGTATTGGGAGGATCGGGACCTGCCCGGCAAGTGGGTTGGGAGCAAGGGCGATGATCGTTATCGCAAGAGTCTCTACACCTATTGGCGACGGATGGCGCTGCATCCCACGATGGAGTTACTTGATGCTCCGGCTCGTGCGGTCTGCGTGTCGAAACGAACTACCGCTAATCTCCCGACTCAGGCGCTCGTGACTTTGAATGCTCCGGTCTTTGTCGAATCCGCAGAGGGTCTGGCAAAACGACTTCTCGGGGAGGTCCTCGATTCCAAGGGGCGCCTCGATCTCGCGTTTCGATTTTGCCTTGGGCGGCTTCCTAGTGCTGACGAGCGGGAGAAGTTCCTGAGTTTTTTAGAGAGTCATTCCGCGCCATCTGATCTCGCGAAGTGGCAGAGTTTATCTACCGTCCTTTTGAACCTCGACGAAACCATCACGCGACCATGATTGATTCAACATTCTCCGCTGACCTCACACGACGCGCCTTTCTTGGTCGCTCGGCGGGTGGGATTGGTTCCGTGGCACTTGCGTCCTTGCTGAATGACAAGCTTCAAGCAGGGCAGGGGAGTTTGCCGCATTTTCATCATGCTCCCAAGGCGAAGCGCGTCATTTTTCTCTTCATGGCGGGTGGTCCTTCGCACATCGATCTCTTTGATCCCAAGCCGAAGCTCAACGAACTCGATGGCAAAAAAATTCCGCAGGAGCTTCTGAAGGATCACCAGCAGTTCGCTCTCATTCGTGGCACTCCAAATCTTAAAGGCTCGCCGTATGCTTTTCGGCAGTACGGACAATCCGGAACGGTCATTTCCGAATTGTTTCCTCATCTCTCGAAGCTTGCCGACGAGTTGACGGTGATCCGCTCGATGCACACTGACACCAATGTGCACGACCCCGGTGTGAATTTCATGAACTGCGGAACCTTGTTGGCTGATCGGCCGACTCTCGGTTCCTGGATGTCCTACGGGCTGGGTTCCGATAACCAAGACCTACCGGCCTACACCGTGTTGACCTCTGGCGTAAGTGACGGCCAGCCGCTCTTGCAAAGTTTTTGGGGCAATGGATTTCTCGATTCCCGCCACGCCGGGGTGCCATTCCGAAATAGCGGAGCGCCTGTGCTGCATCTCGACAATCCAAAAGGGGTGAGCACTCAGGACCGGCGTCGTGAGTTGGATCTGATTCAGTGGATGAACGGACGCCAGCATGAAGCGCTGGGTGATCCAGAAATCACGACTCGCATTGCGTCTTACGAATTGGCATTCCGCATGCAGGCCAGCGTGCCGCAACTCGCCGACTTAAGCAAAGAGTCGGAGAAGACGATGGAGCAATATGGTGCGGATCGCGTGAAGCCTTCCTTCGCTCGAAACTGTCTCATGGCCCGTCGTCTCGTCGAGAGCGGGGTTCGATTCGTGCAACTCTATGATCGAGGCTGGGATTCACACACCGACATGGATCGCGAGCACCGACGTCAGTGCGGAGCCGCCGACCAACCGATTGCCGCGCTCATCGCAGATCTTAAACAGCGCGGATTGCTCGACGATACCCTTGTCATCTGGGGCGGCGAATTTGGCCGGACACCGGTGGCGCAGGTGATGGGGAAAACCTGGGGACGTGATCATCACCCGCACGGCTTCACAATGTGGATGGCCGGCGGAGGAATGAAGCCCGGCCTCACCTACGGTGCCACCGATGACTTCGGCTATCACGCCACCGAGAATAAAGTTCACGTCCACGATCTCCACGCCACGATTCTTCACCAACTCGGCATCGACCACAAACGCCTCACCTTCCGCAGCCAGGGTCGCGACTTCCGGCTCACCGATGTCC
>CALFSW010000153.1 GCA_937916505.1 uncultured Verrucomicrobiales bacterium | reverse complement strand
AACTCCTCCAGCAAGCTCGCCCCATCTAACCATCCTCAAGCCAATCGCCCTTGACCCCACACAAGGTGGGATCGACCGTTCTGAAAGTTTTGCGCAGGGCTTTCTAGCGACGGCGTCGGATGATTACCAAGCCGCTCAAGAGGACAAGCAAGCTGCTGGAAGGTTCGGGGATCGAGAGGGCCGAGGCACCACCGGCGAGTTGTCCGATCTGGCTTGCACTAAGGCTTGAGTCCCACACTGCGAATTCATCGATCCGACCTGCGAATCCAACGGTACCGTCGAACTGGAGGCCAACAAAGAGATCTCCGGTGAGAGTGCTGGAAATGGCGGCTGCTCCTGTATCCTGACTATTGAGGAGGGTGCCATCGAGCCAGATCTCTTTGCTCCCATTGTCGACTTGAAGGACAATGTGATGCCAGCCGTCGATGAGGTTGGGGTCGAGGGCGCCGACAGACGTAAGGCGCTGTCCTGGGGCGCCACAGCACCCGGAGTGGTCAAAGTAGAGAATACCATTGCTCCATGTGGTGTGTGCTCCAAAGCCGCGCGCTTCCGCCCCAGTGCCAACGACGGCGAAGGGGGTATTGTTAATATTGCCACCAGCGCCGTTACCGACATTATACTGCCAGAAGCTGACGCCCATCGAATTATTAGCGATCGCGGACGAAAAATCAACAGTCGAAGCCGAATGCTCGGAGTTACCCCCGGCGCTGGTTCCTAGATCGAGGGAAGAGTCTCCTGCGGCACCGCTGTAGCCCATGCCGTCTGCTGAGATGACCGCACCATCGTTCAGGACCCCGTTTGCGCCGTTGCCGCTGCTATCGTTGGCGTCGCCATTGTAGTCGTAGTATGCGATCAAGGCCGCGTTCGCTCCTGCCATGCAGAAAGTAGAGAGAGTTATGGATGCAATTGTTTTCTTCATAAATTTCTGAAGGTTATGGGGTTTCGGCGGATGCTGACAAGTCTAAAAGACAAAAGTTTGAAGAGCCCGAAGGGCGATTGGCTTGAACCTCCTAATCGCTTTCGTAACGGGAAGATATTTCCCGCGAGATCTTCCTTGGAATGCCCGTTGACTCGGAGTCGGGGGCAATTAGCGTTAGGCATCATGAAAGTGCTTTTCCTCATAGCCCTCCCGATATTTTTACTTGTATCAGGCTGCTCAAGCGTCCGCTCCAAACAATTGGTCGGAAAGACAAAAGTGGATTTGACCCAGTCGATCGGGGAGGTCCCCCTGGCATTGATCGCAGGGGAATGGCTCGATCTCGACGGAGATGTGATTTCCGTCATCGTGACGAATGCCAAAGAAGGTGAGCTTCATTGTGAGACGGTTGATAATGACGATGACGACCCAGCCAAACTCACCCTCCGCAAATCCGGCGATCACGTCTTCGTCAACTACCCACCGGATGAGGATGGTGAACGGGATTGGTTCTTAATGAAGATCCAAGGGGAAATGAAGGGGATTCTTCTGCGGCGTCCCGACACTGCAATCTTCCGGGAACTGATCGCGAAAGGGAAAATCAAGGGTGTCAATGACCCTGAGAGCAAGAAAGATGAGGACGGGAATGAGTTCAAAAACCGGAGACCCGGAGCGGTCATCGATGACCCGAGCGGAGAATGGGTCGAGAAGATGATTGCCGGAGAATTTGGAGTGGTTTTCGACTGGCAGAACCCTACCGTCCTGCGCAAAAAGGAGGCTGGTGCAGAAGCCTCAGACACCGCTGAACCGGCCCCTGTTGAATAGCGATCGGATGGGGATCTAAAATTCTAATTCTTTCCCGGGATGTTGATCCCGTGTCTGTTGGCAAATTCCGAGGCCGCTTCCAAATTTTTGGATTGCATGTTCTGGTGGATCTTTTGGAGGACCTGGGACCTTTTTTCTCCTTCCGGAAGGGTGACTGCCCATTCTTCGGCTGCCTGGGGCTCGTGAGAAATCCGGGGCAGAGTTGGTCCGCGAGAGCGTGAATGCGGTTGGAGGCCGC
>CALFSW010000152.1 GCA_937916505.1 uncultured Verrucomicrobiales bacterium | reverse complement strand
CGTTGGGTTGTCTTCACGAGTGATGAAGACTGCCCCAAATCCCTATCGCCACCCATGCCAATATTCCAACTACGCAGGTGTATTCTGCTTTGAGTGCCCGGCCCTGCCGGATGGCGGTGGCGGAAAGATCGATGCCGGTGAAGCGGGAAGCAGGCCAGGCGGGGCTTGATATCGAGGGGTGACATTCCTGTCGTCCGGCAACCTCGGGCGATTTACCACTACGGAGAACCCGCCGCCGCAAAGCGATCGCGAACGAGTTCACCCGCTACCAACTTCAAAGCGCCGGGTTAGACGGAGAAAACGGATTTTTGCAAGGTGCCTGTACTGTCGGCAAACGAATCATCATTAATTCCCATGGAGCGCAAAATGCTGAGATGGACGTTCGACATTAGGGTGTCGCCATCGCGCCAGTACTGTCCATGCTTGAGCCCCATATGTTTTCCGCCGGCGATCAGGGTTGGAATATTCTTGGAATAGTGGGTGGTACTCGCTCCGCTTCCGTAGAGGACGATGGTATTATCGAGAACGCTGCCATTCTTATCCTGGAAACCCTGAAGGCGGCTCAGGAAGTGGGCAAGTTGTTCACTCAAAAACTGATCGTACTTCGCGAAATTCAACTGCCCGCCTTTGTCCTTGGCATGCGACAGCATATGGTGGGTGCTACCCAGGCCTAGCTTCAGAGGAAAGGTGTCACTGATTCCCATGCCATCTTCACGACTGAGCATAAAGGTAACACTTCTCGTGATGTCCGCATCGAACGCCAGCGCGATCAAATCGAACATGTTACGATAATAAGCCTTTGGCCCGTCTTCCGGCGTTACACCAAGATCAAGTTGCGAGTAGTCCTGCTTTTTTAATGGAATATCGATCCACTTCTCCGAAGCGATCAGGCGCGACTCGAACTCATTGATCGAAGTCAGGTATTGATCCATTTTGTCGCTGTCGGATCGCCCCAGTTTTTTATCGAGTGTCTTTGCGTTCTCAAAAACGGCATCCACCAATTTCATCCGACGCTTGAGCTCGATGCGTTTTGACTCAAGCGAAGCTTGATCATTTCGAAACAGGCTATCGAATACGCGGCGTGGATTGTTCTCCGCTGGAATGGGCTTTCCTTCCAGGCCGTAGGATATCGTCCCGGTACGAGAAAGGTATCCCGTGCCTGCATCGATCGACAGGACCAGAGAAGGGCGACGACAGTGTTCCTTTGTGTGGAGGGCAACGACTTGATCCAGGCCCACTGAATTGTAGCGACCTGGTTTGGGATTCTGCAATGGCGCGCCGGTGAGCCACATATCCGAACAAATGTGCGGGTCATTCTTGGGGCCGTTCTTGTGGTAGAGCCCACCAAGGAAACTCAATTGCTCTCTGAATGGACGCAGGGGTTCGGTCGACTTCCCAAATTCAAATTTCCCTTCTTTGGCATTCCGAGGGAACCAACTCCAGTGATCCATCCCGTGCGATGTCTCAGGAAGAGACATTCCGTTCGCGGTATAGAGTGCGCAGAATCGGCGGGGGGCTTTCTCGGCAATGTCCTGGCCCATCGCATCCAGAATCGGAAGGGGTAGAGCAACGCCAGCAAGACCTTTGATTACGGAACGACGGGAGAGTGTAAAGTTACGGGGCATCTACGCTGGGGTTAGGGGGATGAAAGGCTTTTCACAATTTGTTCTATTCAAGAGGCGCCTATTTCTCAAGAAAGATTGGGGATTGAATGACAAAGTGAAACAGGTCTTTGACAGGATATCCGTCAGGTTTCATTTCAAGTGCCGATTTTTTGAGAGAGGCAAGCTCGTTATAATTGAGGGTGCGCCCAGTCGCGTAAGTGGCGAGATGCTTCAAAAAACTGAATGCAACCTGATCGATGCGATCAGTTGCCAGATAGGTTTTGAGTGCCCTGGTGTCGGCAATCTCCGTTTTGTCTGGCAATGTCGAACGGGCATCGTCCGCGTTTTGACTCTTCTTGAACAAGCCTCCCGCATCGAACTGCTCCAGCGGAAGCCCCCATGGATCAATCTTTGTATGACATTGCATGCAGCCCTTCTGATTCCGGTGCTGTTCCAGCTTTTGTCGGAGTGTCAGATTCTCGTTTCCGTCTTTCGGTAACGCAGGCACATTCGGTGGCGGATCTTCCGGTGGCTCAGCGACAATCTTGCGAGCAAGCCAGGCCCCCCGCTTCACTGGATTCGATTCCCGGCCGTCCGACAGTCCGGAAAGGATGGCGGCCTGCGTGAGAACGCCGCCCAGGGTTTCGTTTTGATGCACTACTGGAACAAATGCAAAGCCGCTCTCGATTTTATCTCCGATGCCGTAGTAGGCCGCGACCACTTCGTTCGCCACAATGAAATCTGATTGCACGAGATTGCCCAGGGGTAAATTGTGCCGGATCAGGTGTTTCAAAAATTGAATCGGCTCGGTGCGTAAGTGCTCACGGGCATCTAAAGTCAGTGAGGGGTAGCGTCCGTGATCGAGCTCGACCACGTCAAACTTATCGAGACTCAACCATTGGGAGACGAAAGGTTCCACGAATTGATCGAATCCGGGAGCCTCGATCATGCGATCAATCTGGGGATCGAGTGAGGAGTGCAGTTGATTCACAGCTGCAAGTTCCAGCAATCGCGAATCCGGGGCACTGTTCCAGAGAAAATAAGAGAGCTTTGACGCAAGCTCGAATTCATCCAACGGCTCGGCCCCGGGGCCTGCGCTATCTTCGATCAGAAAGAGAAACTGTGGCGATGTCAGGATGACGAGAAGCGAATCTTTGATGCTCCGTTGAAAATCGCCTGTTTCCGCGAATGAGTCGACCCAAACCGAAAGGAGCGACTGTATTTCCTCCTGATCAATTGGACGGCGGAAGGCTCGCGCGGCAAAGCGTTCGATCACCTCGCGTGCATAGGCTTCAGGCTGGCCACGATGCCTTGATTCAAAGAAGATCGCGCGGTGCGCGGGAGGGGGCCACTCCTCGTGAAACGGCCCCTCGAACTCGACCGACCGCACCAGCAGGCGCGGCACCTCCCGGCCATCGGTGCACTCGCTGCGCACCGCGATCTCTCGAAGTCCCGCGAGGTAGTTTACGTTATTTTCTTCGACCTCGGCATTCGGGAATTCACTGATCATTCCTTCAAAATGATACTTCACCAGGCTGTCTGTCGCGACTGGCACTGGCTTGCCAACACGGGTCAAGGTAAGGCCACAATCACGGCGCAACCCCAGATGAACGCCAAGATTCGGAAATCGATTCGCCACGACCGGTTCGTCGAAGCACGCGGCTTCAATTGTGATGCGGAATTTCCCGGAGTCAGGAAGTTCGCGAACGGGTAGGGTCAGGGTAGGAGTGGAGCCCCATGCAGGCGGCTTGTCCCGCCCCGATGATCCGGGACGTGCCGGTTTTAAGAGCAGGCCTTCCATAACCAGCTCATTGTATCCCTTCCCGATCATCACCGCGAACACGGAGTGATAGAGACTTTCAAACGTTCGCCAGCCACGTACCGTCGGATTTCCATTGTAACCTTCGATAAATTTGAAGTTCGTTTTCATCTCGACAGGGTCGAATTCGAACGGCTTCTCTGGGATGGGTTGCGTTACCATGTAATCGCGAGTGGCAAAGAGCCGACCACCATTGAGCACAATCTTCCCTGGATGCGGGGCGGGATTGACCGCCTTCCCTAACTCCACCCGAAACTTCTGGATCTTCGGCCTGGCATTCTCATCGACAATGCTGAGCGACAGAGCCTTTTCTGCGATACTGAAATACGCCTCCATCATCGAAGGGGTAAGGAGCATTGTCTCTCCATTGTTGAGGAACCCGTCCACGGAGACGCCATCAGGAGGAAGCACATCGGCCAGAGGATCTTCAATTCCAAGAAGATCACGCAGCGTATTCCGATACTGCGCGACGGTCAGCCGCCGCACGGTTCCATTCTTTTCACGAGCCTGTCGCTCACCGAGCAGTAGTGCCTCACCGATCCATTCCACGAGGACATCTTTCTGCTCATCCGTAGGTTGGGTTTCCTCCTCTGGAGGCATCGCCTCATCCTTCAACTGGGCGAGAACGTGCTTCAAAAGGAAGAGTTGCTTGTCGGCAATGCCGCCATTCAACGTATCGAGTCGAATGCCCGACTTCTGTTTGTCCGCATCGTGACATTTGAAGCAGAATTCCTTGAGCAAAGGTTGAACTCGCTCCTGGAAGTTCACCTCCAGCGAAGTTTGAGCTGATAGGGGCGACGCCATCCCAGCGGCAACAGGGATCACCTTGAGTCGCGATTTCAGCATGGAGATTCGCCGGATCATGACGGCGAGGCGATCCGCAAGGCGCAGAAAAAACAGTGATCCTCCAGAGATCCAGGAATTCGTTGGATGTGGATTTGTTGAGAAACGCGAATTAATGCAAAAGTCAATCGGACTTCCTGCTTGCGGTCAACTTGGAATCATCGGAACTGCTCGAATCACATCGCAGCAGATTTTTGTTCAGCGATGATCTAACCATTCAGAAGGTTTTAGCTTACGAATCCCCCCTTCCCCCTCTGACACCCCCTCCGGTCCGGCCCAACGGCTGCGTCACGGACCTCCCGCCAAAAGAAAATCCCTGCTCCAAATTGGCGTTTTTGAATTAGGGCGAAAGCTTGCGAATCGTTTCCAAAAGGGCATCGAGCCCACGTCCAATTTTCTTAAAAAACGAAGGGTCGTGCTCCACGACCATGAAATTTGGATGCTGCGCCCAGATTAACCGCAGCCGTGAATTTAGGTCCACCGCTTCATCCATCGTCTCGCTGCGGATCGGGTTCCCGCCCTCAATCCCCATTCCGCCGACTGCAGCGCTTTCGAAGAAAATGACAGCATCGTAGCGTTCCAGCTCCTCCTCCAGGCTGGTTTCGAGCGCCTTGAAAAAGCCATCTGGCCCGCCCGGCCAATAAACCGCGCCGTCGACGGTGCCGCGGTCGCAGAGTAGTGCGCGCTCCGGATAAAGCGCGGCCTGGACATCCTCAAGGTTCCGTTGGACATGATAAACTGCCCTCTGGGCCGCCATCCGTGCATGCTCTTCCGGTTCGCGGGGGAATCCACCTGAGAAGATCATCGTGGCGGCTTCCGGAACGATCACGACCTGCTCGCCGATCTCCCTTCGGAAAAAGTCGACTGCAGTTGTCTTGCCGCCACCCGGTCCCCCGGTCACAACAACTCGACGCCTTTTCTGGTTTTCGTTTTCACTCATGGCTCATGATCGAATGATGCGACCGTCCGGCGCAATCTTCGCAATGCCTGATCCTAGCTGGCGTTCCCATCGTGTGAAGATCCATCTCCCAACAAATAC
>CALFSW010000151.1 GCA_937916505.1 uncultured Verrucomicrobiales bacterium | reverse complement strand
AGACGACCGGCTCGGCCCGTGGGACCTTGAGGGACGGGACGTCACGGGCTGGATTATGCCCTTTCGGAACGAATCCCCAAACCCGGGCCCGAGAGAAGAGGTGTCGAAGGTGGGCGTGGATATTGTTCCGATAGCGATTGGAGCCTTTGAGTTTGGAATCGCGCCACTCTTCGATGTCATGCTCGGTCAACGAGTCGAGATACCGCTCTCCGAGAGTCTCGCGGATAATCCCGGCTTTGCTGGTGGCATCGTCACGAGTCCGCACGCTCCCACGATCTCGATATTCGTCGATATAGCGGTCGCAGCACTCTGCCACAGTGGCCCGTTTGAATTTATCCTGATTTTCGAGAGCCTCTTCCAGGATTCTTCGGGGATCGGCCAATTTTCGACAAAGTTCCAGAAGCTCATTTTCGTCATCGGAAACTCGATGAACGTTTCCAACTCGCCCTCGCTTTAACTGGGCCTTGATTTCCCGGGCCAGTTTCTCAGCTTCCTTTTTGGTTTTGCGATCCTTTACCTGCCGTGGCATTCCCGGAGGGCTCCAGGCCACTTTCCAGGGTCGCCCTGGAGAGGATGGTGAATAGAGCTTCACAGTGCCGATTTGTGAGTCCAAAGGCATGAAGCCAAGCTACAAAAACACACAGAAAACACACGGATTTTTCGCCAAAATCGGCCAAATACGGCTATTTCAGGGCTCTGAAAACCGGCCCTGAAAAACCCGTAACCAGCTATTGTAAAGCCAGTTACGGGTATTTTAAAGATGGTGGAGGCGACGGGAGTTGAACCCGTGTCCTAAATGCCTTTCACGAAGGCGTCTACAAGTATAGCCAGGCGTTTGCTGCTTTAAGATTGGTGAGCCTCACCCGGCCCGTTCACTAATCCGATGATCCTGTTGAATCTCACTGCCTTGCCCGGATCCCCGACTCGGCAGCCAGCCTATTAAGTAGTCGCCCCGCTCCGTAATAGGCGTCAGGATTGGGACGTTGCTGTCAATTAAGCAGCAAGTGCGAGCTCGTTAGAGTCTGCAATTATTTGTTTTGAGCGGCTTTTTAAAGAGGCCAACCGATCAACCTCTACATGCAGCCAGCGTTATAAACATTCAGTCGAAACCAGAACGCCCCCACAAGCTGGTAGTAAGATGCAACAGCGAACTAATTTATTCAACCCGAATCGCGTTTCTGCCATAGATTTCCGAAGACCTTGATCCCATGACCCTTAGAGCACTTCTTCCCTACCTCGCTGCGGGCTCTTTTTTCCTGAAAGCAGAGCCCTTGATTACGCTGCAAGAGGCAAACGGAACCGATCAATTGAAAGTTGAGCTCATCAACCTTGAAAAAGACACCGCGCTCCTCCGCCGCGCCGATGGTCAGGAGTTCGACACTCCCCTCGCCTACCTCTCCAAGGAATCGCGCGCGGACATTCGAACGACCTGGATGTCCCACCGGGCGAAGATCGAAAAACATCTCGATCCGCTGAACAAAGCTCTCGGCTATCCTCTTTTCGCCTCGAATGGCAACATCTGGAACGAATCAGCCGGAGCGATCGGCAATCGCCTGCGTCTTCCGCTCGAATCTAAAACCCCCTTCACCAGCAGCTATCGGCTCTACACCCAAAGCGGATTCACCTTCGCCGGAGCCCAACCAAAAACCGTTGTCGTCTATGGAGACCACAATGGCCGGACGCTTTCCCTTTCCATCATTTATTCCAACAAGGGCGATTCTCTCAGCACCGTCGGAGCAGGTGAAGACCACTTCAAAAGCAACGGAAAAGAAGTCGACCGAAACACTCTCGAGGGCGCGATGATCTTCGATGCCGCCGCCATTGCCAAAACCATCTCCGGAGTTCTCGGTGAGCCCACCGACCAACGCATGCTGGGCCAAGGGAACAAGAGCCACAAAGTTCAACGGTGGGATTGGAACGGGCATTCCTTTCTCCTCGCTCACGTTGAGGAGGAATACGTCGGACTGAATATCGTCCGCGCCTCCTTTGCTGACGGTGGCGGACGTTTCCCGCGCGTGAGCGATGGCGACATCCGGGTCCGACTCAAGGACAGTGTGACCAGTGATGCAAATGGCGATGTCGTCATCAAAGACATCCCCATGGTCGATCAAGGCCCCAAAGGATACTGCGCCCCGGCCACATTCGAACGCGCGATGCGCCACGCCGGTGTTCCGGCCGACATGTATCTCCTCGCGACTTTAGCGACCGTCGGAGGGGGCGGGACCAACACTGCCAAACTCTACGATGAAGTCGCTTTCACCACCCGCAGCAAGGGCGGTCGCACCGCCCGCCAAATTGCACTCAAGTCACTCGCTCCAAACAAAATCAGACGCTATATCGACAAAGGGGTCCCCATCCTCTGGCAAATGTGCAGCCTTTCCGGCTACAACCAAGTTGCCAATGGCCGCACTCGTGCGCGCAAAGGCGTAAAAGATTGGGCCGGCTACGCCACGAAGATCGCTACCGTTGCCGAAAAAAACGCAGAAGCCCTTCAACAGAAAGCGAACTACCACATCTGTCTGATCATCGGCTACAACGAAGCCACCAACGAGATCGCAGTGAGCGACTCATGGGGCAAGAATTACACCATTCGCTGGATTCATGTCGATGAAGCCGAAGCCGTCAGCAATCGCAGCGGCTACGTCATCGACATTTAATTTTCCGGAATGGAAAGAACGACCGGGTGGTGATCTGAATTGACCGGATCACCATCCGTCAGGACTTCAAATCTGGCTTTCTTAATCGAAGGACTTGTGAAGATATGATCGATACGGAGCCCGGGTTTCAACCCGTGTTTCCAAAAATTAAAAGTCAGCTTCTGCTCGTCTCCTCCGTGGTCAAGCAGGATTCCGGAACCCAGCAGGGTCTTGATCGCGGGATTGTCGGTCGTGGCATTGAAGTCTCCCATTAGGATGACAGGTTCGTTTCCATTCTTCCGCTTCTTGATTCGTTCCAGGATTAAGACCGCCGCCTTTTCCCGTGAGGGCTGGCTTTGATGATCCCAGTGGGTGTTATAGAGATAGATCGCCTTGCCATCTTTCCCGATCAAGCGGGCCCATGAACAGATCCGGGTCACGCCATTCCCCCAGGTCTTGCTTCCGGGAACTTCCGGAGTGTCGGAAAGCCAAAAGGTCCCCTGCTCGACCGGATCAAGCGACCAGACCTTGGGGTCATAAAAGAGGGGGGAATACTCCCCGCGCTTTTTACCATCGTCACGCCCAACCCCAAGCAGCTTGAAGGAAGGGAGGCCCTTTTGGATATCTTCAACCTGATTTTGCTTCGCTTCCTGAAGTCCGATGATGGAAAAGCGGCCATCCCTGAGAAACTTCACCACTCCCGGCGTCCTCTTACTCCAATCGCGGTCACCCCGGTCTCCATTGGTGTCCTGACGGATATTGTATGAGGTGATCTTGAGTTCTCCCGCCATCGTTAGGGCAGGGAGCAGCAGGAGTAACAGGAGACGTTTCATGATATTTTAGCTTAAAAGTTTTTCTTTGAGTGCCCGGGCCCGGGCTTCCACACCCGTTCCGCCAACCACATTGACATGCCCCAGTTTACGACGCTCGCCCGGGCTGCTCTTTCCATAGAGATGGAGTTTTGCTCCTTCGGTCGCAAAGATTTCATCAACCTTGAGTTCGGGATTCCACATATCGCCAAGGAGGTTCACCATGACCGTTTCGCCTTGTAATTCGGGAGATCCCAAAGGCAATCCACACACCGCACGAAGTTGTTGCTCAAATTGCGAAGTGACACACCCGTTCATCGTGAAATGTCCCGAATTGTGAGGTCGCGGGGCCATTTCATTGACCACGACACGTCCTGACTTTTCGACAAAAAATTCCACCGCCAAAAGCCCGCGGTAATCCAATTCCCCAGCCAGTTTGATCGCGGTGGCTTTTGCCTCATCCAACGTCTCCTCAGGGACTCGTGCAGGAACGATCGTCAAATCGAGGATATGGTTCCGGTGCTCGTTTTCAGCCACTGGAAAAGCAAGACATCGACCGTCCTTGTCACGGGCGACGAGAACAGACACCTCGCACAAAAAATCCACGAAGCCCTCCAGGACCGAAGGCTCTCCTTGAACCGATTCCCACGCCGCTTCGAGTTCATCGCCAGCGGTAATCTTCACCTGACCTTTTCCGTCGTAACCAAAGGCCGCCGTCTTTAGAACCGTGGCCGGTCCAACTTCCTCATAAGCGGCTTTCAGTTCTTCCAGGGAATTCACCAAAGCAAATGGTGCGCAGGGAATCCCATGCTCCCGTAGAAAGGTCTTCTCGCGCGAGCGATGCTGGCTAATCCCGATGCTTTCCGCGGATGGAAAAAGGCCTACTGAATCTTCAACCTTCCGCAAAGTCTCCAGTGGAATGTTTTCAAACTCCACCGTCGCGACATCAACCTGCCGGCAAAATTCCTCGTAGGCCTCCTCGTCATCAAACTTCCGTTTCATCACGATATCCGCCACTCCCTCGGTTGGCTCGGCCGTGGGCGTCCCGCTCCACACCACCGTGCGAAAACCCATCCGCCGGGCATCCAGGCAAAGCATCCGGGCCAACTGCCCTCCACCAAGAATACCAAGAGTTGTCATGACGGCAGATTGGGAGGGAGAACTTTGCCGAGAACAGTGTCACGTTGATCGTCACGAAATTGCTGCAGCTTTCCGGCCAAGCCCTCGTCGCTGGTCGCAAGAATCGAAACCGCCGAAAGCCCGGCATTTCCGGCCCCGGCTTCACCAATGGCATAAGTTGCCACGGGAATCCCCTTGGGCATCTGCACGATTGACAGCAAGGAATCCATCCCGCTCAGGGCCCGGGACTGCACCGGCACACCCAGCACCGGAAGAATTGTCATCGCCGCCACCATTCCCGGGAGATGGGCCGCGCCGCCCGCCCCTGCAATAATCACCTTCAAGCCCCGCTCTTTCGCAGTCTTGGAATACTCCACCAGCAGCTCCGGAGTCCGGTGGGCACTCACCACCCGCGCTTCGTAGGGCACTCCAAACTGTTCCAAAACCTCAACGGCTTTTTCCATCGTGGGCCAATCGGAATCACTTCCCATGACCACTCCCACCAAAGGATGTTCTGCTTCACTCACGGTTTCAGTATCAATCAGTCGTCTTCTCCTTGGCAAGGCCCACCTTAACCGACGATCGGATCTCCCAATGACCGCAAACGACCGTCATTTAATCGATAGATCCAGCTGTGGATCTCCACCATCTGGCCCCGCTGCCACGCATCCTGGACAATTGTCGTCTTGCTCATATTGTGAGCCTGGGTTTCGACATTCATTTCACAAAGTCGATCCAATCGGTCTTTCTCATCCAGGGCATTCAGCTCATCCGCACGGCTTTCGGCAATATCGCCGATTCCCTTGATCCAGTTATCAACCAATCCGTGACGTTCTCCATCAACCGAAGCCTGCACCCCGCCACAACCGTAGTGGCCACAAATGATGACGTGTTCCACCTTTAAAACCTCAACCGCATATTGCACCACTGAAAGCAGATTGAGATCGGTCTGTAAAACCACGTTTGCAATATTTCGATGCACGAAAACCTCTCCCGGTTGAAGTCCGGTGATCTGGTTTGCGGGAACCCTGCTGTCAGAACACCCAACCCACAAATACTTTGGTGACTGTTGCTCCGCCAGTTTCTGAAAAAACTGAGGGTCGTTCTCATCAACCGCACGCGCCCACTCCTCGTTTCCCCTAAAAAGATCGCCTAATGTCTTCATGTTCGGATTCTACGCTCTTCCGCTTTCCGGGAGAAGATCAACTTTTCTGATTCTCGCCCCTTCGCGATGCCCTTTCATCGCGTCACTCGCCAACAACCGAGAGAAGCTCTATCTCAAACGTCAGCGTCGAACTTGCAGGAATCGAATCTCCCACCTCCCATCCCAAGACCCTGATCAAACTCCGCTCTCCCTTTTAAAAAATATTCCGTGGCACCTCCTCCGTTCACCCCGTAAAACCACCCATGGACTCACTCTTTGCCCCGGACGACAACCCACCGTCCGAATTGACGTCCAGCCATCGCGGAGAGCCCCTGGCCGCCCGCATGCGTCCGCACACCCTTGAAGAAATCGCGGGCCAAAAACACATTCTGGCCGATGGCAAACTCCTTCGGCGTGCCATCGAAGCCGACCGCTTCACCTCCCTCATTTTTTACGGTCCACCGGGGACAGGCAAAACCACTCTTGCCAGTGTCATCGCCCGAACAACCGGATCACGATTTGAATCTCTCAATGGTGTGGAATCAAACGTCGCCGAGATTCGCGCCAAGATCGAGGCCGCCCGCACCTATCAAACACTCCGAGACCAAACGACCGTCCTTTTCATTGACGAAATCCACCGCTTCAACAAAGCCCAGCAAGACACCCTCCTTCCCCATCTCGAACGCGGCACCGTCCGCTTCATCGGAGCCACCACCCACAATCCTTACTTTTACGTCAATTCCCCGCTTGTATCCCGTTCGCAGGTTTTTCAACTCGAACCGGTCGCCACCGCCGACCTTCTTCCTCTTCTCACACGCGCGATCAACGACGAGGAAAGAGGCTTTGGAAAAATGTCCATCGAAGCACACCAGGATGCCCTGCTACATCTCGCTGAAAAAGCCGATGGCGATGCCCGCAAAGCCCTCACCGCCCTCGAACTCGCTATTCTCACCACCCCGCCTGTTGACGGAAAAGTCATCCTCAATCTCGCCATTGCCGAGGAATCGATCCAACACAAAGCCGTTCTTTACGATTCCGATGGCGATCAACACTACGACACCATCTCGGCCTTCATCAAGTCCATCCGTGGCTCCGACCCCGATGCCGCCCTCTACTGGCTCGCAAAGATGCTCCACGCCGGAGAAGACCCTCGTTTCATTGCCCGACGTCTTGTCATCTCCGCTTCGGAAGACATCGGACTGGCCGACTCCTCGGCACTTCAAGTGGCCATGGCGGCCCAACAGGCTTTCGAATTTATCGGCATGCCGGAAGGGCGAATTCCCCTCGCCCACGCCACGGTCCACCTCGCCACCGCCCCCAAATCAAACTCCGCCTATGCCGCCCTTGGAGCCGCCCAAGCCGATATTGAAAAAGGGGCCACCCTGCAAGTTCCCGAACATCTTCGCACGAGATTCCGCAAAAAACTCGCCGAAGAATCAGGCGCCGACAAGGCTGCCATGAACTATCTCTACTCACACGACTACGATGGCAACTTCACTCCCCAGGCCTACCTCCCGGAGGGACGGAGCTACTACAAGCCCACGGGAAATGGCATGGAAAAGCGGATCAAAGATCGCCTTGACCACTGGAGAAGCCAGTTCGAGGAGAAATAGCCGTTCTACTCCCGATCCAGGTCACGCTGTAAATTTTCGAGCAGGCGCTGCAAGAGACCCGGCCCTCGATTCATCCGGGTCCGGCTATTTCCATCAGCCCGATTTTGACGACGTGCCATCTTGGGATCCGGCACAAAAGCCTCGGGTTCGGTCGTGAGCGTCTTGGCGATATCATCCCCGGGAAGAATCAACGTGCTGATTCGACCAGCCCGCGCAATGACCATTCCCACAATGCGCCCTTCCAAATCGACGACAGGAAGGCCCGCGTGATTCACCTCCAATTCCATGTCCGACTGGAGAATATTTTCGAAGTCTTCCCGCACCCGGCTCTGGCTTCCACTCATTCGGTCCATCCGCTGAAGCCTGCGGGATTCGTTTTCTTGAATCACGCGCCCTTTGAGGGTCGGTTTCACTTTCACCCCCTTTTGATTACGAACCAACTCAATCTCAGGTTGCTCCCCGTTTTTGAGACGACGAAGCCGTGTTGAAAGTTCGTAGAACCCCCGAACCTTCTCCCCCTCGATCATCGTGATGACATCTCCCGGCATGATTCCCACCTCGGCTGCCGCAGACCCCCGGACCACCTGTTCAACCCGCACTCCGTTTCCAGTTGCCCTGGGATCCATCTGGATCCCAAGAAACCCTTGATCGGTCGACTTCAAGCTCCGTTCCCGAACGCTCAAGACACCCATTGCCTGGGCTTCCCCATCTGAACGGACAGCCGTTAGGAAAGCACCCTCGGCAAGATTCCCCGCATCAGCCCACTTTGCGGCAACAGCCTTCAAACCCGGGACCTTGAGCACGGCCAAATCGTGATCAGGATAGACTCCCAGAATTTCGGCTCCCATCGCTTCCCGGGCTCGATTGGCCGTGAAAATCGCTCGCGCGGACAAAACCTCGCTTGCTTTTGTGAGGAGTTTTTCATCTCCAATGGAAACCCCGTAGGCAATCCGTTCCCGGCCTGAATAGATGGGATAAACCACATCCTTGGCCTCGAAATTGACCGCACGGAGGACTTTGAATACCTGACCGGCCTGGTCATCGGTGATTCTCTTGTCATCGACTGGAAGTCCCGGAGAAGTCAGCTGGGCTTGAAGTCCGGCCGTGAGAAGAAGGGTTGAGAAAAGAAGTAATTTCATGGCAATTTATTGGCTCTGGCTTTTGTAAATATCTCCCAGACGGGCCAGTGTGACCGTCTTAGTCATTTTTTGATGGTTACGAACGAATTCCACCTTCACCCCTTCCCCGGGGAGAAGATCCACAAAAATCTCGTTGAGATTCGCCACTTCAGTCACCTTTTCCCCCGCAATCGAAATTACGATGTCACCCGGCTGAAATCCTACCCCAAAAGCCGGCCCCGCCCTCGGAACGTCAGCGACCGCCAAACCGGTTTCCGCCTTTCTTAAAGTCAAGCCCATCACGGGCCGGTTCGGGTCTCGACGATCGCCACCGAGAACACCCCAGGATTGTCCGGCCAACATATTCTTCCACGAACGTTTGAAACCGGAAAGGCCCGCATGGTTGTTGATTTGCCGGTTCGAACCAATGTTGGAGTGAATCCCCACGACACGTCCTTGAAGATCAAATAACGGGCCTCCGCTATCTCCCCCAATCAAAGTGCAATCGGTGGTAATAAAATCGATTTCCCTCTTGGTCATGACCCGTCCAAAGCGAACCGGCGGACGGCGCGTCGGGTCGTATCCCTTCGGATGCCCCATCGCCACAACGAAGTCTCCCACTGCCAGAGAATCGGAATCACCCATCTCGGCATACGGCCAGGGCCCATCACCAAGCAACTTTGCCATCGCGGCATCACGGGTGTAATTCGCACCCAAAACCTGCGCTTTTTCCTGTCGACCATCCGGAAAGATAACCGTCATGAACTGACTTCCCTCGATGACATGGGCCGCGGTCAAAATCAGGCCATCACTCGAAACAATGACCCCGCTCCCCGAAGCCCCGATATTCGGAGAAACGAGCGAAATCGTTGCGTCGGTCTTCTCAAGGACCACCTTCTTCACCTGTTCCTCCAACTTTTTGAGGTCCCCGAGACTTTCAACCTTGGGAACAGCATGGAGCAAGCTCCCCATCGAGAGAACGAGAATTGGAACGAGTTTTTTGATCATCACTTTCATTGGAATAGCTTTTTGTAAGAGTCCTCCTGTTTCAAAAAAATTCAAGTGATCCTCATGTCTCCCCCTAAATTCGAGTCAAACCAGCCTCGATTTCGAGGATTAAAACAGATAAATTCGCCCCCGTGTCTCCCCTCGTGACCACCAGGGCTCTTCTCAAAAGCCTCATTTCCGGACCTCTTCTTGTGGGCGATCTCCCCGAAGCCAGGACCTTCCCATTCCAGGAACTCTCACTTCCCGACGAAATCCCTTCTCTCAACCTTCAACAGAAGCTGGGGCACCTCTACGAAGATGCCCTTGCCATTCTCATTGAAAAATCACCCCGATGGGACCTTTTGGAACGAAATCTCCAAATCCAAACCGACATCCACACCACCCTCGGAGAGCTCGATTTCCTTCTTCGCGATACAAACTCAGGCCAACTCATCCATCTCGAGCTCGCCACCAAGTTTTACCTCGGCTTCGAAACCGGGGCCGGCTTTCTTCTTCCTGGTCCCGATGCCCGCGACAACTACCAAAACAAACTTTCCCGGCTTCGAAACCACCAACTCCGGCTCCCTGACACCCATCAAGCCCTTCTCCCCGGAGAATATCGTGATGAGCTCATCATCACCAGGCATCTGGTTTACGGCTGTCTCTTCGACCACGTTGACGCAACCGCCCCCGTGACCCCTGAATTCATCAATCCGCACTGCCGAAGGGGAAAATGGCTCACACTCGGTGAAGTTCCCTCTTATTTCCCCGCCGACACGTGCTTCTCGATCATTCCAAAACCCCTCTGGCCTGTCCCTGTCCCCATCCTCCGGGATCTCAGCCTCGCCACCTGGCAAGCTGAGAGCGCGATTGACCGCTGTCTCATGGTCCGTCCTGAAAATTCACCCCATCCCTTCTTCATCACACCGGACTCGTATCCAGCCCCCCCGTAAGAAAAGAAACCCGCATGGCCATGACCATGCGGGCTTAAAAAATAAACAAGGGGAAAGATCTTACTCTTCCTCGCCTGAAGAATCCTTGGGCTCTTCAGCTTTGGGCTCTTCAGCTTTAGGCTCTTCAGCTTTAGGCTCTTCAGCTTTGGGCTCTTCAGCTTTCACGTCTTCAACCTTGGGCTCCTCGG
>CALFSW010000150.1 GCA_937916505.1 uncultured Verrucomicrobiales bacterium | reverse complement strand
ACGACCTCTCAAGTGTCACCTCGGAAGTCGTCACCTGCCCCAGCATCCACCGCGGGATCTGGCAAGCCCTCAAGGAGATGGAAGCCGATCTCGTCGTCCTCGGCACCCGCGGACGAACCGGTTTCAAGTCACTCCTTCTCGGCACCACCGCCGAAGGCCTGCTCAACCAAACCCCCTGCTCCGCTCTCACCATCAAGCCGGCTGACTTTCACTACACTCTCTCTTGAACATCCCGGCCCCACATCAAGGCCTCGCAACGGTGTCCGTTCCCGCAAATTGATCGTCAATCAATGAAGGCAACCTTGCTCATTGTTCGGCTCTCGTTCTCGGTATTCATGAGAACGCGATGCCAATCGTGTAGCGTGATTGTTTGATGATCGGGGTGACGAACGTCACCTCGTGCAAACACACCCGGATTCACCCGTTGTGCCTGCCAGTTCCAGTTCTTCGCTCCAGGGCGTCGTTGGAGCAGTTTTCGGTATTCCTTTTCACGGAGGCCATTGGGGCGATTACGACAAACGTAAATCAACTCACCCCCGGTCCGAACGAGTTCCTCAACCATGTGAGGCTTTCCGCCGGAACGGGCAATGGGCTCCCAATGCAAGAGAAGTGATTCATCAATCACCGGGCGATCGACCGGCAAAAAGAACCATTCCCCCTGACGACGGAAGGCCGCATTCTTGCGACGCTTCCGCTCTTTTCCGTTGAGCCGCGCGCGTTCCTGTGCACGGAGGACGGGCCATGGTTTGAGAGATTCCATGGCATCATTGACCGTGGAAACCGCTCCAGGAACAGCCGCGACAAACCACTCCCGTTCATCATGACCACAGAGAAAGCGATCAATCGTTTTCTCGTGATCACGAACCATCAAGAGGAGGTGCCTTTCCTTCGGGCGAATTTGCAAAAGTCCGATCTTAAGTTCAGCCTCCCGCTCTTCCGGAATGGTCAGCACATAATGCTCCCCTTTCCGGTCCCGTTGCACATCCAGGGAATACTCGGTCTGCTCAACCCACCAACGCCGGGGATCAATCTCCGGCTTGGTGACTTTTAAACGAACGCCCATGCGAAGAAACTGATCTTCGATGGTTTTTGTATTCATAATTTCAGTTCATGTTTCTTTCTTCAATTTGAGGAGATGCACTCGCACCACCCTCAAGTTTCAGGTCAGTGCGACAGACGGGCCACACACAAAAGCCCGCCCGCCGCCCTTCCTGTTTCCTTGTGTTTCACACTTTGGAAATTGTTTTCTCCCGAGCTTCCCAATCGGGACGCGTGATCGCACACATCACGAGATCCCTGGGCTCGCCAAAGCGAATCGCGCCCATGCGGTGAACCCCCTCCCACTTTAACCCGGCCTTTTTCTGAACCCTCCCGGAAGCGGGGTTCTCCGAAAAATGACCGGCAAAGATGCGAAGGAGTTTCAATTCGCGAAAGCCGTAATCAATGACT
Source organism: uncultured Verrucomicrobiales bacterium (assembly GCA_937916505.1). Taxonomy (GTDB): domain Bacteria; phylum Verrucomicrobiota; class Verrucomicrobiia; order Verrucomicrobiales; family Akkermansiaceae; genus SW10. The sequence goes on along the minus strand of CALFSW010000150.1, from coordinate 5,467 downwards.
TCCTTCAAGGCCTCGGTGCAAAGACCATGGCCCCAAAACAAGGGCGCAATCCAAAAGCCGGCCTCGGCACGTTGCTTGTCGTCACAGAGAGAAAGCTCCATGACTCCAATAAACTCGCCGCCAAGTTTGAGAGTCAGAGCAAAGGGCCCGCCGGGCGAAGGATTTGCGAGGGTTTCCTCAATCCAACTTTCGGCCAAGCCCTCGGGATAAGGGTGGGGAATTAGGATCGTCATTTGGGCGATACGAAGGTCGCCCGCGTATTTTTGGATCATCGGCGCGTCATTGCGAGCCAGGGGCCTGATCAGGAGCCGTTCGGTTTCGAGAGTCATTTTGTTCATAGGATAGGTTGGGTTAAAAATTTGGTGCTCCTGCCGGGGATCGAACCCGGATCGTCCGATAGAAAGTCGGAAGTGCTAACCATTGCACCACAAGAGCGTTCATAAAAAGTGGTCGGGAGGACTGGATTCGAACCAGCAACCCCTCGGATCCAAACCGAGCGCGCTCCCGTTGCGCCACCTCCCGTTCCTTAAAGTTGGTTGGCCCACAGGGAGTTGAACCCTGGTCGACCGGGTAAAAACCGGCTGCTCTACCATTGAGCTATAGGCCAATATGGAGCGCGGCCGTCCCGGCCTGCGTCACTCTCCAAAGCGATTGAATTTTGGTACCCATTGTTGGAACCATCCGGCTCATTGATGAGCCAATCTTCAACCTGTTTCCGGAGGAGGAAACAGGACACCTCTTGGCGTGAGCGGAGCGAAGGCACTCGAACCAACACTGGACCGGGTCTAAGCCGGCTGCCTCTGCCGTTGGGCTACATGGGCGTAAAAAATGGTGCTCACCGCAGGAATCGAACCTACAACCTTCACCATCGCAAGGTGATGCTCTTCCGATTGAGCTACGTGAGCTGAAAATGGCACCCCCGGCTGGACTCGAACCAACAACTTCCACGTTAGAAGCGTGGTACTCTTCCAATTGAGTGACAGGAGCTATTCCCTAAAAGTAGTGGTCTCGCAGGATGCCATCGTAGCCACCTCTGCGCAGACAACAGTTCTTGAACTTGCGAATCGATCCACAAGGACAGGGATCATTGCGACCAAGCTTCTCATTGAGTTCCTTGTCGCCACCGACGACACGAATCCCTCGTTTGACTCTTGTTTCCGATGGATAGCCTCGTCGTCTCTTTCTTGTCACCTCGATGAAAGGACAGCTCTTCATTTTGTTGGTTCTTTTTCATAATGATCTCCTGGTTTGTTGTGATTTTGGCGGAACTGTGAAGACTTGCACTCCAATCGCTTTTCCTGCGATCGCACTGTTTAGCAAACAGGCCCGGCACGCTTGTCCGGTGACAGCTCCATGATTGGCAGACAGCCCTCGTTCGGAATTGGACGCCTCTCCGGGTAACGCTCCCGGCCACTTTCGTTTTGCAAACGAAGGGGTTCACTTGCTCCCTCAGAGACGATCTCGTTCTTAAAAAATGGTGGGTGTGGAAGGATTCGCACCTACTAGCCCCAAGGCATCGGTTTTACAGACCGATCCGACTCTCTCACTTCGGCGCACACCCTAAGATGGATTTATCTCCAATCAGGAAAGCAGGCCGCAAAGCCTGTCCTCCTGGTTGGAGGGGAGCCCGCATCGCAAGCTCCCTTCCGTTAACCAATTTTTGGGAACGGACACCGTTACCGCTTTCACTTGAAAGCCATAGCCGCGGGATTTCTCGACGGACGTTTCGATGTTTCGGGCACATCTCCTGGGGGAAGCCTCTCGGGGCGCCTGATACAGCCGGAGTTTACATCATATCTTTTAATATAAAGACACAACTCCACCGTGACCAAAAGAGATGAACTTTTATCATTCGCGTCGCGTTACGGGCGAATGCCAGTCATTCAATTGCTCGTGCTTCGGAATCGTCGTCAGTGGCTGCTGACGGCGATTCTTCGTTCAGGCTATGTTAAAAAATTTGTTTCTTGGTTTGGTTCGTTTTTTTCGGTTCGTTTTGAATGTGTTTCAGATTTGATTCGTTCGGATCAGGCTACAAAAAAGCCCTGCTCCATTTCTGGCAGCAGGGCAACAATCCTTAGAATCTCTTCTGTTCTCTAGAATGTCTCCCTGCCGGGCGGTTCATAATTCGGGGTTGGTTTGAGAGCCGCCACCACGGAACACCCCTTACCAGGCTCCGCACAATTCCCCTCGAAACTACCGCTCGCAATTCGCCCTGCTGAGAGGGGAATGCACCCACACCACGAAGTGGTTTGGAGGCTGTTGCGATTGGGTCTTGCTGGGGTCATCGGATAAAGTGGTCGTTTGCTGGAGACGGAGGCTAGGGAAGACCAACCAGACCGTCAACAAAAAAAGATATCTTTCTCTAGATAAACTTCACATCAACGAATCGCGATTCGATCTAAAACTAATTGATCGCAATTAAACTCGACATTGCGCGCGCAGCTTCGAACTGAGAATCACGTCCACCGAGACAGCATTCCTCCTTGGTGAATCCTCTTCTTGTCGTCATCTGTATGAGTCACTATCCTCGACAGATGTTTCGTAGTGTCATCCTCCTTCCTCCATTTCTACTCTCATCGTGCATCCTCGTTTCTCCGGCGGTGAAAGTGGTCGAAAAAGCCGCGACCACTTCCATTGGTGTCGCAGGGAAGGCTGCGGGTGCAGGAATCGATGTCGTCAAATCCGCCTACAAAAAGGGCACCGAAAGTGAACTCCCCGCCCCTCCAATCTCTCCATGAAATTCCTCCAACTTTTTTTGATTCTCCCCTCACTGGCTCAGGCAGACTGGACTCTCGACCAGATGGTCACTTCTGGTAACGAAAGCGTACGTTATCACGCCAAGCCCATCGCTGACTCCCTCCGGAATCCCTGGCCTCAAAAGCTGGAAGACGAATTCCAAAAGCGGGCGCACAAGATCATTCAATGCATCGCCCGCGACACCAAGCCGCGGGTCAACACCTACTTCGAAAATGAGAAACGCGACTATGGATTTCTCATGGCCCACATCCTTGGAGGTCAACGCGAAGACGCTTTGGAAAAACTTCAGGCCCAGGATCATCAGCACGAAGTCTGGCATCGTGAGACCGATGGTATCGACTACTACGCCTGCTTTACCATCAAGCACCAGATGCGGAAATATTTCTACTTCGGCGACCTCTTTGATCCCGCTTACAAAGCCCGCATGTTCAGCGGGGGAAAAAAGTGGACCGCCAAAGACCCGATGCGTCGTCCCCACTACGCTTTCGAAAAGAAAACAGGCTGGGGTCCCGACGCCAAGAATTCCTGGGTCGATATCCGCACCACCGAAAATCTCTACCTCATGCGCGTATCCAGCGTCTATCTCATGGCCGAGGAAACCGGCAATAAAGAGACCACCGCAAAATACAAAGACCACCTCCTCCGCTACACCGCCACTCTCTACCGCGTCGGTATCGGCGAGTGGGATTCAGAGAACTACCACGGCCACTCCATTGCTCCGTTTCTGAATCTCTACGATTTCGCAAAAGACATGGAAATCAAACGTGCCGCCAAAGCCTGCCTTGATTTCTATGCCGCTGCCGGCGCCCTCAAATACTACCGCGGTGGTTTCAACGGCCCAACCAAACGCGATTATAACCATTCCCAACCTTTCGGCGGAAGTGCCGCCAACGCCCTCTGGGTTTGGTTTGGCGATCACCCCACCGGCAAGGTCGATCACTGGGAGTCCGATGAAGTTCATCAAATCACCAGTGCCTACCGCCCTCCCCTCGCCGTCATCAACCTTGCCCGCAAAAACTTCGAGAAACCCGTCGAGATCTTCGCCGCCAAGCCTCCTTACACCGCAACAACCCACTACCAGACAGACGCCAAACCCGAGTATCTTGAAACCCAATACATCGCCCATTCCTACCTCATGGGCTCACTCAGCAATGGCACCTCCCCCGACGGAGGCGACGTCAATGGCTTCAAAATTCTCGCCTTCGACAAGGAAAATGGCGCTCTTGCACTTCACGCCGCCCCTGGCACAAACCCACTCTACCCCGGCTCACCGATGTACAAAACAGGAGTCGTCGCCTCTCAGAATCGAGCCGCCCAGCAGGAAAACCTCGCTCTCTGGCTCGTCAAAGACGGAAAGTCTCCCTGGCTCTGGGTTCTCCCACCTTCCATAAAAGTTTCCCATCAAGACAAGGTCACCTTCCTCGAGTGTGATCGCACCTGGGTCGCCATCCGGGGCCTCGGCACTTCAGCCCTGAAACACGACAAAGATCTCACCATCCAAATTGCCGATCCCAAACGAAAAGACAACCGTTTCGGCGGCTATCAAGTCATTTCCGCGCGAGGAAACTCCGAAGGATTTTGTGGCCTCGCCATCGAAGTGGGAGAGAAAGAATCGCACGGCTCATTCGCCAGTTTTAAGGAGTCCGTCCTCTCCGCCGAAGTCGATCTTTCCGACCTCCCCAAAGGCGCGGTCCGATACAAATCAAGCGACGGTAAATACCTCGGCATCCACTGGAATGACAACCCGCTCGATCTGGGAGTTTGGCGAAACGGCATTCGCCGCGATCTCAGTAACGCCGCCCTTTATCAGAGTCCCGTCATCAAATCCGACTGGGCGAACGGCACACTCGAAATCACTGCTGGTGGCGAAACCTTCCGCTGCACTGTCGATGAAAAAGGCCACGTGAAGTAATCATCCGGGCGCAAGTCCATGCGCAGCATTTGCCGACGCGTGCGCAGAGTCTCGCCACTCACGAACGTATCGTCCCTGTCATGGATACTCTCACTCTGCCCGGCAAGACCGTCTCAACACCTGTGAAAATTGGCCCCGTAGCCTACGGCACCTGGAGTGGCGGTCGCTTCATGCACTTTGGCGAAACTCTCACCGAAGAGCACTATCACCGCTGCGTCTCCCTTGCCTACGAATCAGGAATCCGAACTTTCATCACTGCTGACGTTTACGGATCAGGTAAGGCTGACAGCCTTCTCGGCGAGGCCCTCGCCCGCTTCCCCCGGGACAGCTACAAACTCATCGGAGCGATCGGTCACGATTTCTATCAAGGCAAGCGACAGGGCAACACCGGCTACCCCCGCTTCACCAGCCCGGAGCTTCGCGGACCTCAGGAATATTACGAGTTCATGCACATGGCAGCATCGGTTTCTCTCGAGCGATGCCAGACCGATCACTTCGATCTCCTCCTTCTCCACAATCCCGACGAGATCGGCTACACCAGCCCCGTCGTCTGGGACGGCATGGACAAACTCCGCCGGGAAGGACTTACCAGGGAAATCGGCATCGCCCCCGGACCGGCCAACGGGTTCGTTCCGGACCTTGTCCAAACCTTTGAAAACTTCGGCCATCTCATCGACTGGGCCATGGTCATTCTAAATCCCCTCGAGCCCTGGCCAGCCTGTCACTCTCTTGACGCCGCCGATCGCTTCGACGTCAAAGTCATCACCCGCGTTCTCGACTACGGTGGCATCTTTTATG
>CALFSW010000149.1 GCA_937916505.1 uncultured Verrucomicrobiales bacterium | reverse complement strand
CTAGAATGGAGTGGTCTTAGCAATCGCTTTGGGCCAGGGAAATTGAGGGCGGGGAAAGAGTTTCATCAGGTGGACTCCATTGTGAGGTCGTTGGTCCGCCGATGAAAAAGGCGCGTTATAGGAGGCGGATCCGGTAAAAATGGCGGGCACGATTGGCGTCGGCATCGGTATCGGTAAACGCCGTCGCTTCTCCCGTGGCGGTGATGACCCCCAGTTCGATCCATGAATCCAGATCAGTCGAGCGTTCGATTTGGTAACGGCGCCCTTTGATCGAGTGCCAGCTGATATCCAGCTCGCCAGCGGTCAGGTCGGGGCTGACGTTGATGATTTTTGGGGCAGGTTCCGCTCCACTCACGAGGCGGATGCGGTCGAGGCTCGCTCGGTGGGTGCCTACTGCGGTGAGCTGGTTGCTGGTCACCACGTGCCAGCTTGAATCGATGCCGAATAGCGTTTGGAAGGTCGTTCCGGCGGCGGCCCAGCTGCCGGAGCCAGCGAACACGGTGGACGTTTCGGCAAGGTTGGTCATGCCGGTGATTTCGAATTGCCAGCCGAGGGCATCGGCCCGGACGGTGGCGGTGAATCCGTCCTGGAAGGATGCGATTTGGGCGTCGTCCTCGGCGAGGCGCAACTCCGCGCCGGTCGCGCCGAAGTTGTCTCCGAAGTTCAAGCCGAATCCCCCGTTGCTGTTGGTGCGGGATTCGGTTCCATAAAAGGTGAAACCAAAATTGCGCATCGAGCTGTCGCGGTAGAACACGCTGTTGTCGCTGGCGATGCCGAGGAAGAAACCGTTGACCTCGGGGGCTTGATCGACGCTGTCGACCTCGATGGTGAGGGAGAAGCCGTCATTTTTCAGGGGGTCGAACGAGAGCATGCTGGCGAGGCCGCGGTTGGAGTTGCTCTGCGTGCCGACCACCTCGGATTGAATGAGCGAGTCGGCCCCGGTAATGTTATGGGTGGCAGTTCGGGTATTGCCTTGGCCGATCCAGCCGTCCGTGCTGCCGTCGTCAAAGTGGTCGTCGATGAGGACATTTCCATCCGTAGGTGCCACGGCGGTGCCAAATTGAACATTAATGGCATTCGACGCGAGGTTCGGATTCGAGTCCAGATCCTGCACGCTGCCGGCCGGGAGTTGGACGGTGACAATCCCTTCCACGATCGGCGTGACGGTCAGCAGATAGGCGGAATTGCTGCCGGAGAGCGCGCTCGCGGAGCCGTTGTTGATAGTGAAATCTCCGGGTTCGAGACCAGTGATGTCCTTGCTGAAGGCGATATCGACATCGAAATCGCCGCCGACCAGACTTTGCGGTGTGGAGAGCACGACCGTCGCGTCGTCGCTCGGCGGAATGTATTGCGTATCGGCGGCAACCGAGGCGGTCCAAGTTTCGAATTCGTGTCGCATGCGGGCGGCGACCTCCGGGTTGGCGGCAGCGATGTTGCTCTGCTCGGAAGCATCGCCGAGTAGGTCGTAGAGTTCGAAACTACTGCCGTTGTTCTTCGAGATGAGCTTGTATTGGTGGCTCACCCACGAGCGGCTGCTGGTGTAGTTAAAGCCAATGGGCTGCTCTCTGACAGTGGCGGTATCCTCGATGACGCTTCGCAAGGAAATGCCATCCAGGGGTTTCTGATTTGGGACTTCGATACAGAGGTAGTCGAGGATCGTTGGATAGTAATCGCTGGTGACAGCCGGGAAATCGCTGGCGCGTGGGGCGGTGATTTTATCGGGCCAGACAAGGATGCCGGGCACGCGAACGCCGCCCTCATGCAGGCTGCGCTTGCGTTCGCGGAACGGTCCCGAACTCCCGACGCCGTTCTCGGGGCCGTTGTCGGAGCAGAACCAGAACATGGTGTTGTCGGTGACGCCGAGGGCATCCAACTCGCTGCGCAGGCGCGCGATCTGGGTGTCCATGTTGACGATGGCATCGGTGTAGGCCTCGTTCGAATCCACGCCTGAGATCCCTTCGGGATCAGTCAATGGCTTGTGTGGGGTATGGAACCAAATGACCGTGAAAAAGGGCTCGTCGCCAGCAACGGCATCCTGGATGAAGGGGATCGCGCGATCCATGATGACACGGGAGTCATCACCGCTGAGATTGTCAGTGACATCGACGGGCGTGCCCTCAAGCGCGTTCGGCCAGTTGATTGGATTGTCGGGAGAGGTCCAGTAGTAGGTGCCGTAGAAGTTTGGGTCGGCGAAGCTGGTGGGTCCCGGCAAGCCGTTCACGGTGCGGCGCATCGGGTGGAAGGTCGGGACTTTGGCCTCGGTGGCGAAGCAAGCGTCATACCCGTGCTGCCATGGTGGCGAGTAGACGCCGGTGTTGCCGGCATTGCCGCGGTTGGAATCCTTGCGCTGCGTGGTGAGCGTGCCGAGGTGCCATTTGCCAAAGTGCCCGGTGGCGTAGCCGACTCCGTCGAGCACTTCGGAGAGCGGGGTCTCGTCGGCTTCAAGGCGGCCGTTGTTGGCATTGTTGATGCCGAGGCGAGCCGGGTGACGACCGGTGAGGCAACTGCCGCGTGTCGGAGAGCAGACCGCGCTGGCGGAGTAGAATCGGTCGAAGCGCAATCCCTCGGCTGCCATCGCATCGAGCGTGGGTGTATTGATCCACCCGTTGTTATAGGACGGATCGCCCCAGCCGAGATCGTCGGCCATCATTAGGACGATGTTAGGTCGTTCGTTGGCGAAGCCACTCGTTGTGAGCACGAGTAAGCTGGCCAAGACGCGCATGAGGTTCGGGGGGCTCATTAAATTACTGAGGGGTGGAAATTGCGACGCGCACATAAATCTGGCTCGTGTTTGTTAGATTGAGATTCGACAAGTTTAACGAGTCTTCCACCAGCGCGCCGGTGCCGGCCACCAAGGTGCCCGGAATCCACCTGATCATGTCGGTGGACCATTCCAAGTGGTAGCCTTTTCCGTTCACCGATAGCCAGTTGACGATCACGAATTCTGCTTGTAAGCGGATTTCCTCGATTCGCAAAAAGTCGCTCGCGTCTCGCGGATTAGTGCCGGCAATCTGTTCTTCAAGGTTGGTGTTGCCGTCGCCGTCGAGATCCGTCCCGGCGTCTTTTGGTGAGTTAGGGTCGAGTCCGTGGGTGATCTCGTAGCTGTTTGGGAGCTTGTCGGCATCGTTATCGGCGACGCGGGGGAAGCGCTGTGCAGTTGTCAGGGTGCGGTACTGATCGATCTCGCCGAGCAGATCAGAGCCTGCGACGTTCGAACTGAAGCTGCGGATGGTGTTGATGTCCGTGATTCCAGCGAGCAGGTTATTGTCTTCCCCGAGATCGAAGGCCTGGTGAAAAAGCTGCTTGGGCGTGCCGCGATTGGTGCCCGCGGCGTTGGGGATATTCTGGTTGTGCGAGTCCCACGAAGAGCTGTGACCACCGCCGCTTGAGTCGATGAATTTCCAGCCGTCGACCGTCTTCACTCCGAGATCGCCACGGATCGATGAGACGACGATCGAGGGGCGGTGGGGTTTGGGTTTCTGCTGGCCGCGGATGATATTGAGGAACGACTCGCCATCGGGTGCCGTGCTTTCAGGGAGATCGACCTGCAGGTAGGCGGCGATGGTGGCGAAGATGTCGCCCTGCCAAACCAGGTCGTTTCGCACCGTGCCGGCGGCCGCTTGTCCGGGCCAACGCACCACAAAAGGCACGCGCGTGCCGCCGTCCCAGACATCGCGCTTGTTGCCGCGCAAGGGGCCGTTGGGATCGGTGTTGTTGGCGAGTGAAGTCGTCATCGCCCCATTCTCGGGGCCGTTGTCACTGGTGAAAACGATGATCGTGTTGTCGCCGAACCCGTGCTTGTCGATGGCGTCGATGACGCGCCCGATGCGGTGGTCGACCTCTTTGATGAAGTCGCCCGAGAAGAAGCCGACGGAACCGACGAAGGGCGGGGTGATCGCCTGCGGGAAATGCGGCGAGTAGAGCGAGACGTAAGCGAAAAACGGATCGGTGTCACCGGAGCTGGCGCGCTCCGCGAGGTAGTCTTCGGCTTGAGAAATCATCAGCGGACCCGGATCGATCTGCTTGTAAGACGGATCACCGAGGCTCGGTGTCGAGGCCTTCGTTCCGACCACCGAGGAGCTGAGTTCAGCGGCGGTGATGGTGCGGAAAGTATCGGCATTGGTGGCGTTCCGGTAGGCACCGGCACCGCCGTCGAGGGAGCCGTCCCAGTATTGCACGCGGTCGTCGACCAGGTAGACGTAGGGCCCGCGGTTGATGGTCGCGGCGAGTCCGCGGAAGCTGTCGAAGCCGTTGGCGACGGCGTGGTGCTCGACCGGGCGTGCCCAGTCGATGTCATTTGGGGTATTGGGATTGCCGCTCACCCGTGCCCCGGACCGGGTGTAGAAAGCGCCGCCGAGGTGCCATTTGCCGAAGGCGGCGGTGTCGTAGTGGTGGGTCTTGAGGAACTCCGCGATGGTGACATCGGAAGGGCGCGGGACTTCCTGGCCCCCCATTTGTCCGCCGAAGTGGTTGGTGATGCCGTTGAACTCACGCCAGTTGTACTTTCCGGTGAGGAGTGCGTAGCGGCTCGGGGTGCACACGCCATTGCTCGAGTGGGCCTGGGTAAACATCACGCCAGCGGCTGCCAGGGCATCGACGTTTGGGGTGATCGTTGTCGGCGGGGTGCCATAGTGGTTCCCGTAGGCAGAGATATCGCCGAAGCCAAGATCGTCGGCGTAGATGATGACGATATTGGGTTTCGTGGGAGCAGGAGTGTGATCCGGGCACGAAGCGGGATCGTTCGGATCGGAGCCGAAGGCGGTTTCGGCCTCGTCGCTGTAGCTGTCGCCATCGCTGTCGTTGAACGGGAATATCGGTCCTGTGTTCGCCGGTGGTGCATTGGGGTCGGTGCCGTTGGCAATTTCGGCGGCGTCATTTCCTCCCTCGCGGTCGGAGTTGGCATTGTTCGGGTTGGTCGGATCGCCGGGTGGGTCGCCGGAGATGCCTCCGCTCCATGGGTTCAAGGTGCCTTCGATTTCATCGTTATCGCTGAGCGTATCTCCATCGCTATCGGCCGACCCGGAGAGCGTGCGACCGAAACCGGTGTTCTCACTGGCGCTGTTCTGCCCCAAGTATTCCTGTAGGTTGCTGAGTCCATCGAGATCTTTATCGCTCGCCGCGTCATCGACATCGATATCGGTCCCATTGGCGAGTTCGTATTCGTCGGGCATGCCGTCCCCGTCCGTATCGACCGGCGGCGTGGGCTCCTCCACCGTGATCCGGTCGAAGGAGAGTCGATGGGTGGTGGCTGCGACCACTTGGCTGCCGCCGGTGACAAACCATTCTTGGTTTGCCGGCCAGAGGGAGTTAAAATCGGTACCGGAAAGCACCCAGGTGCCGCTGGCGGTGAATGTCGTATTGGCACCGGCGCTGTTGAGCAGGCCGGTGATCTCGTAAGACCAACCAGCTTCATCGACGCTCACGGTGGCGGTGAATCCGTCAAGGTACGAGGCCATATCGACGTCGCCTTGGGCGTCGCTGTTGCCCAGAATGAAGTCGGCAGAGGCGGTGTTGTTGTTGTCGCCGTAGATCAATCCAAAGCCGCCGGAGCTTCCGGTGCGGGCCTCCTGCCCGTAGAAGGCGAGGCCAAAGTTTTTTGTGCCTGCATCGCGGTGGAACACGTTGTTTTCCCGCACCAGACCGATGAAATAGCCATTGGCGCCTGGTGCTGTGCTGACGCTGTCAGCGATAAATGTCATGCGAAAACCACCGGTCGCCGCCGGGGCAAAGGAGGTGGTGCTGACGATGCTGCGGTTGGTGTTGGTTTGGGTGGCAACCACTTCGGAGGTGAGCACCGATCCTGTCTGGGTGATGTTCTGTGCCGAAAAGGTGCGGGTATTTCCCTGGCCAACCCAGCCGCTCACCTCTGCGGCATCAAAGTGATCGTCGAGGATGATTTGCGAGCGTGCGACCTCTGCGCCGACGAGTAGCGTGACGAGCGCGCCAAATTGGGCGTAGTGGGGGACTGTCTTCATGGATTAAACAACAATCCCTGGCGCCTGAACAACTGAAACGCTCTAGGAGCGCCGGCGGCGCACAAGGCCGGTGGCTGCGATCAAAAGTAGCCCCGCTGTAGACGGTTCGGGAACGGCGGAAAGAGTCGTGACCGTGATCTGGTCGTAGCTGGAAGTGTGCGTGTTGGCGGCCACATTTTGTAGGCTGGCCGTGGCGAACCAAGAATCATCTGCCCCGAACTGCGTGGCGAAGTCAGTGCCGGCGTCCGCCCAAGTGCCGGTGCCCGCAAAGGCGGTCGGCGTGCCTGCGGCATCGTTCAAGCCGTCGATCGAGTATGACCAACCCAATGGATTCGCGGTGAAAGAGGCATCGAATCCGTCTTGGAAGGAAGTGAGTTGCACGTCACCTTGGGCATTGCTGTTGCCAAGGAGGAAATCGGATGGGGCGCTGCCATTATTGTCTCCGAAGTTGATACCAAAGCCGCCGAGGCTTGCGGTCCTGGCATCCTGCCCGTAGAAAGTCAGGCCAAAGTTGGAGGTGCTCGCATCGCGGAAGAAAACGCTGTCATCGCCAACGGCTCCGATGAAGTAGCCATTTGCGCCCGGCGTACCGGAGATACTGCTAACGCTGAATCTCATCGAAAATCCACCAGCCTCGGCATCCGGATTAAACGAGGTGCTGCTGACGATCCCGCGGTGGGTGTTGGTCTGCGTTGCAACCACCTCGGAGCTGAGGATCGTTCCCGTTTCGGTGATGTTTTGTGCGGAGAAGGTGCGAGTATTTCCTTGGCCTGCCCATCCGGTCACCGTGCTATCATCGAAGTGATCACCGATCACCACACTGGTGGCGCTTGCCGGCAGGCAGGCGGCGAGGCCGATAATCGTAAAGATGAAGTTTTTCTTCTGAGGATTCATAGATAATGAGTTATCGACCATTTCACATCAAGGCAAGGAAAATCGGGTGAAGGGAGGAGCTAATTCTTTCTGATTCGGAAGAAAACCCGGGGAGCCCCGACCAATTCTGGATAATTTGGCAAAAAGTGGAGCGCGAATTCGCTGGTGTTGCCTCCGCTTAGGATACTGTCTTCCACCTCGGGCCAGTTGATTAGATCAGTGGAATAGTCGAGGCTATAAGTCTCATTCGCTCCCGAGGTCCATGAGATAGTGGCTGACGGATCGACCTCCTGGTCGTCAATTTCGATACTGAGAATTTGTAATCCACTGCCACCTCCTGCGTTTGATCCGCCGACAAGGGTGATGCGATCGTAGGAGTGGGTGTAGGTGGTCGCTGCGACCACCTGGAGCGAGGCAATCGCGAACCAGGTGTCCGATTCAGGGAAGAGCGTGGCGAAGTCGGTTCCGGCTTCCTCCCAGGTGCCGTTGTCGGTGAACACTTTTTCAGAGGCGGCGGCATCGCTCAAGCCGGTAATCTCGTATGACCAACCGGTAGGGTCGACGTTGATGGTGGCCGTGAATCCGTCGGAGAACGAATTGATGTCGACATCGCCCTGCTCGTCGCTGTTGGCGAGCAGGAAGTCCGAGGGGGCACTGCCGTTGTTGTCGCCGTAGATAAGGCCAAATCCTCCTACGCTTCCAGTGCGAGGATCCTGGCCAAAAAACGCGAGCCCGAAATTCTTGGTGGTCGCATCGCGGAAGAAGAGATCGTTGTCGCGCACGATTCCCATGAAGTAGCCGTTGGCTCCGGGTTGTCCGCCGATGTTATCGACGACGAAGGTGATTGAGAATCCGCCGGCAGCCGATGGTTCGAAGGATGTCTCGCTGGTGATGCTGCGGTTGGTGTTGGTCTGCGTGGCGATCACCTCGGAGGTGATTACCGATTCGGTCTGGGTGATGTTGTGTTCCGAGAAAGTGCGGGTATTGCCCGAGCCGATCCAGCCGCTGACTTCCGCCGCGTCGAAATCATCATCGATGATTGTTTGGGCATCGACCATGGAGATGGGTAGCAAGCAGGCGAGGCAGGCGAACCATTTCATTGGGAGGTGTGAGGAGCATTTCGTCGACATTCGTTTTCAGTCTACCCTTTTTACGAGGAGCAGGGCAAGACCAGAAATCGTCCAGATTTTTGAATCCGCCGTTTTCAAAAATAAAAACACTTTTTTGAAATTGAGCGGCTG
>CALFSW010000148.1 GCA_937916505.1 uncultured Verrucomicrobiales bacterium | reverse complement strand
ATTCCGTGACAGATCGATCGTTCCCATCAATTTCCGGAGTTCGAGTAGGTGCGGAGGAAGAGCTTGATGTCATCCACGGTCGCGGCGAAGCGGGTGAGGCCGGCCTGCTCGTCGTTGAGCAGGGTGTGGGCAGGAATGACGATTTTCCACTGGCCGTTCCAGACGCTGCGGCCGATGAGCCGGGCGTTGGTGAACACGGTCGGCAGGTCGCCGGCTTCGTAGAGCGTGGGATCCGCCACCATGCGGAAGGCTTGGTGCTTGCGGGTGACCCATGGCCGTTCTGCGAAGGTGTCGTTCGGGCCGAAGAACTGGGTGGTGTTGAAATCGCTGGCTCCAAGGTTGTAGGGCAGCGGCAGGGCTTGATCGACCACCTGCCAACTCCGGATGTCGCCGGTATCGCCCATCGGCGTGCGCATGAAATCGTTGCCGCAGGGGATCAGATAGGCATACGGCGTCGCGCTGAGGGCACCCGTTGCGGTGGATTCGCCATCCACCATCCCGACATAGCCGGGCAGGGCCACTCCGACGGCGGCGATCTTGGTGGCGAAGTTGCTCTGGCTGTAGGCGTGGTCTCCGGCGGCGAGATCGAGGCCGAAGAAATTCTTGCCGTCCTCGATGGTAGTGCTGAAGGGAATGATGAAGCCAGGAATCGCGCTGCCGTCGGCCTTTTTGAGCCCGCGGCAGTAGGCGGCCACCTGCGGATCGGACAGGACATTGGGCACGATGTGCTGCTCCAGCGTCTGCTGCCAGGCCTCATCTGCGGCGACGGTCTGCCCTTCGACATGGGGCAACAGGCGGAACAGTTCCTGACGCAGGGAGAACAGCGTGTTGTAGTGGTCCGGATTGTTGATCCCGAGGCGGCCTTCCGCGACGGCGAAGTCCGCGTTGAGCTGGGCCATGGTCCCGGCCAGCCCGGCATCGCCGAGGGTGCTGGTGGTGGCTTGTGGCTCGCCGCCGGTCAGATCCCCGAGCGAGCGCGAGGCGACGAGACGGTTGATGACCTCTTGTCCCTGCGGGGTGCCGAGCAGGCCGGTTTCATAGTCGTAACTCTTGGCCGCGAGGTAGCTGTAGCGTCCGGCGAGGTCGAACAACGTCCGGTATTGCACCAGCGCCTCGTTGCGGAAGGTGCGGAAGGTCAGGTCCTTGGTTCGGTAGCCGTTGATCACTGCGGCCGAGCGCTGGCGCATGGTCTCGCGCCGCAGCCGGAGGGTATCCCCGGCCACCCGCAGGTTCTGGATCTTCTGCGTGGCGGTGGCGTAGGCGTAAGTCAGCTCGGTGAAGCGCGTATACATCCCGATGAGCTCGCGATAGGTCTGCTCGAATTCATACGCGGCCAGCAATTGATCCTGGGTGAAGCCTAGGCTCATGAGGGTGTTTTCCTTGATGAGTTCCAGACCGCCGCCGACCGTGGCAGTGAGCAGACGGGCGGCAGCATTGCCAGCAGCTGCGGTGACCATCAACGATCCTCTGGTGGCACTCGCTGCGATTTTGATTCCTCCTCGCCCAATTGAAGTGGCATCAGTGGCCAAGCCCACAGCTTTTGGTAGCGCCTCAGCGCCACCGTCTGCAATTTCCTCGGTAAGTTCCGCAGCAACCTGCGTGGCTTCAGCAACCGATTCAAGAACCGCCACCGCAGATGCATTCAACACTAGAGCCGTCCCAATTAATGCCGTTGTGGTTTGCTGCCCTGTGTGCATGGTGACCAAGCCCTTGAACACTTCTGCCTCCCGGTCGAAGCGTGTCTTCAAATCATCCAGATCATCCCTGGCCGCCAGCAAGGCGACTTGGGCGAGCTGCGCTTCGACGAGAGCGTCTTGCAGCGCACCTGTGTAGGGCCGCTTGCCAAGCGGCTTGTCCTGCCCGACCACATCGGCAAACTGCACAAACTGGTTCGGGGTGATCGGAAAGGTCAGTTCCACGGTATCCAGAACGCCGTCACCGTCTTTATCCCCACCTTTATAACTCTTGATCATATCGTCAATTGCTCCTCCCGTGAAAGTCTGATATTGCACCGGGTAGCGATAGGCCACGAGGACCGGCGCGGCTGTGTCGATCCAGTTAAGTGGGCGGTCGATGACCCACCAGAAATCATAGTCCGGTCCCTCGTATCCTTGGGGATAGCCCCCCGGTCCGATGTGGCCGGCGTAGGGGCTGCCGTAAATGTCCAGCAGTTCCTGAAGCGTGGCGTATTCCTCATCCTCGATGGCCGTCTGCTGGTCGCTGATCTGGTTCTCCTGGTTGCGCAGCAGGCGGGTCATGGTGGCGGCCTGATTGAAGGAGCCGGCGGCATTGTTCAGGGCGCGCAAGGCGCGTGCCGAGATCTGCTCGTAGTGGCTGGCTCCCGGGTCCACGCCTGAAAGCTCTTGGCCGAGCGAGTTGTTGAAGTAAGGATCGAGGTCGAAGGCGATCGCCCCGGGGGCCAGGCCCAGCGGATTGAGGCGGCCGTTGGCCGAGTCCATGGTCGTCTGGAAGCTGAGCGCCAGGGACGGCAGCTCGTTGAGTTCCGGCACCGTGGTGCGGTCCACAATCTGCACGCCGCTGTGCGCGGGATTGGTGTCCACATCCTCCAGCATGGCATTGCCGACGATCCAGTGGAAGAAGGCACCCTGGGTCGAGCGGCTGGCGGTTTCATCCAGCCCCTGATGGCGGACGACCTCGGTGCGGGGATTGACCTTGCCATCGCGGAACTGCGACCAGCCGGCGTCCGGATCGTCCTGGTAGCTCTGGCGATGGACTAGGGCGAGCACCTGCTGGGCGGTGCGGCCGACATTGGCGGCGGCGGCGGCGAATTTCCGCTCGTCCTTGTAGTCTACCGAGACCGGCACGCCGAGCACCGTCACCGTCTCGGCGCTGGGTGTCCAGGTGAAATAGGGGTGGGTCAAGAGCTTGTAGTAGCCCTTGAGCGCGGTGAGATAGTGGCCGTAGGCGTCGCCATGGCCTTGCGGGAACATCCTGTAGGCATCGGCGGCATCGACGTTGCCGTTGGCGGTGCTGGAGCCGGCTTTTTCGCTGATGTTGTAGTTCACGGCGTAGAGCGCCTCACCGCTGTTGATGCCGCGGGTGTAGTTCCACCACAGGCGGTTGTAAGCAGGGGCGCCGGATGTGCCTTGGGCATTGAAGTCATCCCGGCCGCGCAGCAGGGCGAGCTCCTCCTCGAGCGAGCTGGCCACCTGGCCTTCGAAGGCGAAGCGGCTGGTGTTCACCTCGGTCACGCTGTCCTTGTCATCGACGGAGATCGTCGGATTGGCGGCATCCGCATAGGCCTCGTTGCCGAGGATGGTGTAGAGATCGTTGAGATAACCGGCGGCCAGGATTAGCGCGTTGTTGGTAGAGGCGGTGTCGAGGTCGGAGTTGATGGTGAAGCCCTTACCGCGGTTGAGCACAGTCTCGTAAATCTCGATCAAGCCGGCGTCTTTGATGTTTTCCATGTTCAGGGCAATGTCGCCCTCCCAGCGGGTGCCCGCCTGGGTGAGCAGGGAGACATCCGTGTTGATCGAGTTGCTGTAGAGATCCGACATCCGCTGGTTGAACGGCGTGATCTTGGCGAGCACGCGCTTGATCCAGCCTTCGACGGGCATCGCACTGGTCCAGTCCGACCACGGCCCTGCGGAGATGGTGCCTTGGGCTTTGAGCCGGTAGCTCATGGTGAAATTGACATCTCCCATCAGCACGGCGGGATTGCTGAGGACCGCACTGGGGTCCGCCCCCACCAGGATCGAGCCGCCGAGGCTGTAGGGAGTGGAGTCAGGATTAATCCAGGCAGGGAAGTCAGGGACGGTATCGCTATTTTTCCGGGGTAGGGCTGGTGCCAAGCCGCTGCTGTCATTGAAAGCGTAGCGGTAGCGGAACTCGAAGTTCTCCGGCTTGCCACCGTAGTCGCCGCTGTGGCGCACGGTGACTTTTTCATCCAGCGGGTTGGACGAGAGCAGCACCTTGAGGTCTCCCGGATAAAGCTCGGGCACGACCTTGATGATCTGCATGACCACCGGATCTCCCGGATCGGTGAAGGCCTTGCCATTGCCAAACACCAGCGTCACATAACCGGTGCCGCCGCCGGTGGAACTCAGGGCATAATCGACCACCGCCGTGTCTGGATCGGTGATGTCTGAACGCTCCTTGACTCCCACCACGCGATCGGCCACTTCCTCACCTGCTTTCACCTTCCCGCTCTTCGCGACGACGTAGGTGCCCGGCGCATCCTTACTCTCGCGGAAAGTCTCCAAGGTGGTGGCAAGCCCGTCGATGGCGGCGGCCCATGCTGTCTTGTCAGCTGGGGCGGCAGCCTCCGGGAGGAGGGCCTTGAGAGCATCCACATCCAGCTGGCTGAGCTGGTTGAGATTGAAATAATCTACTGTCGCGATTTCATCCACGAACTCGCCGATGAGCTCCAAGCGTTTTTGGAAGCCATCGTAGTAGAAGCGGTTTTGCAGGTTGGGCGCGAGGCCCTGGAAGTAGGTTTTGCCGGCGTAATCGGTCGTCCGCAGTCCCGGGGGCAGTTTGTCCAGGGGCGACATTTTCGCGCGGATCGGATCGTGCAAGGCCACCGAGTCCGCATCCAATTTCATGGCCAGAGATTGCTGGTAAATCACCTGGGCGCTGGTTTGGCCGAGCACTTGGGGAAGACCACCGCCGTTGGTTTCGCTGGCCTTTTGTTTGCCCAGGGTCTCCGCCATCATCAGCTCCGGAACTACACTGCGCTGCGCCACCGGCAGAGAAGTATCGTCCGGCCACTTGGGCTGATAGGTGAGAGTGACGGAGGTTCCGCTGCCGATGTCCGCGATGAAGGGCTGGATGCTGCCCAGCGCGGGCTGCGCGTTGAGGGCCAAAGCAGGAAAATCGAAGTCCGCCCGCTGATTGTAGTAAAACTTCATGCCAAAGCTCGGCTGCGTGCCCAGCCCCACCTCGCCCCGATGCGGGCCGCGGAACAACCAATGCGTGCCCTTGCGGTCCTCAAAGGTGAATTTGTCGTAGGCTATGACGAATGCAGCGGGAGCTAGGCTGTTTGGGAGCAGAGGCAAAGTGTCCTTGGCGACTTCCACTTCTTCGTTGCGCACCGATTTATCGTCCCGCTTTGGCAGCGGCAGAAGTGCCAACGGCATGGGCGGGGTGAGCGGCGTGCCGGCGATTTTGTTGTAAACCAGTGGGTAAGTCACGGTGGCACGGACCACCTTGGCCACACGCATAGCGGGACGCTTGTCCGCGGCATCGGTGTATTGCAGCAAGACGAAGGGCTGGGAGCTAGTGGCGCTGTTCAAGTCATCGCGCAGAGCATAGACATTGCCATTAATCAGCAGGCCGTGCTCTTCGTTGGGGTTGTAGCCCGGCAGCGCAGGATCCGGCTGGCGATAGACGCTGCCGGAGGTTTGGACGGAAGTGAGCGCCGGGTTTTCCAGCCCTTTGAGCGAGGCGATCACGAGTTCCTGCGGATTTTGCGGCCAGCTCACGTTGTATTGCGCCGCGATGGCGGGCACGTAGAACGGCTCGATCTTGGTCGCGGCGGGAAAGGACACTTTCTTGAACCACCAGACGGTAAGTTGATTCTTTCCGGACAAGGCGTTGACCGGGATGATGGCTCCGGCGGCGGCGCCGGGGAAGCCAGCGTCGCCGAGGGGATTGATATAAGCATTCGGGGAATAGCAGTCGCCGCCGGAGATATGACCGGCGATCTCATAGCCTGCCGGAGCCTCGATGCGGCTACCCACGGTGGCGGCGGTGCGCCCGCCGGTGGTGGCGTCAAGGGCCGTTCCAGGCGACCAATCGCGCACGCCATCGCCATTGAGGTCGTTGAGGGTGTAAACCGCGGGCCTGCTTTCATCGGTCGACGTTTCAGGATCATCGGCGACGGCGGGCGAGCCCAGCACGCCTTCCGCCTCGATCCACAGGCGCAAATATTGGGCACCCGCCGGCGAGCTGAACTTGAGCAGCGAGCGGTTGCGCTTGTCCGGGCTTCTCTCCGTGAACTCGACCAGCAGGCGCTGGGAGGCCCCGTCGATCTTCGCCTCCAGCTCCGCCGGATCGTCTTGGAACACCAGGCTCGGCAGGCTGATGGCTTCAAACTTCGGCCCGAGGGTGGCGTCCGCGCCGGTCCGGGTGACGTTGACGGGCTCGTAGTCGGCCGGGCTGGCGGGCCACTGGTGGAGGTAGCTCCGCTTGGCCACCGGCCACGAGATATCCAGTCCAGCAATGGCACCACCCGAGACCTTGTGAAGCGAGGCGTCGAACTTTGCCATCCAGTAGAGCACCATGTTGTCGGGATTGAGGTTCTCGCGCTCGGCATAGTATTCGGAGATCCCGTCCGGGCGGAGGAAGGTGCCGTAGAGCGGTTTTCCGGCCAAGCCGGCGGCGAGATTGGGCAGCGCTGGGCTCATCTGGTCGTCGCCGTTTTCCTTGGGGCCCTCACGTGGGCGGAGTTGTTCACCGAGCGGAGTCACGAGGGTCTTCACCTCGGCGCTGCGGCGGATTTCCACGATGTCGGAGCCGAGGAACTGGTGCCGACCGACCTCGCCCTGGATCTCGGGGCCGAGGTATTCGACGAAGACGCGGCCCTCCGCATTGTAGGCACGCAGCGCGGACAGGCCGGAGAGCGTGTCGAACCACAGCGTGCGCTGCTCTGCTGGCGCGGCGATTCCCGGGTTATTTGAAGCGCCGACCGGGGTGTATTCCACCGCTTGGCCGGGGACGAAGGAATTGAAAACCGGATTCACGCGATCGATGCGGCCGGTCGGGATGCGAACCAACGGGCCATCGAAGGTTTTCTCCGTCCAATAAATCACCCGCGGCCCGACTTGGGAGGCGGAGGAAACGGCGAAGGTTTCACGGCGGAATTTGTAGGTCGGGGTGGGCCCACCGTCCAAGGTGTCCGGCACGGCGGAGACCCAGGTGACCGTCACCCGGCCGGTCTGGCTGGCAAAGACCTTGTCCGCGTGCGGACTGTAATAATAGGGCTGGTAGGGCAAGAAGGTCTTGGGGGTGCTGGCAGCAATGTTGGCATTGGCCGATCCGGACAGGGTCAGGGTGATGCCATTGATGAGCTGCACCTCCCGCCCTAGCAGGGTGGCACCGACTGTCAGGGCAGCCGGCACGCTGGAAACCTCCACCACAGGGCTGGTGGTGGCACTTTTCGTCACCGCGACGGTGTCCACTGGCACCAGCGGCTCGGTGAGGCCGTCCACTGTTTCGCTCAGGCGCACGGAGCCGAACACCTCGCCCGGCTGCACCGGCTGGGAGCGCCAGTAGCTGCTGTTCGCCAGTGGCGAGCCATCCCAACTGACGGCAGGACGCTCGATTTCATCGCCCATGAAATAGCGCGGGACGCCGGAGGCGAAGGCATAGCCGAAACTGCTGCGCCTCATGGCGATGGTGGTGGTGCCAACGCCATTGATAACAAGCACGGCGCGAGGGTAACGCCCTGCGGTCACGCCTGCGTCGGAGATGGCCCCCGAACTGGCGGCAGTGGTCGCGCGTCCGGCGAACTGGACATTGGTCACCGGAGCCCCGGTGGGCACCTTGGGCGGCGCGATCAGAACCGCTGGCGGGTTGGCGGCATCGTAGCCGCTGCCCCCGCCATTCACGGTGATGGCGGTGACGACACCTCCCGTGATTGTAGCCGTGGCTGTGGCGGTCGTGCCGCCACCGGGCGGAGCCGCAATGGTGACCGTGGGAGCGGAGAGATAGCCACTGCCGCCGCCGCGCACGGCGATCGAGGTGAGCACCCCGCTACTGTTAACCGTCGGCGAGCCGCCCGCCTTCCGTGGATCCAGCAGGTTGGTCGCACCGCCTTTCAGTTCAAACTGGGCGTGGGCTACCGGTGCGCAGAGCAGTGCGACACAGGCGGCCATCAGGGTGGGGAAGCGGAGGTTCATAACGGGTGAAAAGTGAGGTCAGTGAGAAATTTCAGTCGAGCAGTCGGGCGCCGGCTTGGCGCACGCTAGCAACTACCCCAGCGCTCGCGATCCGGGGTGCGGGCTCGATGGCTGTGCTGGAGTGATTCATCGGAGGTGTGATCGGGGTCACTAGCTGCTTACTCCGCGACCCTGGCCGTCTTCAACGAGACCGTCTCGGCAACACCTTTTTCTGGCATCCGGCTTTCGAGCGCGATCAGGCGTGCCTCAAGGCTCGCATCCTTGGCCGCAAGCTCGCGGCGCAGCGTCGCGTTCTCATCCCGCAGGGTCTGGATCTCCGCATCCTTTTCCCGCTTGAGTTCCTGCGTGGCGGAGACGTTCAGCATCGAGATCGCATCGTAGTCCACGGAGCGGAAGTCATTCACTTCCCGGCCATAAACAAAGACCTTGTCGCTGAGGGCCTTAAAAGCGGTGCGGAAGCTGTCACCCTTCACCTCTAGCACCTCGTGCAGGCCTTCCTCACTCTCAGCAATGAGGCGCACCCGATCGCCCACCTTGAGGTCCGTTTTCAGGGACACCCAGCCATTCCGGAAAGTTGCTGCTTTATAGATATCAGGCACCACCAAGGTCGATTGGGACACCGCCTGCGGAAACACCCGCTCCACCTGCTGGGCGATGACTTTCTTGTGGGGACGATTCCCTTGCTCGTGCATATCCTTGTAGAAATAGTCAGTGACTTCGATTTCCTGCAGGGTCTTCAAATCTTTCCCAGCGTCCGAGCGTCCCACCACATTCTTAATGCGCTCGTCCGAGAAAAGGATAGAAAACGACGACTGAATCCCATGATCTGCATAGATGGAAAGATATGGGCTGCTAAGCCGCCATAACGTGTTGTCAGGTGTGCTGTTGACACCACCTGTAGGGAATAAATAATGTATGTTGCCACCATTGATCAACCTTTGCGACGCCGGCTGCCCTTTAATGACCAATTTTGCTTCGGTCGGCGTTGTCGTGCCGATGCCGACTTGGCCATTGCCCGACAGAAACATTTTCGTGCTCAAGCTACCTCCTGTCTCGGTTCTGCTAAAATGCAGACCGATGGGGCCCACAGACCGCTCATCACTATAGATGCTATAACCTAATTCGGCATTGAAGTGTCGAAAATCAATTCCCGCTCGATACTTATTACCCCCAGCAGTGGCGACTCGAATAAAACTATCACTTGTCTTGGTGATACTACCCACATCGAGAGCGACGCTGGGAGCCGCATTATTGATGCCGACATTACTCCCCGACAGAGTCATGACCGCCGCGCCACCATCGGCGGTGGCCAAGTGGAGCTTTGGCGATCCCAGCA
>CALFSW010000147.1 GCA_937916505.1 uncultured Verrucomicrobiales bacterium | reverse complement strand
CCGTCGTCGAGGGCGTGTCCGCAGCGATGCCCCTGCTCGCCACCAAGCTCCACCGTCCCCAGCTTCCGGCCCACTTTCTGCATCGCCAGCGTCTCCTTGACGAGCTTGAGAAGAATCGGAGCCTGCCGTTGGTCATGGTCTCGGCACCGGCCGGATATGTCAAGAGCACCCTGGTCGCGGAATGGCTGGAGAACTCCGACCGGCCGGTGGCCTGGGTCTCGCTGGATCCCGGCGACAGCGATCTCTCGGTCTTTCTCAGATATATCCTGGCCGCCATCGAGGCTCTCTTTCCGGGGGCCTGTGCGGTGACGAGAGGTGCCTTTTCCGCGCCAGAACTCCCTTCTCCCGGAGTCCTGGCCGGTCATCTTGCCAACGATCTTGATGCGATCGAGGCCTCATTCACGCTGGTGCTGGATGATTATCATCGCATCGAAGGCACTGCCGTTCATGATCTCATCGTCGAACTGATGAGATATCCGGCTGCCGATGTTCACTGGGTTATCGTGACCCGTCGCGATCCGCCCCTGCCGCTCGCTTCGTTGCGGGCCAACAACCGCTTGGTCGAAATTCGCTTCGTCGACCTACAATTCTCCAGAGGGGAGGCCGCGACGTTGATGGGAAACCTGCTCGGCATGACTCTCGCCACCGTGGCAATGAACCGCTTGATGGAGCTCAGCGAAGGCTGGGTGGCGGGTCTGCAATTGGTGGCGTTGGCGCTGCGGCACCGGACCGAACCCGAGGAGTTCCTCTTAAACCTTGAGGGAACGACTCTGGACATCCGCGACTACCTGCTCGTGGAGGTTCTCGCCCATCAGCCTCCGGAGTTACGAAGTTGCCTCCTGAAGATGTCCATGGTGGACCGTTTCTCGGGGTCGTTTTGTGAGGGAGTTTGCGAGAGCTGCGAAGAATGTCCGCTGGCCGGAGAGGTGATGGTGGGCAATCTGGCCCAAACCGGGATCTTTACCGTGCCGCTTGATGCCAAGGGCAAATGGTTTCGCTACCATCATCTTTTTCAGGACCTGCTGCGCTCCCAACTTAAACGCGAGGTTGGTGAAGCCGGGGTGGCGACCCTCCACGCCCGGGCCAGCAACTGGTTCGAGAGTCTTGGTTCGATTGGGGAAGCGATTGATCACGCCCTGGCGGCCGAAGATCCGGTGCGCGCTGCGGAGCTGGTGGAGAGGCACCGGGCTGCCGAGTTCAATGCCGACCGCTGGTTTGTGGTCAGGAACTGGCTGCGCAAGATTCCCCTGGAAGCGAAGGAGGGCCGGGCCGGGATCCTTCTGGCGCGGGCGTGGATCCGTTACAACCAGATCCGCTTGTCCGAGATCGCGATCCTCATCGAGCAGGCCGAATCGTGTCTCATCGATGCGCAGACGGATGAAAGCGAGGGATTGATGGGGGAAATTAGTTTCCACAAGGCGGTCCTCCGCTTCTGGCAGGGGGACGCGGAGGGCGTTCTTGAGTT
Source organism: uncultured Verrucomicrobiales bacterium (assembly GCA_937916505.1). Taxonomy (GTDB): domain Bacteria; phylum Verrucomicrobiota; class Verrucomicrobiia; order Verrucomicrobiales; family Akkermansiaceae; genus SW10. The sequence continues at coordinate 7,723 of CALFSW010000147.1, read as the reverse complement.
TGTCGGGAAAGCGGACCGGCAGCTTCCTCCGGGATTCGTCTTTGTGCGGTCCGACCTGGAGGTCTACTGGGGCTTGGGACAGCAAATGAGCGGCCGGGGCGACGAGGCGGTGACAGAGTTGGAGAGGTCCCTTCGGGAGAATTCGGAGTCCCATGCCATGATGGTCACGCGCCGGCTTGCGACGATCGGTTTCATTCACTTGCTGGCCTGTCAGTCCGCGGCGGCGACGCAGGTCGCACTGCGGATCAGGGATGCGGCGGAGAAGAGTTTGCTGCCGCATACCCTCGTCTGGACGTCCTACGTCCGCGGGGTCGCCTGTTTTCAAAGCCACGACTTTGAAGAAGCACGGATCCAGTTGCGGGAGATTGCGGATAGGCGGTATATTTTTAACAGCCACGCCGCTCGAGCCGGGTTGGGGTGGCTGGCGCTCACTTGTGAAATGATGGGGTGTCAGGGCGAGGCCTACGCCGCGACCGACCTGCTCCAGGAATTCGCGAGGGAAGGCGATGATCCTGCGGGTCTTGCACTCGCCGACTCCTGCCGGGCACGGATCGCCCTTTATCGTGGCGAGCAGGGCAAGGCCGTTCGCCTCCTCCCTCCGCAGCCGGAATCATCTGACCCCGCCGCCATGGCCTTCTTCTGGGAGCTCCCCTGCGTGACGCGCTGCCGGGTGTCGCTTGCCGGCGGAGCCAAAGAGGATGTGGCCGCAGCAGCGAAGACCCTCGCGGATCTTCGCAAGGGATTGGAGAACCTTCACAATACCTTTCAACTGATTGACGTGATGGTTTTGCAGGCCTGGGCCTTCGACCACATGGGGGAGTGCGGCAAGGCGAAAGAAACCTTTGAGGATGCCTTGCGGCTTGCCGCGCCTGGCTGGTGGATCAGGCCGTTCCTGGAAGTCGGGCCGGCAGTGATGGCACTGATGGATGCCGTCGGGAGCGACCATTCCCCGTTCCGCCGGGAGCTTCGGAATCGATTGCTTGAACGTGAAGATCGCGGGGGAAACCAGCCCGCCGCTCCGGCTCAAAAGGCGCCCGCGAACAGCCTTCCCGCACAGGCCTTGATCGAGCCCCTCACCAACCGCGAGCTCGATGTCCTCGAACTCATCGGTCAGCGACTCTACAACAAGGAGATCGCGAGCCGCCTCTCGATCTCGCCGGAGACCGTGAAGGCTCACCTGAAGCACATCTACCAGAAGCTCGACGTGAGAGATCGGCGGGCGGCGGTCGAGCAGGCAACCGCCTTGGGGATCCTTTAAGGGGGCGGGGCATCTCTGTCGCGGAAATGGAAGCCTTCAACGAGGTGACGCCGCTGACCGGTAACTCCGGGCCTGCTCTTCAATGCTCTTCGTGGCTTCTCCCCATCGCCGATCCCCGATCCTCAAGCGAAATACCCCGTTTATTACCCCTTACGGGGGATGCGCAGAAATGCGCGACAGGCTATCAATCGCATCGTTAGGCTACAGATTCCCTTGCAGCGAATCTCTTTTTGATCGCAATCATGTCCAAAACCAAAGCATCTGAACCCTCGCGAGGAGCTTACCGCATTCAGGTCGAAGGATCTCTCGATCCGAGTTGGTCCGATCGACTCGGGGGACTGGCCATCACTTCCCGCGGGCAGGTCGGTGTCAGGAACACCACGGTGTTGGAAGGCGAGCTGGCCGATCAGAGCGCTTTGATGGGAGTGCTGAACACCCTCCACGAACTGCACCTCCCGGTCGAGGCGGTGGAGCGCGTTTCGGCCGATGCCCCGGATGGGGTGCTCCACCAGTCATCCCCCTGAAAACACTCAATATCAAAGGAAAGAACAGAATGAAAAACAAGACACAGATTCCACACACGCTGTTACTGTCAAGCCTCTTGCTGCTGGGTGCCAGCGTGGCAGGTCTCGCGCAAAAGACACCCGGCTTCAACAACAAGATTCCAGAGAAAATCTTGACCCCGGACGAGGTTGAGACCCGCCTTGGAACCCTGAAGTTCTTCGATGGGATGCCGGATGCTGCCACCGTCGAGAAGTTGTACAACAACTTGGACTTCATGCGCGGAGTGGAGGCCTTCCTCAACGGGATTCCGGCAACCTCGATCGAGGGAATTCGCCTTGGGATGGTGGAATTGGGTGCCGAGAGCTCCAATCAATGCCTGATCTTTGAGAATTTGATGGATTCGGATCCGCTCTTCCTCACCGGTAACACCGACACGGTCTATGCCTCGGTCATTCTCGATCTCAAGAAGGACGGGCCGACGATTGTCGAGATTCCTCCCAAGTGCGGACCCGGCACCGTCAACGACGCCTTCTTCCGCTTTGTCACCGACATGGGCATTCCCGGACCCGACAAAGGCGTGGGTGGAAAATACCTGATTCTTCCCCCCGATCATGAAGGCGCGCTCGATCCGCCGGAAGGGGGCATGGAAGTCGAGATCGTAATCGGCGGAAAGAAAGAGAAAGTATACGTCTCGAAGTCCACCAGTTACGTCAACTGGCTGATCCTGCGGGGATTTCTGGTCGATGGAAAGCCGGACGCCGCCACTGCGATGTTCAAGAGTGGGCTCAAAGTCTACCCGCTCTCGAAGGCTAAGAATCCGCCCGCGATGGGTTTCATCAATGGGTCGAACAAGGCCTTCAACACGATCCACGCCAATACCTACGAGTTCTACGAGGAGTTGCACACCGTCCTCGAGCGTGAGCCCGTTTCCATGCTGGATCCGGAGTTGCTTGGTCTCTTCGCCTCGATTGGAATTCAGAAAGGCAAGCCCTTCGCGCCCGACAAGCGCATGAAAGCGATCTTGCAGGATGCCATTGCGGTCGGGAATGCCACCGCGCGAGCCACTTGGCTGCGCCCCCGCCTCGAAGGCGCGTATTTTTACGAGAACAGCGGCTGGTACACCGCGTTCGTGGGCGGGAGTCACGAGTGGCTCAAAGATAAGGGAGAAGGAGGACGCTGGCAGGACGCCCGCACTCTCTTCTTCTACTCCGCCACCGTCAATACCCCCGCCATGGCGGTCAAGATGATTGGAAAGGGCTCGCAGTATGGCTTCAACGCCACCGACAAGGACGGCAACTACCTCGACGGAGCCAAGAACTACAAGCTGAACATCCCGGCCAACGTCCCTGCCAAGGATTTCTGGTCGGTGGTGGTTTATGATCCGCAGACCCGCTCTGAACTGCAGACCAGCCAGGACTACCCGAGCAAAAACAACAAGAAGGGCGGACTGGTCGAGAACAAGGATGGTTCTGTCGATCTTTATTTCGGCCCCAAAGCCCCCAAAGGTCAGGAATCCAACTGGATTCAGACCGTTCCCGGCAAGGGCTGGTTTGTCCTCCTCCGCCTCTACGGGCCGCTCGACCCTTGGTTCGATAAGACTTGGCAGCCCGGCGAATTCGAAGAGATCAAATGATCTGACACAGGATCGGTGGTCTCGGCGCGGCGCTCCATCCCCTTGGGGCGCCGTGCCTCCCTGAACTAAAGCCATCTACGTGAACGTGACCCCCGAAAAGAACAATGGGAAGACACCCCCGACACCCTCACTGCGAAGGATGTGCCTGGTAGACGCTTCCTGGGCCGTGACCCCCTACGAAAGAAGGGTAAGTTCTGAGATTAATCTGGATGATTAAGAAGATGAATTTGCAGAACGGAAATACCATGGGTAGAGCCGTGGCGATCGCGCACTACCGAATACTGCTCGGGGTGCTTGGGTGCTTCCTGCTTGCTGGCCAGGCCGTCTCGGCAGAAGCCGAGCGGCCCCTCGAGCCTGCCGACACCTCCAGCCCCGGCGCCACCCTCCGGAGCTTTCTCACCTCGATGCACGAGGTGTATTTGGTGAGCCGGAAGGAGGGCCGTTCCGCGGAGACGCGGGAGGAGCGGGTTGCCCTTGCCAACCAGGCCCTCCGTTGCCTCGACCTGAGCGAAGTGCCCCCGGCGGTGCGACGCAGTGTCGCCAAGGAGTCGGGCGTTCTCTTGAAGGAGACACTCGACCGGGTCGAGCTGCCGCCCGAATCCGAATGGCCGGATCTTGATGCCGAACCGCAACTCAACAAGTGGTCCATTCCGCATACCGAGATCACCCTCGTCAGGATCAAGGAAGGTCCGCGGGAAGGCGAGTTCCTCTTCAGCGCGGATACGGTGGAGCGGGTTCCTGAGTTCCATGAGCGAATCAAGAACCGACCCTACGTCACGCGCGAGACGGTGACACCGGACTTCTACCTGATGTTCATGTCGGAGCCGGGATGGATGATTCCACGCGGGTGGATTCAGAGTCTTCCGACCGGTTTGCGGGAGCGTTGGATGGGGCAGGCCGTTTGGCAGTGGATGGGTATTCTTGTCACCCTGTTGGCGGCCGCGATTCTGATGCTTTTGCTCTATTTCATCGGCCGCCGTCGCGCCAAGAAGGCACAGTCCGATCTTCTTCGCTACCTGGTCACGCTGATCTTCCCGATCACCGCCATGCTGGTTCCCCTGGCGGCCCGTTACTTCTTGATCTCGCAGTTACAGATCTACGGCTTGCTGGTGGTTTGGATCTCTGTCGCACTCCAGGTTGTGTTCCTGATCGGGCTGGTCGTCTTCCTGATGAGCTTGGGGAACCGTCTTGCGGAGGCGATCATCGCTACGCCGTGGGTTGCTCCGGGCGGATTGGACGCGCAACTGACCCGGCTGATCTGTCGGGTGTTGAGCATGATTGCCGCCTTCATCGCACTTCTGGAAGGGGGGCGGCACCTCGGTATCCCACTCACGACGCTCCTGACCGGTGCCGGCGTCGGCGGCCTCGCGATTGCCTTGGCAGCGCAGGATACCCTGAAGAGCATCCTCGGAAGCATGATGATCATGCTCGACAAGCCCTACCGGGTTGGCGAACGGATCGTGGCGAAGGGATTCGACGGAGTGGTGGACGAAATCGGCCTGCGTTCCACCAAGATTCGTTTGCTGAACGGTCACGAAGCGTCGATTCCCAACGAAGAAATGGCCCGCGCGTCGATTGAGAACATCGGCCGCCGCCCACACATCCGCAACGCGTTTACCGTAGAGTTGCCCGCTGACACAGCTCCGGAGAAGACCCGGCTGGCTGTCGAGATCCTGCGCGGCATCGTGAAGGACCACGAGGCCATGAACGAAGACTTCCCGCCCCGCGTCTTCCTGCGCGATGTCAAGTTGGTGGGGATCGGGATTTCCGTCATCTACTGGTACCATTCCTCCGATTACTGGGCCTTCCTCGAGTTCGGTGAACGGCTCTATTTCGAGATGGCAGAGCGATTCGCGGAAGAGGGAATCTCTCTTATGCCGCACCCCGCCACGATGATCGGCCCATCTCATGAAGAATGAAGCCAAGGTCAGCGGCTGACAACGATTGCACCCAACCAATATGAAATCAATCCTCAAGACACTGTTCGCCCTTGCCTCCCGGGCCTTCACTTTTGTCCGGGGTGCGCCGGGGCTTTCCGCGCCGGGGTCGGGCCAATTGGAGTCCCACAGCCGCATATTTGCCATGGTATACCCCGTTTTTGCCCACTTAGGGATGATGTGGACTGGAGAAGTTCACGATATAATTTCTTTCGAATTAAGAACCGAATCATGATCATTAAGACCAAAACATTTAACACCGCTGCGCTGGCAGCAGTGCTCATTGCCAATCCTGCCCTGGGTGGCGAAAACAACCTCCCCGGTGGAGGAGCGATGATCGCTGATGACGGCGGCGCGGCTGCGGCTGGCGCGACGACGAGCGAATCCGAGGATCTTGCCAAGAAGATGCAAAACCCGATCGCCTCGCTGATCAGCGTTCCATTCCAGAACAACTTTGACTTCGGGGCGGGGCCGGAGGGTGACGGCTTCCAGTGGAAGATGACCATACAACCGGTGGTGCCGATTGATCTCAACGAGGACTGGAACCTGATCTGGCGGACCATTCTTCCCATGATTTATCAAGAAGACGTGGCCGGAACGACGGCGCTCCCAAGCGGTTCGCAGACCGGTTTGGGCGACACTCAAATGAGTTTCTTCTTCTCGCCCAAAAAACCAACTTCGAATGGGCTGATCTGGGGGGTGGGGCCGGCTCTTTCGTTTCCGACCGCCACCGACGAACTGCTGGGTTCCGAGAAGTGGGCGGCGGGTCCGTCTGTGATCGCGCTGAAGCAATCCAACGGTTGGACCTACGGCGTCCTCGCCAACCATCTCTGGTCCTTCGCCGGTGATGATGGACGAGACGATGTCAATAACACCTTCATCCAGCCTTTCCTGAGCTACACCACCAAGAACAGCACGTCCTTTGGAATCAATACCGAGTCGAGTTATAACTGGAATGCGGAGCAGTGGACGGTTCCGATCAACGCAACCGTGAGCAAGTTGGTGAAGTTCGGAAGTCAGCCGGTGCAGTTCCAGTTTGGGGTTCGCTGGTATGCCGAGGCACCGGACAACGGGCCGGACTGGGGTCTGCGTTTAGGGGCAACCCTCCTGTTCTAGGCCGGATCGCATCGTAAAGATCGTACGAGAATAAAACTGACCACCCACTTAATCCCCAATCACGCTCTATCCTTTTTAGATGAAAATATTTATAAAACCCCTCCTTCGCGGTGGACTCTTCGCCGCGTTTCTTCTGGCTCTTCCGGGCCACGCCCAGGATCCTGAAAAAGCCACCGCCTCGAGCGACTTCGACGATCTCGACTGGCCGCAAAGCTTTGAAACTTCCGACGGATTCGAAGTGGCCATTCACCAACCCCAGGTTCACGAATGGAAAGCCTACCGGCAGATCCTCCTGCGTGCTGCGGTGGCAGTGAAACCGAAGGGTGGTAAGGACGACGAGGTGACCTACGGGGCCCTCACGGTGGAGGCCACCACCACCGTCGACAAGGAAGAGCGTGTGGTCTTCCTGGGGGAGCGCAAGATCACGAGCCTCAACTTTCCAAACGCCAAGGATGAGGTGACCGCCGCAAGGTACAAGAAGGCGGTGGAGAGCGTCATGAACCCGACCCGCCCGATGACGATGAATCTCGACCGGGTCCTCGCCAATGCCGATCGCTACGAACAGCAGAACAACGTGAAGGGGATCAGCGTCGACCCGCCACCCATCTTCTTCAGCAGTGAACCGTCGATCCTGGTCATCTTCCTCGGCCCGGCGAAGTTTGAGAAAATTGATGGCAGCAGTCTCTTCTTTTGTGCCAACACGAACTGGGACCTTGTCCTCGATCCCACCAGTTCGACCTACTATTTGCTGGCGGGCGAGAGTTGGCTCTCCACCAAGGATGTCATGAAGGGCCCGTGGGCGGCTGCCACCAAGTTGCCCGAGGCCATCGGCAAACTGCCCAAGACCGACGACTGGAAGGACGTGCTGGCGGCGGTTCCCGCCAAAGCGGGCAAAGCGCCCAAGGTCTTTGTGAGCGATCGCCCCGCAGAGCTCATCCTCACCGACGGAACAGCGGAGATTGGTCCCATTTCCGGCACCAAGATCCTCTATCTCGCCAATTCCGAGAGCGATGTCTTCATGGTTGACGGGTCTTATTACCTTCTCACCGCGGGCCGCTGGTTCAGTGCGAAGGACCCCAAGGGGCCCTGGCAATCCGCGATGGACAGCATCCCGGACGAGTTCTCCAAGATTCCCGAGGACCACGAGAAGGCGCACGTCCTCGCCTCCGTCCCGGGCACTCCCGATGCCGAGGAAGCAATTATCGCGGCGCAAGTCCCGCAGACCGGAATGGCACCAACTTTAGGCAGGGATGAGATCTCCGGCTTCACGTTTTT
>CALFSW010000146.1 GCA_937916505.1 uncultured Verrucomicrobiales bacterium | reverse complement strand
GTGCGCGAGATGATCTCAGAGGCCCTGCAGAGCGACGGGATCGAGGAGATCTTCAAACTCGGCGAAGACGGTGCGTCGGAGATCGACATCTTCGGCGACGACTACCTCGCCAAGATCGAGAAGGTCAAACTGCCCAACACCAAGATCAAGCTGCTCCAGCAACTGCTCAAACGCGCCATCGAGGACTTCAAGAAGATCAACAAGATCAAGGGCGTGGACTTCACCAAGCAGTTCCAGGCGCTCGTGAACAAATACAACGAGCGCGACGAGAAGGACGTGCTGCGCAGTGAAGTGCTGGAGGGATTCTCCGATGAGATGATCGAGCTCATCCACGCGCTCCAGAAGGAGAAGGAATCCTTCGGCGAGATGGGGATCGATCTGGAAGAGAAGTCCTTCTACGACATTCTCAAAGCCCTCGCCCACAAATACGACTTCGACTACCCCGAGGACAAGCTGATCAAACTCGCCAAGGAAGTGAAGACCGTGGTCGACGACAAGGCCAAATACACCGACTGGAGCCAACGAGATGACATCAAAGCCGGGCTCAAAGTCGAGCTGATCCTCCTCCTCGCCGAGAACGGCTATCCTCCCGTGGATCGCGATGAGGTGTATAAGGAGATCTTCGAGCAGGCGGAGAATTTTAAGAAGTATCAGGCAGGGTGAATTATTCGCATGTGCCGGTTGAGGGTGAGCGGCAACTTGTAAGCCATCCTTACAAGTTCACGGCAAACTCCGAGCTTGCAGATAGTTCCAAAAACAAGTAACTTAGAGTCAAGTTACTGGAATATGGAAAATCAGCGATCCCAACTGCAACGACTTGCGCGGGAGTCCCGTCTCCTGCGTGAGGAAGGGCTGCGTGAAGCCGGGATCAGTAGTACCGTGATCTCGCAGGCGGTAAAGGCTGGGGAGCTGATTCGTCTCTCTCGTGGGGTCTACCATCACCCTGAAGCTGAACTGGATGAGAACCTGAGTCTTTCGGAAGTGGCTGCCCGGGTCCCCAAAGCGGTCATCACCCTTCTCTCCGCACTGCAGTTTCACCAGATTGGAACCCAGCAGCCCCACGCCGTTTGGATTCTCCTCAAGCAGAACGCGGTCACGCCAAAGATCGACTACCCTCAGCTGGAAGTCATCCGGAGTAAGATGGCCAGTTCCTTTTCGAAAGGCGTCGTCACCCACCTCCTCAATGACATTCCCACTCAGATCACCAATCCCGCTCGCACCGTAGTCGATTGTTTCAAATACCGCAGTCGGATCGGTCTCGATGTCTGTCTCGAAGCGCTCAAGGACATTCTCAGGAACGACGTGAAACCCACCGAGATCATGGACTACGCAAAAGCCCAGCGAGTCGCGAGCGTGATCCGCCCTTACCTCGATGCCCTTGTCTAAGAAATGAACCTCGTCGCCTCACTCCAGGACCGCCTCAAGAATCAGGCACGCCAGAAGGGCATTGCCTATGCCTCCTTGCTGGAGCAGTTCGCGCTGAGTCGCTTTCTCGCCCGACTGGAGAGAAGCGACTATGCGGAGCGGTTCATTCTCAAAGGGGCGCAACTCTTTCGTTTTCTACAAGAAGAAGGACATCGCCCGACAAGAGATGCTGATTTTCTGAGCTTTGGCGAGTATCAGCCGGAAGCACTGCAGGAAATTTTCTCCACCATCTGTCAGCTCCCTCCCCCGGAAGAAGACGCTCTCACGTGGGAGAACATCCGCGCAACAGCGATCCGCGATGATAACCGCTACGGCGGGGTCCAAGTGCTGATCACCTGTCGACTGGGCACCACCAGAATCCCTCTGCAATTCGATATCGGCTTCGGTGATGTCATCACTCCTGAAGTCCGTTTTCAAAAATGGTCGAGCCCTCTCGACTATTCCGAAGTTCCACTCGCCACCTATCCTCTGGAAACGGTCATTGCCGAAAAGCTGGAAGCCGCTGTCTCCCTCGGGATCAACAACAGCCGCATGAAGGATTTTTACGATCTGAACTGGCTGCAGTCTCACCTGAGCTTCAACGGAAAGGTTCTCACGGAAGCCGTCACCAATACTTTTGCCCGACGCGCGACGCCAATTCCCGAAGAAACTCCCGTTGCCCTCACGTCAGAATTCAGCTCCGACGAGGAGAAGATTCGTCAGTGGGCTGCGTTTCTCCGCAAAGGAAAGCTGCCAGCGGTCAAATTGGTAGACGTCACCACCAGTCTCGCGCGCTTTGTTTTTCCACTCTTTACGCAGGAAGTGTCGGGCCGCGTCTGGACTCCGACAGAATATTGGCAAGAACCTTAAAGCGGTGGTCGACGACAAAGCCAAATACACCGACTGGAGCCAACGCGCCGACATCAAGGCCGAGTTGAAAGTGGATCTCATCATCCTACTCGCCGAGAACGGGTATCCGCCGGTCGATCGGGACGAAGTGTATAAGGAGATCTTCGAGCAGGCGGAGAACTTCAAGAAGTATCGAGACTCCTAAACCATGTAGCAGATCTTTATCCGGCTTTTAACTGCCCAAACGATGGGGGCTGTGTCAAAAAGGAGCAGACTATGAAGAATCACCGAAACTCCACCCGTGCTTTCCCTGCGATTCCAGGCCTCTCCCTGATTTTGGGAGTGGTTCTCCTGACTCTGGGCCTGGGAACCCGGTCCGCCGAAGCGGCCCGCTTATCCAATTCGAAGGATGCCGTTCTGGTGAAAGTGGTCACCAGTGAGCGGATCAAACTTAAAAAAGGAAACGGCTATGACGTGACGGTGAAGGCCAAGGTTCTAAAGATCAAGCGGACCGGCACCGGTCTGAAGGTCGGAGATCTCATCACCATCGTCTATCGGCAGGATCTCGCGCGGGAAGAAAAGGATCGGCGGCTGCTGGAGAAGGACAAGAAGAATGGGGAGGAGCGGATTGGCGCGGGTGCTTACTACCGGGCGCCCGCGACGATGAAAGTGGGGGGACGCTGGAACCTCGCTCTGGATCAGACGAAGGAAGGGACCTACCGACCCGATGCCATCAGCATGGACGGCATGTATGAGGAAAAGGAAAAGGGTAAATACGATCGCTGGCGCGAACGTTGAACACCGAACGTCCAATTTTGAATCTTGAACGTGCAACCAGGAAAACTGTCTGGGGCTAAACTTGTGAGGGCCCCGGCGACGGGGACCTTTTTCGCGCTTACTTTTTCGGGGCCTGTTTGACCACCTTGATCCAGTCGACCTCGAGTTTGAAGGGGCCGTCTTTTTTATCGTAGAGGTGGAACCCGATCGATTCAAATTGGCTCACCTCAAGTTTGGGAGCGTCCCGTTTTATGCGGTTGCCAAACATGCTGGCCTTAAAATCCTGGAAGGGGATGAAGACGGTCGCCCACTCGTTCGCGGGCGCGACGAAGGATGCGCGGAAGGGGGTTTTCCATGATCCCCGGCTCACGTTGGTCCGGATCGAGGTGGTGTAGGAACGACCATCGCTCTTGAGGCGGATCAGGATGCCGGCGTAGCCGCTGAGATTGACCGGGGCTGGATTGGTGCGGATGGATGAAAAGCCGCCGCCATTGGTGTTGGTGCTCCCTGAGAAGGTCAGTAATCCCTTCCCGAAGCTTGGTCCGCCCTTGGAGCGTCCGCCCATCACATTGTCATTGACGGCTTTCCATTGTTGGCCGGCCTCCGCGGCATTTTCGAAATCATGGAGGATGAGGGAGGCCTGATCACCGACGTCGGGATTCGCAAGAGCGGAAGGGGTCGTGAAAAGGCAAAGGCCCAGGAGAGAGAGGAGTCGGAAGTGGCTTGTCATCTTGGAATCTTCGCCCGGTTTTGGGAAATAGATTCAAAAATGAGTGGAAATTTTACACCGCCTCGAGATCCCGGGCGGGTTGCCGGAAACCTGGCTGAACCTTTCGCGTGGGGTAATGGCCGCCATTGCATCCTTGTGGAGATCGGGGTGGGGTCATCGGGTGGGGGATCTTTTTTTTTGGAAATTTGGCTCCCCTGGTTGGAACGACCTGGTCCAGGTGAGGTTGATCCCAAAGCTCTTCGATGCGGTGGCTTCCGGTTCAAGGTCCGCAAAAATCATGGCCTGCAATCCTCGAAATCCCTGCGGAAATCGAAGTCTCTTTTGTTCCCTCTTCGTGATCGCATCTCAGGGTGAATCTGCTATCTTTACGGTATTCGCCCCCGCATGAGCACAGCATTCCCAGACTTTTGCATGAGTCTCGGCCCCGCAGTAATTGCCGCGGGATTGACTCTGTGTTCTCCCTCCATTTTGACGGCGGAGGTCAAGACCTACGACGACGAGACTGCTTACCGGGTTGCGCTCTTGCAACTGGGGTATGCGATGGTGCGGGAGGGCTTCGAGGATGACGCGGCATGGGGAGCGGTGCGCACCACCATCGTGGATGGACAAATGACCGCGCCCGGCGTGACCAGCCAGGGGGTGACATGGACGCACAATTTCCCGGCAAGTCCGGGCAATCGGATCACGACAGGATCGGGGGCGGTACGAACCGGGAATTACGGATTCTTCGCTTTGCCGCATGGCAACTACGCCAGCCCGGATCCCTGCACGGTGCCGGGCGAATGTGGCGATGGCTTCATCGGCCGTCTCCCGGTCGGGGGCTCCATCTTCGGGGTGGGCGGCTGGATCCGGGGATTCCATGGGTCGAAACTCGCAGTCTTCCTGGACGGGTCGTCCCTGTCCGCCGGTCTCAACGACGAAAGACTCACGAGCGCGGCCAAGTTTTTCGGCGTGATCGATACTGACGGATTCAACGCTTTTGAGTTTCGCGAAATGGAAGGCAAGAAAGAGGATCAGAAGTTCATCTGGGCGGACGATTTCACCTTCGCGATGACGGATGAAGGATGCGGGGCAAACAGCCCTCCGACCGCAGCCTTCACCTTGGTTTCCGCCGACCCCGGGGTGAGCTTCACCGATGCGAGCAGCGATACGGACGGCACGGTGACCGAGAGGTTTTGGGATTTCGGCGACGGAAACTTTTCGGACCAAGAGAATCCCAGCCACACCTACGCGTCAAATGGAACGTATCCCGTCATCCTCCATGTCCTCGACAACAACCACTGCGCCGCAGCCAGTCAGGCCCAACTGGTCTTGATCACCTCGCATGCTCCGACCGATGTCGCCCTCACCCATCCCACGAACGGCGCTACGGTGAGCGGAACAATCACGCTTGAGGTCACCGTCACCGATCCGCCAGAGGCGATCGAGCACGTCACCTACTTCCTCGATGGGGAGGAATTCGACAACAGCGAAGAAGCGCCCTTCTCACTGAGTTGGGACACGACCACGGTCGCGGACGGACTGCACACGCTCCGGGCCCGCCTCACCAAACTCGATGGCCTCGAACTATTTTCGGATCCCGTGACATTCCCGGTCTTGAATTCGCCGCCGACCCCTCTCGAAATTTGGCGTGGCCAGCACTTCACGGCGATGGATCTTGACGACCCCGCCAAGGAAGCGACCATCTGGGGCAACGATGCTGATCCCGACGGGGACGGCAACAGTAACAGGAAAGAGTATGCGCTGGGAGGAGAGCCACTCGACCCCACCGATGCCAATCTGCATGTTGCTGGCCGGGTCACGACCGGGCCGGGAGGAGAGGTCATCATCGAGTTGACCTACTGGCAACGCAGCAATGACCCGGCGCTGACCTTCACGCATGAAGTGTCCAGCGACCTGCAGACCTGGAACTCTGGACCCGCGCAAACGGTGCTCATCAGCGTCATCCCGGTGGATGCCGGGATTGGCCGGGTCACATTCCGAAGCACAGGGCCGGGGGTGACCAACGACCACCAATTCGGCCGAGTTAGCGTGACCGGGCCGTAATCGGTTCCTCATCAACACCTCAAATGTGGGGGAATGGGGTCAGTCGATGGGCCAATAGAGCTGATACCATTCCGGGTTCCAAAAGAGACAAATGAGATATTTTTGAGTTTTGGATGGTACGCTTCGCGGTTGGAGAAGGTTCCGGGCGCTTTGCCGAAATAGCGGCGTTTTTCCTCAGTCGTGGCACCCGTGCCACTCCCTCGTCGAGCCTTGCTATTTCAACAAATCACTCCGGCATTTGTCTCTTTTGAAACTCTCCTTGGGATGACTTCCCCCTTGCGGCCACCCGCGATGCCAAGCTAGGGTCAACGACTACTTTATTGAAATGAAATTTAGCGTGGTCAGAACACTTGGGTATTACCTTGGCGGCATTTGGACGGCTTGGGGAGGCCGCAAGAGAATTGCAGCCAAGCAGCTGAAAAACCTGCGCTATTTGGTGAAAGTGGTCCGTGAAAAGTCTCCGTATTTCAAGGAGCTCTACCGTGATTTGCCTGACAGCGAAGTCATCAAGCTGAGTGATCTTCCGGTGACCTCAAAGATTGAGCTCATGGCTGACTTTGACCGTTGGCTGACGGACCGGTCGTTGACCCTTGCCCGGGCGAGGCGCCATATGGAGAGCATGGAGAACCTCGGGGTGCCGATTGGTGATTACGCGGTCTTTCGTACCTCCGGGACCTCGGGAGAACCTGCGGTGATCGTCGCTTCGGCCTCGATGATCGAGTCTATCTTCGGACTGACTTTGGCCCGGATGTCGCGGAGGCACTTTCGCTTGGCAAAAGAAATCGAGAGGTCGGGGACGAACGTCGTCCTCACCGGTGGCAACGGTCATTTTGTCGGTGCCGGTTTTGACCTGCTCAGACAAAATCTGAAGATCCCCCTGAAGAGAACGTTTCAATTCATCCCGGCGGAACAGGCGATCGAGCAAACGGTCAAACAACTCAATGAGATCACAGCGATGGCATCCATCGTCACTTATCCCAGCATGCTGGCGATTTTGACGAGAGAGCAAGAGCTGGGTCGTTTGCACATTACACCGGACGTCATCAAGGTCGCCGGGGAAACATTCACTCCGGAGCTTCGTGAGCGCGCCCGGAAAGCGTTCCCGTCGCTTCAGTTCGAGATCCTTGACGGCTACGGTTGTACGGAATGCCTCTTCATGGCCTTTGAGTGTGATTGCGGCCGCCAACATGTTCCTGAAGACTGGGTCATCCTGGAAGCGGTGGATGAAAACCACCAACCCGTCGCCGACGGGACCTTATCGGCAACGGCGCTGCTCACGGTCCTCGCCAATGAGGCCCAGCCTTTGATCCGCTATGAACTCGGTGACCGCCTGCGGTTTTATCCTGATCCCTGCCCATGCGGTTCCCCCTTCCGAAGTTTTGAGGTTGAGGGGAGGCAGGCAACCCTCGTGCGGGTGGGAGAGGTCACCCTGTCACCTCTGGCTTTTGATTTGGAGCATGAAGGTGCCCGGAGAGTGCAAATGATTCAAACTGCAGAAGATGTTTTTGAAGTCCGGGCCGAGCTTTTGACAGACGAGAACCCGGATCTGGTTTTTGAGCAGGTCATCCGGTCAGTCGGTGAGGTGTTTACAAAAAACGGCCTGGCGGGGGTGAAGGTTCACAAAAGCGAGGCTCCCCCTCAACTGACGGCAAGTGGCAAGTTTCATGAGGTCATCTCCCGGCCCTTGATTCCCGCGCCTGAGCGCGGACCTGTTGCCAGGAATGATCCAGAGTAGGGGAGGCTTGGGTTTTGGTGCCCGGACCAACGTATCCAAGGGGCATGCCATCCAAGCTCCGTAGAGAGGAGCTGTCTGGAACCTATGCCATTTCCTCCTCGATGAACTCAAGGACGAGGTCGCTGAGTTCGTCCATCCCTTCGGCGAGTTCTTCTTCGATGTTGGCGAGATAGTCGGCTTCGGTTTCGCTGTAGTCGCCGCGGTCCTCGGCGCGGGTTTCGCACCAGCGGCTGGCGTTGAGAGGATCGACGAGGCCGGTCGCTCCGATGAGTTCGAAGGAGTTGATGATGCGTTGGTGATTCATTCCGCTCTGCCAAAACTCATGAAGACAGTCTTCGCTTTGAAGGACGGGAACGGTCTCGTAGATATCCATGAGAGCCCGTTCCCCGCGGGTGAGATCACGTTCGGCTGATTCGCTTTCAAGCTGATCGATCAGAGTTTCAACTTCGTGCGGCCATTCCATGATTTCCTGTGAGAGCATCGTGTGCGGAGATAGAACACCGCGATAGCTTTTGCCAAGCGAAACCCGTGGTTTGTTTTGCTTTTGGAGAGAGGTGGGTGATCGAACCGAAGAAACTCGGAGCATTGGCCTGATCCCCTCATGTTCCGACACTTCACAAAAAGCTCTCGAAGCTGTTCTGAAACAATTTCGTGGTATCGCGGACGCCTCGAAGGCAGACTCACAAAGCACAGATGCCCGAGAAGAAATCCACCGAGAAGACTGACGAGTCTCCGCCCGAGAGAGCGGGGGATCCGGTCGATGAAAAACGCGAAGCGGAACACGATGAGCAGACCCCGGAGGAGTGGTTCGCGGGAATTGGAGCGGGGATGAAAGGGGTTTCCCGAAAGCTTTTGGATCACGTGCCTCCTGAGATTCGTAAAAAGGTGGTCGAACAGGCACGCTCTCATGGACCGGGAGAAGCGGCGGTCGTGATCAATGCGGCGGCCCTGAAGGCAAGAAGTCTCAAGGCGAAATTTGCTCTGAAAACCCTGGCCGGCCTCCTCAAGTTACTCGATTCGAAAGGGCCCGGGAAGTAGAGGAGGGGGAGGAACGGTTGGGTTTTATGTCCTTCAACGAGTTGTTTGTATGATCGCAGACTCTGCACTATGATCCGTGCAATGGAAATTCTGCGTCAAACCCTGCAAGTGATCGTGGCCCTCGGGCTGCTCAATGTCTGGCTGGCCCGCGCCGGCAAACCGACGCGCTTTCGAGGCGGGGACGCCAAGTCAATGCGCGAGGAGTTTGCGGCCTATGGCTTACCCGTCGCCATGATGTATGGGGTGGGCGCTCTCAAGGTGATCATCGCGCTCGCGTTGCTTGCGGGTATTTGGCAATCCGCCTTGGTGGTGCCAGCGGCCTCGCTTCTCATCCTGCTCATGATCGGGGCCTTTGTGATGCACTTGAAGGTGAAGGACCCCTTTGAGAGAGCGATTCCCTCGCTCCTGATGCTTGCCATGAGCGTCGCGATCGCCGTTCTCTGAGGGTGATCAATAAACGGCGATTGCCAGGTAGGCGTTGAGAACCAGGTAGGCGAATGCCGGCAGGGTCATTAGCGCGCTGTCCTTGATCTTGATCCGCACGCCGACCCCGCAGAGCATCAGGAGTGCCAGACCGCCGGATGCCATTTGTCCCACCCAGGGCGTATGAAAACCAACCAGGAGTCCAATCGCTCCCAATAACTGCAAGGTTCCCACGAAGCTTCTGAATCCCGAGAGCCCGTAGCGTTTGTATTCCTGACGCATCGCGTGTGAGACGAAGCACCCGCATCCGAATAGGATGAACGAAATCGCAGAAAACCAGATGAGTGGGCTATTGATTTTGGAACTTCGCACCTCCCGGCCCTATGACAACTGCTAATCGGACGCAGGCCATTGAATGGGGGCATTGCGCAAGGATTCCCAAATGAAATACGACGGTTTGAACGTCGAACGTCCAATTCCAAATATTGAATGCCGGGTTGGGCGGGCGCGCAGTAGGGCATCCGGACCGGGGATGGACATTCAAGGGAATGTAGCCGAGATTGTCCTCCGGTGAGTAAGATGAAAAAATGTCCCTATTGCGCGGAGGAAATTCAGGAGGAAGCAATCAAATGTCGTTACTGCAACGAATTTCTGGATGAATCGATGCGGCCGGTGCTTCCGGGAAAAGCGGATGAGGCGCTGCCGTTCTACTTGCGGACGTCCTTCATCGTGTTGACGTTTTTGGTCTTTCCGGTGCTGGCACTTCCATCGATCTGGCTGCATCCGAAGCTGAATCTTGTATGGAAGATTGTGCTGTCGGTGCTGGTCGGGGCCTTCTGCTGGTTCTCTTATGTGACCTATCAGGGATTGATGCGGCAATTGAATGAAGCTTCGGAGATTTTGGATGAGATGAACTATTGAGAAGGAGGGAATGCTGAATCTGGAATGCTTGGTTGAGGGCGAAACTCACGCAGAGCCGCCGCTACCCATCCTGGGCACTTTGGCCGCGGAGGGTTTATGGGGACTTGGTTATGGGGAGGTTTTGGCCCGGGCCGAGGAGGGTGTTGATGACGGGACCCGGAGCCCAGAGCCCTGCGCACTCGGGGCATTGGTGGGTCTCGTGCTCGTTGAGCTGACGGGTTGATAAGTCGATCTGATGTCTCGGGCAGGTTTTCATTTTCTGAGATCATAGGAGCCGACGGCGTCGCCGCTATTACAAGAGCTTCCTCACTTTGAAGAAAGGTTACTTTGATTTCACCCCGAAAGAGTTGACGGCGATGATGCGGTATTTGTGCGCCTTGACTGCTTCGGGTTTGGGATCGGTGAAGCGCATTTGGGCGAGCGATTGAGCCGGGGTGTCGCTGTATTGGAGTTTTTGAAAAACGGGGCGGCCGAAGTTGTTGGTGGGCTTTTTGGGGACGGTGGCAGTTGCAACACCATCGCGTTCAATGATGAAGCGGGCGGAGAGCGCTTTTGAGATCGGCGGTGGCTTCCCGGGTGAGGAGCTTGTGATTGACCTATAGATTGGTGGAAGCGGGAGTCGGGGTGAGGGGAAGCGGTGTTTTGTAAGTCGGAATTCCCGCAATTCCCGAAAAAAAGGCATTTTCATTCTATTTTCTTGGGTTAGCGTCCGATGCCGGCACAAAGGCCCCAGGGCTGCCGGTTTGTATTATGTCCGAGCAAGAGCCACCAGAGTCCCCAAAATCAAAAAAATCTCCACAAAGCCCGCCCGAGGGAGGCTTTAACTGGAAGGTGATTATTCTCTTCACCGTCGCTTTTGCGATTATTTTTGTAGCCTACAACAGCGTGGGACCGGGTGATCGTAAGGTCCTCAAGTATCCCGAGTTTCGCGAAGCTCTCCTTGAGGGACGGGTGCTGCAAACGTCTTCCGATGATTTCAAGGGAGGGAAACTGGAACTGGTGACCTATACGGGAGAAGCCCGGGCAGAGGTTCTGGGTTATTTTTCCGAGGATATCAAGTTGGTGAAGAGCTGGAATAACACCTCGCAGGTGCGGTCTTCGGTTCAGGTTGACATTGACAGCATTAGTAATGATCTGGACCAGACCTTTGGAGAGAAACTTCATTGGGTGAGCGAGATCCCTTCCGAAGGGGTGAATGCGAAAGAGATTCCCTTTGCGGAGCTGAAGTCGCTCCTTGGTGCCAATAAGTTGGAGCTGGGTGAAGATGTGCAGTTTAAGATCTATCGGGAGCTGAACTCCAACGTTGCAACAATTTATGCCACCCAGGGAGATCCTGAATCCTACAATGCCGGGGAACTGAAGGATCTCAAATCCGAGAATAAGCTGATTCCTTTCGTGGTGAATCTCAATCAGGGCTCGCTGAGCAAGCTTTCGGCATTGATCGACTCGAATATTGCAACCCGGAACGACGACAACACTTTTGGGAAGGTGATGATGAGCCTTTTGCCGATCCTTCTCTTGATCGTCCTGATCTTTTTCCTTTTCCGCCACCAGATGAAGTCGGCCGGACGGGGCGCGATGAGTTTTGGAAAATCGAAGGCCAAGTTGCTGACGATGGATCAGATCAAGGTGACCTTCAAAGACGTGGCTGGAATTCAGGAGGCCAAGGAAGAGCTCTATGAGATCGTCGATTTCCTTCGCGATCCTCGAAAGTTTCAGGCCTTGGGAGGAAAGATTCCAAAAGGAGTGCTCATGGTGGGCCCTCCGGGAACGGGTAAAACCCTTCTGGCCCGGGCAATTGCCGGGGAGGCGGATGTGCCGTTCTTCTCAATCAGTGGCTCGGACTTTGTGGAAATGTTTGTCGGAGTGGGTGCAAGCCGGGTTCGCGATATGTTTGAGCAGGGTAAGAAGCACGCTCCCTGCCTGGTCTTTATTGATGAGATCGATGCCGTGGGCCGCCATCGTGGCCACGGAATGGGTGGAGGCCACGACGAGCGCGAGCAGACTTTGAACGCCCTTCTGGTCGAAATGGATGGATTTGATACCCAGGAAGGGGTGATCATCATCGCCGCGACAAACCGCCCGGATGTTCTTGATCCCGCCCTTCTCCGTCCGGGTCGTTTTGACCGTCAGGTGACCGTTTCCCTTCCTGATGTGAACGGACGTGAGCAGATTCTTGGTGTTCATGCCAAGAAAATCAAACTGGCGGCAGGAACCAATCTTGGTCTGATTGCGCGGGGGACCCCCGGCTTCTCGGGAGCGGAATTGGCAAACCTGATCAACGAAGCGGCCCTTTTGGCTGCCCGTCGGGGAATCAAGGCGGTGACTCTGGCAGAGCTGGAGGAGGCCCGCGACAAGGTGCGCTGGGGACGTGAGCGCCGGAGTTTGGCTCTCTCCGACAAGGAGAAAAAGAACACCGCTTATCACGAGGCCGGGCATGCCATCCTGAACGAAATTTTGGATCACACCGATCCTCTTCACAAGGTGACGATTATTCCGCGGGGACCTTCCCTGGGATCTACCATGTTTCTTCCCAGCGAGGACAAGTTTAACTATCGTAAAAACGAGCTTCTTTCCCAGCTGATCGTGCTGATGGGTGGCCGCGTGGCCGAGGAGATTATCTTTGGTGACGTCACGAATGGCGCGATGGGAGATATCCGCATGGCGACCAATCTGGCCCGCAAGATGGTTTGTGAATGGGGAATGAGCGAAGACCTCGGAATGGTGGAATATGGCGATGGCGGAGGAAGCGGTGGTTTCCTGGCCCGTGATATGATGAGTCAGAGTAAAGGCTACTCGGAGGACACCGCACAGAAAATCGACAATGAGATCAAGGACTTGATCGACCGTGCCTACAAGGAGGCCGAGCGACTTTTGAAAGATAATCGAGGGATCCTCGATACGATTTCGGAGGCACTTCTGGAGTTCGAGACTCTCGACGCAAAGCACATCAAGGACATCATGGAGCATGGTGAGATGAAAGATCCTCCCAAGCCGCCCGAGCCCCCCGAAGTGCCGGACGACTTAAAAATGGAGAAAGCTCCGGAAGCACCCGAAGAAGAAACGCGCGATGACGACGGGACTCTTCCTCCCGAAGTGGTGGGAGCTCCTGCCTAGGTCATGATTTTTCGGGAATGATTTTCCCGCGACACCCTCTCAAAATTACTTATGGAAAATGTTGTCATAATTGGAACCGGCTGTGCCGGTTGGACGGCCGCGATCTACACCGGTCGTGCGAATTTGAATCCCCTGGTGCTTTCCGGGACCCAGCTTGGCGGGCAGCTCACAACCACGACTGAGGTGGAAAACTTTCCGGGATTTCCGGAAGGGGTGATGGGGCCGGAATTGATGGGTCGGATGCAGAAGCAGGCCGAGAAATTTGGAGCCAAGGTGGAGTATAAGAAAGTGGATGAAATTTCCCGGAAGGACGATGGGACCTTCTCTCTCGTGACCGACAATGGCACCATTGAATCAAAAACCGTGATCATCGCGACCGGAGCAGCGCCACGCTACCTCGGATTGGACCGGGAGATGGAGCTGGTGGGGCATGGCGTGACCTCGTGCGCGACTTGTGATGGCGCTTTTTATCGGGATGTTCCTGTTGCTGTTGTGGGGGGTGGCGATTCCGCATGTGAGGAGGCCAACTTCCTGACCCGTTTTGCCTCGAAGGTTTATTTGATCCATCGTCGCGATGAGCTTCGTGCTTCCAAGATCATGGCAGACCGCGTTCTCGCGAACGAAAAAATCGAGCCGGTTTGGGATTCGGGAGTTGCCGGGTATCTCACTGACGGCGAGGGCGAAGTTCGCGCCGTGACCTTGAAAAATCTTAAGACCGATGTTGAGTCGGAACTGGAAGTGAAGTGTGTCTTCGTGGCGATCGGTCACGTGCCCAATTCCCAGTTTGTGGGTGATCTTGTCGATCTCGATGAGAATGGCTACATTGAGCAAAAACCTCGTGGAACGGGGACGAAGACTCCGGGACTTTATGCTGCCGGGGATGTTGCCGACCACGTTTATCGCCAGGCGATCACTGCAGCCGGACAGGGTTGTGCCGCGGCGATTGAGGCCGAGCGCTACCTTACGGACGCAGATTAAATTCTGCGAACGATCAGGTTTTCAAAAGCGACTCCGAAGGGAGTAGCTTTTTGACGTATTTGGCGAGGAGGTCGGCTTCGAGATTGATGGTTTGTCCGACGCGGGCCTCGCCAAGGTGGGTGACCTTGAGGGTGTGGGGAGTGATCCAGAAGACCGCCGATTGAGCGGTCAGTTCGGCGATGGTGAGCGAGATGCCATCGATGCACAGGGATCCTTTGTCGATGCAGAGGGCATGGACCGGAGGAGGAAGCGCAACTTCGAACCGATAGTCCTGGCCCATGGGGGAGAGGTCGAGGATCTTTCCGGTGTCATCGACATGGCCTTGGACAAAGTGCCCGCCAAGGCGATCGCCGACCGCAAGGGCTCGTTCCAGATTGACGGGACGGCCTTCTTCCAATTCTCCGAGAGAGGTGACCTTGAGAGTCTGGGCAAGAAGGTCGAAGCTAACGTGATCATTGAGTGCCGCTGCGGTGAGGCAGCAACCATTGATGGCGACCGAGTCTCCGAGGGCGAGTTCTCCGGAGAACGGAATGTCCAGAACGAGGCGGGCTTGCTCACCTTTTTCGATGAGGGAGACCACCCTGCCGGTCGCTTCTACAAGTCCGGTAAACACTACTGGTGGGAGTGGGTGATTTCGCCGGTGGCGGTTTTGTGAGTGTGCACTCCGCTGGAGGGATTTCCTTCTTCGTGGATGTGTTCGCCATCGGGCACGATGGTGTGATCTTTCTCTACGGGTGGCTTGGGATCGACGGTGCGTCCGCTGGAGGGAAGAAGCATGAAGCAGGCTCCCACGATGACGGTGGGAATTGCGGCGGCTTTGAGAAGTCCGAGAGGTGCGACTCCACCCTTAAAGTAACGTCCCAGGATGGATTGACCGGCAGGGTTGGGGGCGTTTGCAATGACGGTGAGGCCACCGCCGGTTACGGCACCGGCAACGATGGCATATTTGGCCCCGATGCCGAGTCCGGGTGCCTGCGAGGCGAGGTAGGTAATGGCGGCATTGTCATTCACCGCGGTGAGCAGGGTGGAGCCGATCATGAGAACCCACTCGTTGTCGATGGAAGTGAGAAGAACGGAGATCCACCAGCCCTGGCAGCCGCCGTGGATGACGAGTCCGGCCAGAAAGAAGCCGACAAGGACAGGGCTCTTCATGTGGACTTCATTCTGGTGATGCCCGGTGGCCTGGGTAAAGCCGAGGAAGAAAAGGAATCCGCCGATGAAGAGGGGGGGATCGTGGGCAAAGATGACGGTCCAGGCGAGGAAGAGGAGGTGGGCGACGGTGATCCATCCCGGGACCGGGTCTTCGCGTTCACTCCACTTCGAGGGAACGTGCATGTCGGTGCGGATGGTGGGCGCGAGTTTGGCAAATTCCGCGCGAAAGGCATAAAAGTAGAGGGCATTGGAAATGAGAATTCCGACGGCCGCCTTCCAGCCGAAGTTGAGGAACATGTAGCTCATGCCGAAGCTCCATTTCTCGGCGATCATGAGGACCGGGGGAGCGGCGAAATGGGTCAGGGTGCCGCCGACCGAGATATTTACGAAGAGGAGGCCGAGGGTGGCGTAGGCAAATTTCGGGGATGGATTGAGATCGTAGAATTTCTTCGAGAGAAGGAAGGCTGCGATGGTCATGGCGGCGGGCTCGGTGATGAAGGAGCCAAGCAGCGGTGTGATGGTGAGGGCCGAAAACCACCAGGAGGCAGGGGTGCCGCCGAAGATCTTGGCGACTTTGTCGACGATGAATTCGGCGAAACGAACGACCGGGCGGGTGGCTGCGATGGCCATGATGATGACGACGAAGAGCGGCTCGGTGAAATTGACGTCGTGCCCGATGTAGGCCTTGATTTCGCTAAAGCCGGTTCCGAGCCCCTCTCCCTGAATGCCGAAGAACCAAAGGATGGCCATGGCGAGTGCAATGACCCAAATTCCAAAGACGGCTTCGACTTCGCCGAGGAAATGGAAGAGGTTGGCTTTGAACGAAACATCATCCTGGGCGTCGTCGTGAGGTTTGGCGGCGGCGGTGAGCCCCATTTCCCGAATGCGTTCATTGTGCTCTTTCTCATGATGGTGGGCCATTTCGATGAAATAACCGCTTAGAAAGGTGTGGAAGATGGCGCAGATGAAAATGAGGGTGGCAACGATGTTAAAACCGCCTTGCTGGGTGGCGCGGTATTTTAATTTGTCCCACATTGTCCAGTCGACTCCCTCGGCCTCGGAGTATAGGGAGAGAGGCTTTGGAAAGACGGCCTGCTGGTCTTTGCTCAGGCCGAATTCCTCGGCTTGATAGGCCGGCTCCATGCTGCTGGCAGCGGTTGCCGGGGCGATGAGAAAGAAAAAGAGAAGCGCGATGGCAAGCGGGAGCGGGGCGAAGAACTTCACGTGCCGGAATGTAGCGGGAGCAGTCCCGTGGGCAAGTAAAACGGGAGGTTCTATTGGCTGCCGGCGAGTTCTCCCTCAATCTCCTGGAGCTGCTTGACGAGGGCCTGCCCCTCGGGAGTTTTTTCGGCGAGTTCGCGGCGAAGAGAGGCAATTTGTTTTTCAGAGCGGGCGATCCGGTCCTCGGCTTCCCGGATCGCGGGGAGTTCCTTGCTGAGATTGCGGAGTTTACCGCTGATCTCGACGATTTTATGAGTGGCATCTTCGACTTCCTGATCGCGATTGATGGCGCGGGCCGAGCGTTGGTTGCTCTGCCAGAAAGAGAGATCCTTGTTCAGTTTTTGGAGGATTGGGTGGTTGAGGCGGATATTTTGAAGGTCGGAGAGAGCTTGTTGATTTTCCGCCATGACGACTTTCATCGATCCGCTGGAATCGACTTTGCTGTTAACGACCAGCTTGTTGAGCTGTTTTTCGAGGGTGAACTTTTTGTTGAGAAGCCTGGCTTGCTCTGCTTTGAGTTCCCGAAGTTGGACCAGGGGATCGGGTTTGGGTTCCTTGGGAGCAGGCTCATCGGACTTACAGCCTGTCATGATTAGGAGGGCGGCGAGGGAGAGAAGGAATTTCATGCGCACAAGGAAGCATGTTTTGTCTGCGATTGCCACCTTTGGTGAGGTGTGGTTTCTTATTTAGACATTGAGCGAGATTCGTCAGACCCGTGCCTTTGACCGGTGGCTCTACCGGAATTACCATCAGGGAAGTTCGGCAAGTGCTTTTGTGCGGCGGCGGGTGCAGCCGGCAGCCTGGCTGTTGATGGGAGGTTGCGGGGCCAGCGTGCTTCTGGGAGCGAATCTCGGGAAGAGTATCGTGGTGGTATTAACCTTATTGGTTTTTTCGATTTTGTGCGTGGCGTTTCTGTGGGCGTTTCTGCGTCAAGCGAGGCTATCGGCGTGGAGGGAGCTTCCGCAAACGGGCGCCGTGGGTGAGGAATTGAATTATGTTGTGACAGTGAAGAACGAGGGGAGGCATCCCGTCAGGGAATTCTACCTGCGGGAGAATGGCGATGATTCCAGGCCGACAGAGTGGGAGTTTGCCAATTTGCGGGAACCGGGCGGGGAGGAGAGAAATATTTTTGACCGCACGTTCGCCTTTTACCGGTGGAAGTGGCTCACGGAACGGGGCGGTGCGTGGAAAGGACAAGGAAGGTCCGGGGCGCTGGAGCTGGTGGGAGGTGAAATGACGAAGGTGACTTTGGCGCTGATGCCCCGTCGGAGGGGAGTGCTGCGTCTGAACGATCTTCGGGCGGAGTTGCCGGATCCCTTGGGGCTTTTTCAGCGTCGTCGGGCGATGTTGAACGAGGAGAACGAGGTCTTGATCATTCCCCAACGATACCGGCTCCCAAATCTTGATCTTGGGGGGCGTTCGGAATTGAAGGTCGGGGGCGAGACGGCTTCGACGATCCGCGGGGAAGGCGGGGAGTTTATGGGATTGCGGGAGTATCGGGCGGGGGACTCGTTGCGAAAGATTCACTGGAAAGCGTGGGCGCGGACGGGGCAGCCGATCGTGAAGGAATTTGAGGAGATGCGTTTTCCGCGTTACGGGTTGGTTTTAGATACCAGCTTGAAGGAAAGCGGACCCGAGTTGCTGGAAGAGGCGATCTCGGTGGCGGCTTCCTTTGTTTCGACGATGGACAGGGAGAGTTGTCTTCTGGATCTGATGTTTGTGCGGGAGGAGCCGGAGGTTTTTACGGCGGGCCGCGGGGTGGCACGAACGGATGGCTTGATGGAGGTCCTGGCCCGGGTCGAGGGGAGCGATGGGGGAAGTTACGATTCGCTTCGGGAATTGGTGCTGCGATATGCGGCGGAGATGACGGCGTGTGTTTTGGTTCTTTCCGGTTGGAGTGAGGAGAGGGAGGGTTTCCTGAATCGCTTGCGATCATCGGGCCTGGAGATCCGGGTTTATGTCATCGGAGCAGGGGAGGCGCCGGACGAGGAGGCGTTGGCCGGACTTCATTGGCTGCGGTGGGAACACCTACAGGAGGATTTGTTGAAGGGATGATGAAGGATGAAGAACCCGTGATCTTTTCCTCCCCGCCGCGATTGCTTTTGGGGGTGGCCTTTCTTTTTTGGGGCGCGATGCATGATCAACCGCTGCCGGCCTTGATTGCGGCAATTGTGATGGAAGGGCGGCATTGGACGAACTTGCGATGGAATTTTGGTGAGAAGGGCTTTGCGAGATCCTGGCAGCTTTCGGTATTGATCCTGATTTTCTCGGCGGTGGGGCTCCTTCAGGTTGAGGACCGCGCGGCGTCGGACTTTTTGAATCTTCTCTCGTGGTTGCCATTTATGATGCTGCCGTTGGCACTGGCGCAGCAATATGCCTCCGATTCGGGTGTGCCGATGACCACGTTTTCGTTCATTGCGCGGCGCAAAATGAAGGCCGACAGGAAGGCCGGTCGACCAGTCTCGTTGCGTTTTGTGCAACTCGGCTATCCCTATTTTTTGTTGATCCTGATTGTCGCAGGAATGGGGGTGGGGATCATTGTGAATCCCGGGGCAAATGAGATCCGCTACGCGGTTGGCGTGATCCTGCTGGTGGGGTGGGCTTTGTTCCGGATCAGAGGGAGCAAGGAGCGACCGGGAGCTTGGGGTATGGCCTATGTGGCCTCGATTCTAATGGCGGTGGGGATGTCCTGGGGGGTGATCCAAGTCTATCAGTTGTATGTCAAAAGTCTTACGGGATCGTCCGACCATGCCGGAGCGGCGTTTGAGACCCAGACTTCGATCGGTCAGGTGCGGAAACTCCAGCTGAGCCCGAAAATCATGTGGCGCTATTATCATGAAGAGGGACAGCGGCCGAATTTGATCAGAATCTCATCTTACAATTGGCCGGAGAGCAATCTGTGGCGGGCGCGAATGAGGAGAAGAAACCATCGGGAGCGGATCCCGATTGATCGGGAAGTTGGCGGGGACTTCGAGAAGATGCTGGAAGATGGCGAGAACGCCTTCATCTATCATGAAGAGGACCGGGGCTTCCGGAACTACGCCACGAAGGGGACCATTGTGGGAATGGTTTCGGAGCAGAGCCTGATTCCCCATGCCCCAAATACGAAGCGATTCGAAGAGGTTCCGGCAGAGATTCTCTCGGTAAACTCGATGGGGGCGGTTCAGATCAACGGGCCGAGGCAGGGCGCGATGGAGGTTCAATTTTATTCGGACGAGCGTTTGGCTTCGATCGAACACGATCCTGCCACGATGGATCTGATTGTGCCACCGAGAGAAGAAGAAGGCTTGGACCTGTTTCTTGGAGAGATCGGGTTGAGGCCTCCCGGGGTCATTGAGGCGAGAATTGCGGAAGTTATGAGAGAAGCCATTCCGAGGTTTTTTGTGGGTGAGGGAGGAAGGGATGACTTCGAAGGACCTCCGGCCAAAGTCACGATGGGGGAGTTTGAAGAACTCAGGAAAAAGATCAAAGAGAGTTTTTATGAAGATTTCAAATACACCTTGTTTCTCACCGGAGCCGATCGGCGCGCTCCTTTTTCGGAGTTTTTAAACAAGAAGAAGGAAGGGCATTGTGAGTATTTTGCGGGTTCGGCGGCGATGCTGTTCCGGAGGATGGGAATCCCGAGTCGCTATGTCGTGGGATTTGCGGTGAGTGAAAGAGGGAAAGGGAATGAATGGCTCCTGCGTGGTCAGCATGCTCATGCCTGGATTCAGGTTTATGTGGGAGGGACCTGGGTCAACGAGGCGAAGAAGCCAGGTCAATATCCGGTTTGGAGATGCCGGGGCGGAAAGTGGGTGGAGTTGGATTTGACTCCTACGGATTGGGCCTCCGGAGCAATCAAACGAAGTTGGATGCAGGGTGTTTCGGACGGGTTTCAAAAGGCGAAGGCAGACCTGGTGCTGTGGTTTGCCAGGCCAACAGTCTCCGGAGGTTTCAAGATATTCCTGGTTGGATCGGTGGGCAGCCTGCTCTGTTATCTGGTTTTCAAGCTGGTGAAAACGAGAGGGCGGGAAGGACGCGGGCTTCCCGGTTCGTGGGAGGAAACCATCCGCACACAGGGGCTCTTGCGGGATTTTGAACGTTGGTTGTCCCGACGAGTGGGGCCCAGACCGCCCTCGGTGCCATTGGGTTCCTGGCTGCGGAAACATCTGCCGGAAGGTGGCAGAGCCCTGGTCAGGAGTTATGAGATGGCAACGTTCCGTCCCGAGGGGCCGGGAGCGGAGATTTTGGAAAAGGAAATCCGCGTCGTGAAGACCTTGTGGAAGGAACAACAAAAAACCCCGGGGCGATAAGCCGCCCACGGGGTTCTAAATTTTAATCCCGGTGGGGATTTATCCGGAGATCTCCTGACTGTAGAAATCCTGCCAGTCCTCAAGGTTATTGAGGTTGACGGCATCGAGGATCGCGCCCGTGTCAGCGATGCCAACAGCGGCAAGAATTGCTCCGCGAGTGGCGTCGTCGTGGTTGTAGCCGACGACAGCCGCGTTGTGCGCGTCAATAGCCGATGAGTCGAGGGAACCGCCCTTTTGGTCGAGGATCCACTGTTCGCACTGGGTGTAGGAAGGCTTGGTTTCCTTGATGTAGGCAAGGAAGGCGTCGCGCTCGATGCCGAGGGCGTCGAGGGTCATCTGGTCGAAGCCGGCACCTGCAGCGGGATAGTCGCTGTGAAGCTTGCCGACAGCGTCGAGAGAAGCTTTCTGCCAGAGGCGTGGAAGGTGAAGGACGCCGAGAGGACCTGCGATTCCGGAAGTGACGGTAGGAATGATTTGGCTCATTTGGTTGGTAGTGTTTGGTTTCGTTTGAAGAGAAGCCAAAGGAAGTTTTGGCGACTGAAAAAGATGTAAGCCGTCACCGGTCTGTCTGGCAAATGCTAATTGAAGAGATCTTTCGATCCCGCGCTTGTCTTTTGGCGGGAGGCGGCGTTTTCTCTCGCAGGTTTTCATCATGTCGGCAGGTTTTTCCATCGAATCACTCAACAAGGCGCAGCGCGAGGCGGTGTTGACGCTGAACGGGCCCGTCTTGATTTTGGCCGGGGCCGGAACGGGAAAAACCCGAACGGTGACGTGCCGGATGTCGGCGCTGCTTGAAAACGGAGTGGCTGCGGAAAATGTTCTGGCGGTGACCTTTACCAACAAATCGGCCGCGGAAATGGGGGAGCGGGTGATGGGAATGGTCGGGAAGAAGAGAGGCAAGGCCATGACGGTGTGCACCTTTCACTCGCTTTGTCTCCGGATCCTGAAGCGGGACATCGAGGCTCTCGGTTATCAGAAGAAATTCGCGATTATGGCGGGGGGAGATCAGGCCGGGATGATTCGTCAGCTCATCGTTCGAAAAGGAGGGGGGAAGATCAATCTGAAGCCCGGCGAGGTGATGGCTGAGATTTCCAGAGCGAAGAGTGCCGAGAAGCCGCTCGAAAGCATTGAGGATGATCTCATCGCGGAGATTGCGGTGGCGTATCAGAATGAATTGCGGGCGCAGAATGCGGTGGATTTTGATGATCTCCTCCTCCTCGGAGAGAGGGTTCTGCGTGAACACAAGGAGGTGCGTGCCTATTGGCAGGATAAGTATCGCTACATCACGGTTGACGAGTTTCAGGATACCAACAGCTTGCAGATGAGACTACTGCAGCAACTGGTAGCCGAGCCCTACAATATTTGTGTGGTGGGTGATGATGATCAGTCGATCTATGGATGGCGGGGGGCCGAGGTGGCGAATATTTTGCAATTTGAGCGCTTTTTTCCCAATCCGAAGATCATTCTATTGCAGGAGAATTACCGGAGCACACAGGCGGTGCTGGAGGTCGCGAATAGTTTGATTAAGAACAACGTGGGGCGCCGGGAGAAGGAGCTGAAATATACCATTCCGGGGGGAGATTTAGTACGTTTGGTTTCAATGCCTGGAGATCAGGAAGAGGCGGATTGGATTGTTTCGGAAATCGTGACGCAGCGAACGGAAGGACGAGTGTTGGAGGACTTTGCGGTGCTCTTTCGGACGAATGGGCAGATCCGTAAAATGGAGGAGTCATTGCGCGAGTCCAAGATTCCTTATCGTATGGTTGGGGCCCAGAGCTTCTACGATCGAAAAGAGGTGAAGGATATTTTAAGCTATGCCCAGGTGCTCGATAATCCGGAACTCGATATTCCCCTACTGCGTGTTCTTAACACGCCACCCCGCGGGATTGGAACGACAACCTCGATGGTAGCTCTGGAGTGGAGCCGGGAAAAGGATCAGGGAATTTGGAAAACTCTCATAGATGAGGATTTTCTCTCTCAATTATCATCGAAGGTGATGAATTCGATCCGGACTTTTACGCTTCAAGTCGAGGAAGGTCGACGAGCCTTGGTGGATGGAACCAATGCGGGAGTAGTGATGGATGAATGGCTGCGTGAGATGGATTTCCTTGAGTGGTTGATGCGGCAATGTAAGACCGACAAAGAGAAGGATTCCCGTCGCGAGGGCGTGAGCACGACGGTTGCTTCAATCACCGAGGCCATCAAGAAGGGGAAGACCCTCGGTGACTTTCTGGATAAGACTGCTCTCGATGCTGAGAAGGAAGATGATTTGGACAAGAAAAGCGGGGTGACCTTGATCACGCTGCACGCGGCGAAGGGCCTGGAGTATCCGGTGGTTTATTTGGTGGGGCTGGAGGAAGGAATTCTGCCTCACAAGCGGAGTATTGAGGAGGGAACCCGGGATGAGGAGCGGCGTCTTCTCTATGTGGGAATCACCCGCGCCAAGGAGAGAATGACGATGACTTATTGCTCGACCCGGGTGAAGTGGGGCAAGGAGGAGGGATGTGAGCGAAGTAGTTTTATTTGTGAGTTGAATCCGGATTGGATTCAGGAGGAGGACTACGATGATATCATGGGTGCCGAGGCCTCGGAGGATGAATTAAAGGGCTTCTTTAGCGCGATGTCCGCGATGCTGGAGGAATAAAAAAACCTCATTCCCGGAGGAATGAGGTTTTAAAATTTAGTGCTGCTGAAGCTGACTACTTGCGTCGACGTGCTCCAAGAAGAAGTCCAACCCCGAGAAGAAGTGAGAGACTGGAGCTTGGCTCAGGAATTGCGACGGTTTGGAACGGACTGGAATTGAACTCCCAAAAAAGATCAGGATTTGTTGCTGTTCCGCCTCCGGCCATGCCAAGAACGACTCCGGTTCCACCAACACCGTCCGGTCCGGTTGCCGTCCAGGAATCTTGTCTGGAAGTAGCCGTGTTATAATCAGCCGAGCCAATTGCGCTGGGATCGGTGGTGTCAAAAACACGGATGCCTATCAAGGAGGCGAAGGGAGGGAAGGTCTTTGCGTTGGCATCAGCACTCTCGTCGTCGATCGTCATATCCAACCGATAAATTGCAGGAGGAAATGGACCTCCAAGATTTTCGGTGACAGCGGTCAGGCTCGTGTTGAGTGAGAAAGGACCGGTCAGGGCAGTGAAAGTGTCCCATTGGGTTTTACCGAACGCACCGGGATCAGCTGTTTCGGTATCAATTCCCAGAAAATAACCAACCTGGAGAATCGAGCCAGCCGCCAGCGGGTTGTCGGCAGAGTCCATTAAAGTGTTGAAGTTGTTACCAGAAATACTGAGGCTGGCCCCTGAGGAAAGTGCGGTTGAGCAAAGCCCGATTGTCGCCGCGATTAAGAATTTGTTTCTATGGATCATTGTTAAGTGTGTCTGTTTTTTAAAGTGTGGGCATTTGGATCTATTCGACGGTGTCAACTGTATAGGGTAGAATCGACGTTGTTCCGCCGCTCTCACCGCTAACCGCTTCTGCGCGAACGACGAACATTGCGCTGTTTGCCGCGATTACGGTATCGTCTACAGGGGTGAAACCATCGGTGGTAGAGGCCCAATAAACAAAGCCGCCTCCAAAATCAACATACTGGAAGGAATCCCACTTAGCGGAAGGAGTGGCGGAAGGATTCCAGATGTAAAGGAGATCATTCGCTTTCCAAGATGAGTTGGCGATTCCGGTATTAGCCAAAGTTGTGTCGATGGGAAATCGTGATGCCACGAAGGACGTTCCCTCAATCGTGGTAACTTGGGGCGCTGAGGGAACCTCGCCAAAGAGAGTGATGACGATATCGCTGTTGACTGTTCGGGAAACGAACAACCCCTCATCAGGGTGAATGACAGTAATAGGTCCTACATCGGTGAAGCCATCGGTGGTTGAAGCCCAGAATGCAAAGCCGCCTCCAAAATCAACATACTGGAAGGAATCCCAGGTGCCACCTCCCCAGATGTAGACCAAATCATTCGCAGCAAAACTCGACGAACTGGACCCGAAGAATGAATCCAGCGTATTCGCCTTACGAATTTTGATTGTGGTAGTGGCGGGAAAGCGTGTGGCGAGATCGAAACTGGTTTCGAGGGTCAAGCCGCCGCCGGCGGTATTGGCGGTGATCAAAAAGGCTTCTTCGGCAGGTACAATTCCATCGGCATTGCCCGCGTCATCTGCGACGGAAACGTAGGCCAAGTGAGGAGTGTTTGTCCATTGGGTGGCGGTCCAGGCTGCTCCGGATACTGTTAAGGCTTGGCTGTCGGGACCGGATGGATTGTCGGTGTAAGCACCTAAAGTCACTGATCCGGCATACCCGACGTCCTGAAGGAGAGATGCTGAAATGGAAGTCAGCTTGGAGTCTCCGGTAGTGGCAGGACCTGCGATGGTCACTTTTGTGTATCCTTGTGGAATCGTGAAGATTGTTTCGGCCAGCAGAGGGTAGGCCAGAGCAGTGGCAAAGAAAAGGGAGAGAATTTTCATTGAATGAGGGCTTATTCTGCTTTTTTAACCTTTATGGCAACTTAATATTGCTAGATTTTTTTTCGGGG
>CALFSW010000145.1 GCA_937916505.1 uncultured Verrucomicrobiales bacterium | reverse complement strand
TGAGTATCAACGAGTTACGGCGGAGCCGCCCGCCCGCCCGCGTAACTCCCTATCAATCAGTGAGTTACAGCGAATTTGTAGACAGGTTAATCGCGGGGTGTCAAGCTTATTCTTTTTTACGAAAAGGGGCAAAAAAAGGTTGCCACAAGTGCAATGAGTCTATAAAGTAGCGGCATGGCAAAACTACTCAATCAAGGGAATTCCAAGACAATCAAGGGCGAAAAGTATGGCTATAAAACTTACGGCTTACACCTCTCACCTGCTAGCAAAAGCGGCTTCAATGTGTGCAAGTGGTCAACTGCTGGTTGCCGTGCCGCGTGTCTTGATACTGCTGGGCGAGGCTGCATGTCCAACGTCCAAACCGCCCGCATCAAAAAAACGATTTCTTTCTTTAAAGATCGCGACAACTTCATAAATCAAATTGAAAAGGAAATCATTGCGGCAATCAAGTCCGCAGGAAAGAAAAATCTCATTCCCGTTTTCCGTTTAAATCTCACAAGTGATCTACCTTGGGAAAGTATCAAACACCCATCGGGCAAGACTCTAATGGAAATGTTCCCACAAGTTACTTTTTACGATTACACGAAGGGCCTTGAAAGAATGCAATCCTTCGTTGACTTTCCAGAGCGGGGTAAAGGTAAGGTTTGGCCGAAAAATTACCACTTGACCTTTTCCCGCAGTGAAGAAACTCCCGATTCAATTGTTAAAGATGTTTTGGCAAGAGAAGGGAATGTTGCCGTCGTCTTTCGCGGTAGTCTCCCTAAGACATTCCTTGGGTATCAAGTTGTCGATGGCGACGATTCAGACTTGCGTTTTCTCGATGGTAAGAGTATGGTGGTCGGGCTGGTTGAGAAAGGTCTTGCTAAAAAAGATGAAACCGGGTTTGTCATAGAGCCAAAATGATATGATTGAAACGATACTAATGATCGTCACTACCTTAATCCTTTTCGCAAGGATGAGGTAAAACAAAAAAAAAGAAACCTTCTCTTGCGTGGTGGCAGGGGGAGGTTTTTTCTTGACTAGCGCCGAATCTCTCTAAGTCGTTGAGTATCAACGAGTTACGGCGGAGCCGCCCCCGCGCCCGCGTAACTCCTTGTCAATCAGTGAGTTACGTAGGAAAATAAAAATGCTTTTTAATGCAGAAAGGTCTTGTGGCAATGGTCTTTTTTGTTTACTATCTACGCATGGACACAACCCACACCACCATAACAGTCACAGCCAGCAAACACTACGGTCAGACTCTGATCTATGTTTCTGATCCACGAATCGCAAAGAATCTTCGGACCTTAACAGGCCGCAAGTCTTTGACAGCAAGAGACGTCGAAGCTTTGAAAGAATTAGGCTTCCTCCTCGTTAAGCCAGCCACTGCCCAAATCACCCTTTAACTAATTACTATCATGGGATTAGATCAATACGCGTATGCGAGAAACAAAGGCGGGGAAGACCAAGACCTTCAATACTGGCGCAAACATAATGCTTTGCATGGCTGGATGTTAATGCTTTACCGTATCAAAGGAGGGAAAGGGGTTTTCAACGGTGTCGAGGTTGAGCTTGACGGGAATGATTTGGAACAATTGAAAAAGTGTGTTGTCAACGGAACGTTACCAGTCACGCAAGGTTTCTTCTTTGGGTCGGATTCCAGTCGTGATGACGAGAGGGGCCTTTATCTAAGAGAGGCTACTTTAAAGTTTGTCGCTAAAGCGAAGGAAGCTCTTGCGCGAGGCGAAAAAGTTTACTACGATTCCTCTTGGTAGAAATAAATTATGAAATACAAAATAAAATGCTATTCAAGAGCAATGGAAGCACTCT
Source organism: uncultured Verrucomicrobiales bacterium (assembly GCA_937916505.1). Classification (GTDB taxonomy): domain Bacteria; phylum Verrucomicrobiota; class Verrucomicrobiia; order Verrucomicrobiales; family Akkermansiaceae; genus SW10. The sequence continues at coordinate 23,516 of CALFSW010000145.1, read as the reverse complement.
CGTCCTCCACGGAGTTCTCTTCACTAGAAGAGGCTTCCGCTTATATTCAAGATAGGTGGCAAGGAGTAGAATACAAAGACTCTAGTGATGGGTTCCATACTGATCACTCTAGTTATGTCCTTGAAGGGTTCACGTTTCAAGACATTGGTCGTATGGATTTTTCTAATGAGTGGCCAGAGTTTATCTTCATGGGGAACCCATCACTAAATCCATTTAAGTAAACCCTCGTAACTCGTTGTCGCTCAACGAGTTACGGCGGAGCCGCCCTCGGCCCCGCGTAACTCACTACTAATCAATGACTTACACTGATCACACAATCACACATAAAAAACCGCGTGATTACACTACATGTTTATTTCGGCATATATCACACGATCTGGGTTATTTAGGGGTTGCTATTTGATCTGGGTTTATTTGGCTTTATTTGGCACGAGCTGGTAATGTTCATGAGTTCCATCTTCCCTCTGATGCCAGAAGGATAATCCACAATCTTTTACCCAGCGTGGCTTACGATGATATTTGCCTGCTACTTCTCCTGTCTTGGAATTGACGAGATGATATTTGTGTGTTACTGCGGTTACTTCGGCATCGGTGTAGCATCGCTGCGGCTTAGCCCCAACCTTAACGCACCATTCTTTCCATTCTTTCCCGTGTTGGTGATGATTGTCATGGATGAAGGCTAGGGCATGTGCCATCTCATGCAACAAGGTATCCCACACTTGAATAAAGTTATTTGTTTTGTTTGCTTCGAAGAGGGGTAGACTCATCGTGATCTTCTTATTGTAGAAGTAGCACCTGCCAAAGATGACCTTGGCGTTGTCGAACGCGAAACTCCAACCCGAGAGGGCGAAGCGGCTCATCTCTTGGCGGGCGAGGACTGTAAACTCTTGCTTAGTCATGAGGGGATACTATCCTGCCGTTCACATGAGGTCAACGTTTTTATGCATAACATGCGAAATTAATCTCAATAAATTCACACAAAAGAGCTTCATCCATTGCGCGATAATCCAACCCCTCTCTATACCAGTTAGACCGTTGCATATTAATGCAGTCATCTACTGTGGCAGATAGAGTGATATCGGCATTGATTTTATTGCCGCTCTCATCTATAGAATCCCACGGTTCGCACCATTTAAGTCTTGTGGTATGCCGGGAGCGGAGCAGGTCTTTCACGGAGCTTGCCTTATTGGCGTTGATCCGTTCGTTCCAGTATGCCGCCGCCTCTCTCGAATCTTCTGCTTGTGGGCCTTGAGATAAACAATAAGTGCATTGAACATTGACTGGCTCATTATAATTCTCTTCTTTATTTGGGCTAATTACATTACTATGGCAATCTATTATTACAGGAGGAGTTGTTTGATCAGGCGGCTCACAAAAGGGGCAAGGCATCAAACCCAACCCGTCATCGTTATTTGAACTACTACTACTCATTATTTTGGCGGGTTGAATTTGACATTTGTTTTTTGGTTTTTGGATTTGCTATTTGAGGTGTCTGGATTTCTTTGGAAATTCGTCATTTAGTTTTGGCTTTGTTTCTTTTCGTTCTTCTATAGTGCATGTATATTTGGGGGCATGGATTTCTTTTGCTGCTGTTTCCATTTCTTTTTTGATGTATTCTGAATCCCATACCATCGTCTCCACCCATACTTCTTTGACTACCGCGCCATCTTCATCGGTATATTTCAACCGTATCCATTCGCTTTTCATTTTGAAACAAAAAATACATGACTTAATCCAGACCAGCGCCGATAACTACCTATGTATTCAAGCCTATCTATTAAAGGCTCGTCAGTTTTATAGGTGAGTAATGTTCTCTTTTCTGTTAGGGCAGTTGTAGAGATCGAGGCCCATAGACAAGGCATGTCAAGATGATCGCGGCCACACTTAATAATGCGGGCATTGAGTGGTAATTCTATTGTTTGTTTGCACCCTGTTGAAATGGGGTATTTTTTTATTGTATTCATTTGATTTTATTTGGAGCGGTATGATAGTGGTTCGGCGAGAACCCGCTGGTGCTTTGGCGGGAGGCTGGTGGATATTTGTTTAAATCGGGGGTTGATGCAAGTTTTTTTTTCATATTTACTGAAGAATGTGTAATTAAAATAACGAGTGGTGGTTCCACAATAATCAACCCAATCACGAGGTGATCCCTCAGTAATCAGATCAAAACCCACACAGCAGAAGAATTACTTTTTGTTTTTGCTTGTTGATAAAACCAGATGGCATCGCCCTTGAAACGGTCGCCAATATATCGTGGCTAACTCGACAACTAAGAATAGAGATTAGAGCTTCTAATTTTTGAAATTAAGATCCGCATTAATCGGGTCTATTTTTGTTTTATTTTATTTGGAGTGGCACGCCCAGCAGGACTTGAACCTGCAACCCCCGCATTAGAAGTGCGATGCTCTATCCAGTTGAGCTATGGGCGCGTGAGAAAAGTTATACTCAGCTAGTGAAAAAAAGGTCTTTTATTTTGACGAACGTGATACCTACAACGTTTTGTTTTATACTCAGCCAGTGAAAAAAAGGTCTTTTAATGGTGCGCCCAGCAAGATTCGAACTTGCAACTTCAGCTTTATGAGAGCCGCACTCTGACCATTGAGTTATAGGCGCATGATTTTTTTTTTGTTTTACTGGTATGTTCTGAAGACCAGTATGACCACTGTCATAATGAAGATAAGCGTTTCCATAAGGAGATAATAGCATGTAATCGTTGTAGATACAAGGAAAAAAGAGGTAAATATTAGAAGTGGTTGAAGTAGTTAAAGTGGTTGAAGTGGTTGGTTTGGCAGACCAGTTATTTTTAATTAATTAAATAGGAGAATCCACCCTCAAATTTCCCACTCCACATTATCTCTCTCTTTTAACCTTTCTTTCCTTACTACTCTATTACTTGTGTAGGGTAAGGTTGATGTGTTGTTTTTTGTTTGTAGGTATAAGGTTTTTAAGACGGTGGCTGACCGTGTGGGACGGTCTAAAACAGGGATATATTTCGGGCTGATTAGCCTAAAATAAAGTGGTCTTTTCTGCTCCTTATGTCATTGCATATCGATGACTTAGTAAAGAGAAGTAGAATACCTTTCAAAAACGTTTCCAGTAATTAGAAACAAACAATAAGATAATATACAACCCGCGATCAAATCAACATTCTTATCATCTGTTTCACAATGGCGCATATTTGCTTTATTTTATCCATGTTTAAAACCTTTCGTAATAATCTTTTTCTCCTTCTTTTAATTCAAACTCGTTATTTAGATGTTGAAATGCATACCTCGTCATCAACCTAACTCTTTCCCCTTCGCTCTCGTCAAAGAGCGCTTCAACATACCTGTCACTAATCGTTTGCATGAAGTGACCTTCTGAATAAGGTGTAAAAAAACAAATAACATAGCAATATTCATCCCCCGATTCTCTTTGAGACCACCGAATTAATTCATACCTACCATTTCCTTCTGAGTATTTAAACTCTATATTTCCAATTCTCATTTTTATTTTAATTAAAGCTTTTTAATAACTTAGCCCAACAATCCTCAATTTCTTCTCGCAAATTTCTCGGTTTGTAGAATTTTTCTAGTTTTGTAGTATCTAAGATGTTGTTAACCAATGCTAATCCCTGAGACTCCTGTAAACCCTCTCCAGTAATAGGAGGCTTCTTTTCCAATCCAACCCAATTAGCAATTTGTTCGATGCTGGCATAACCCTCATTGGCAACGTTGAAGAACCCACATTGTTCTGCCTCTAAGAGGGCTGTAGTCGCTTCCACAATGGTTTTGATACTGGTATAGGAATTGATCTCATTGAGGTGTCTGCTGAAGCTGGGGAGCTTGGACAGCATATTGTTTTTATCCTGATGTCCGCTAAAGTATAATCTGGGTCTGAGGATCAAATCTCGGTCGGGGTCGCAATAGAATTCCGCAGATAGTTTTGAAACCACATATTTACAATGTGACGCTAAGAAACCATCTTCCTTTTGTGGTGTATTGTTTTTATCATAAACACACCCAGTAGAGATATGAACGAATTTTTTATTTATCGACGAACAAAGTATGGAGAGAAAATTAGGTAGAATAGAATTAATCCGTTCGGTGTCTGCCCAGTTTTTTCTATCTTCGCATTTTCTGGTATCCGCAGACCCAATGCAGTTAATTAAAACATCGAAGTCTTCGCCTACATCGGCTATAGAATGGTATGAAATCATAGGATTGTAACCGATGAAGTTAAACTTTTCTCTACCCCAAACGGTATAACCCTGCCGTTCGTATTCCTTACCTAAGAACCCGCGACCCAACACTAATACTCTTGATTTATCTAGCATATTTTATTTCCACACCCAATCCCACTGGTTAACTTTCTTGTAACTCTCCAAGGTTCCTGCATCGGACCATTCGAAATCGTCCAACTCATAGGTGATCCATTTCTCGTTTCTTAGTATCAAGTTGTTGAGATCGGTAACTTCAACTTCTCCTCGATCTGATTTTTCGAGACTACCGAGATAACCTTTAAAATTCTTGGTGTAGGTATATCCATATATCCCACACACAGCCTTCTTGGATTCAGGGTCTTCCGGCTTCTCTTCGATATAATCACCATGAACGTCATCATCAACAAGAACTCCAAATCTTTCAGGGTCGGATACAACCTTTGTCATCAACACAAACGGAAAACAATCCAATGACGGCAGAGGGTAATTCGAAATATTATCGCCTAGAATAACCCAGAAGAACTCATTCTTTTTGACAAAACCATCAACCAATAGCAATGCTTGCGCGATACCACCAGCCTCATCCTGAACCTTATACGTGAACTTACATTTGAAGTTCGAACCACTACCAAAATATGATACAATAGACCCCAAGTGGTCTTTCCCAGTAATAATGAGGATATCCTTAACGCCAGCATCGACCAGTTTTTCGACGTTCCATTGCAACATAGGCTTGGTCCCCACTGGCAGCAGGTGTTTATTCGTGATGCGCGATAAATTGTCGAGCCTAGATCCACTACCTCCAGCGAGGATTACGCCTTTTTCCTTTTTTCCAACCTTCATTTATTAACTTGTTTTGTTTTTTCTTTAAACATACTCTTCAACTAATTCTTTTAATTGCTCATTAAAGTCTGTGTATAGAGGCTCGTATGATAACTCTTCCTTTATTTTACTACAGTCAATACTATAACGGAAATCATGCCCTAACCGATCCTCAACGAATACCGCGCTTTCATCTAAACCCTTATCCATTATCTTACAGATTTTACTAACCAATTCAATATTAGTTAATTCAACGCCAGATCCGATATTATATACTTCGTTTTTACCCTTTGTTGCGACGGCCCATACAGCTAAATTATGATCATTTACATGTATCCACTCACGTATATTAAGCCCTTCACCGTAAATTGGTATTTTCTTATTCTTACTAAGAGATTTTATAATAGTAGGTATAAATTTCTCACTATGCTGATTAGGCCCATAATTATTACAGCATCGGGTAATACTGATATTACAATCGAAGGTATTAATATACGCCATACACAAGAGATCGCTTGATGCCTTGCTCGCAGCGTAGGGAGAACGAGGGTTGATTCGGGTTGACTCTAAGAATGAAGGATCGTTCTGCCCTAAATGTCCATACACTTCGTCTGTGCTAATATGTATCATCTTTCCATATTTCGCTTTGCGGAAACACTCAAGCAGATTTTGCGTGCCTACAACGTTTGATTGTATAAAAATAGAAGGGTCTTTAATACTATTATCTACATGAGACTCTGCTGCAAAGTGGAATATATAGTCAAATTTATCTTCTGTCTCAAATAGCATATCCAGCTTCTTATTACACACTAAATCAAATCTATATTCTTTATCGCATAAGCCTGCTACATAGTTTTTATTTGAAGCGTATCCGTTTTTATCTAAGCATACTATACGGTATTGAGGGAAATTATCTCTTAAAAATCGTATAAAATTACCTCCTATAAACCCGTAACCACCTGTTACTAAAATATTTCTCATTTTTATTTTATGTAGTTAAAGTAATACCAAATGCCATAACCTACTGCTATTGCATCGATGATTAATATGGAGGAGATCATAGCTAAAAACATTGCGTCGCCATTCTCTACCATTTTTCTTAGTCTTGATTTTCTTCTGTTCCTGCTCATTGTGAGTAGCTGTAATAATACGTGTAGTAATACCAAATTCCATAAGCCACGCCCAATGCTGAATAGATAGATAGAAGAACTACGATTGCTAATAAGAGGCCTTCACTATCATTTTCCTTTTTGTTTTTCTTCTTCATCGTCCAAATAGTTTAGTTTTTCCATTGCTAATTTAATTGTTTTAATGTCGATATTAATGTTGTCGTCAATCATTTTAGTGATTCTTGCATTAAGATTAGGCCTGCTATGGTCTCTTGAGCTTTCTCCTTCGATATAAGTGAGTCCAATTCCCAGTGCTTTTGCTACTAAGTCGATAGTGTTTTTAGATAAAACGTATATGTCCGGTTCTTCTTCTTTCATTACATCCAAACTGCTATAGGTGTGCCAGCCGCCATCATCTCTTTAGCGTATTCATCGTAAGCCTTTCTGAGTTTCTTGGCTGAATCCCGGTATGCGAATTCGCTAGATCCGTTTTGCAGTGCAGTGGATTTCGAGTATTTGTTTGAGTGTGACTTAAGCGCGGTTTCGTATTGTTCTTTTGTTTTCATATTTTTAAATGTTAGGCCCCTTAAAATGCGTATCTTAATGCTCTCATGAAGTAGTGGTCATTTTGTAGACCTTTCATCGTTGCTAGCCTCACTATAGCCCCAATCTTAGCTGTTTTGCGGGTCATAGCAATGTTAAAGTGACTTAAAAACTCTATCGTCCCAACCTTACAGTTGCCGCAGGCTGTCGAAGCTCCAATAAGAGAAACTTTTTTAGTGTTTTTCCGCAATTGATCGAGAATATCTTGGTCACTTAGTCCTTTAAGGGCCGCTTCTTTTTCTTTAGCTTTCATTTGGCGACTAATAGACTGCTTTAACCCTCTAATTGTTTTAGCATGAGTTCCGCTGTCGAGGTGAAGAAAACCTTTAACGAGTTTGAATGATGATCCAAGGCTGTCTTCTACCCAGTGACACCTCACTACTCCTGCTGTTTGTTTAGCGGCGTGTGTTGACAGAATAGTGATTGCATGACCAATCATTCGTCGGGTGAATCCAAGAGGAACATTAATCCATGACTCGGCGTGAGTGATTGTCGTCCAGCGTCCGTTTTTGTAAGCACTCTCCGACTTTACCCATATGGCTTCAAGTTTCTGGTTTGCAGCTACTTTCCTAACCGTAAAACCCCAACCGATCAGTCGGTTATTAAGGCGCTCTAAGATAGGCTTAACAGGTCTAATAAACTTATTGCCTCTCCTTGTGTTTCTCACCACAAACAGCTTATGGTTGAACTTATCGAGTGTTTTCTTGAGCGCTTTCTTCGTAAATGTCCGCGCTCTCACGCTGCTGGACACTTGTCCGGTCTTGATGAGAGAATCAAAATGGAATACTCCCAAGACTGGGCGTAGGTCGTTGATTTGAAAATCTGAATCAAGGATAGCTTCAAGCTTCTGGCTTCTTTTGATGATGTGTTTCTTCATAACGAGGTCATTCTAGTCGATCAGTGCGGGGGGGCAAGCTTTTTTAGACATTAAAATGCATTTTTTTCAGAAAGTACTCTCATGACTCTAATTTGTGAAATGACGCACCGTTAAATGACGGCAACGGGTAAATATCTTTTAGGGGTGTAAATGGCAAATCAAAATAAGCAACCCAAGATCCCGCTTCTTTAGCCTTTTCAAAAGTATCATAAGTCCCAAGTAGTTCACCTTTTTCATAAAGATCGTAAACAATATGGTTAATGTCTGTATGGGCCTCTCCCATTGCATACATTAATCCTTCTGGAACTGTTCTGCATTTGATTGAGAATGCCGTTTCGAAATCGTATTCAATTGAATCGTCGCTACCATCGAAACGGATTGTCGGAGGCCGGATGATTTCAGTAGGGGCTGTATCCTTTTGGGTGATTGTGGTTTTATTCTTCATTTAATGTCTTTACGTTTTGTAATGCTGTTGATTTTATTTATTCGCTTAATGCCAAGGCCAAATGTCTTCATCCTTGCATCGGCCTTGCTGGGGGATCTTATCGAACTCTCCTTTATTAATCAAGTCCCAAGTTTCTCTACCGTCGTAACCTTTTTGTCTATAAATTTTCATTGTTCTGGTTGGCAAACTTCTGTCACGATATGTTGGGTGATAGAGTTCTGATGATAACCAACAGCTTTTAAAGCTGGAATGATCAGACCGTCTAGCATTTCTTCCAGAGTAAGATGGTCCGTAGGCATATCGATGGTGATAGTAGGGTGAACACAACTTGGCCCGTATTGGCGGAGTAGTTTTTGCGTCATTTCTGTTGTTGGCTCAATAGTAATTTTCATTTGTTTGTTTTATTATTTAAAATTTAACGGTATGATAAATAGCTGGAACAAACGAATTCTTATCAGGCGATTGAATAGGTTTGTAAGGAATTTGAGGTGATGTGTTGCATGACGCCAGAGTTATAGGTAGTATTAGTGATAAGGTTTTCATAATTTTAATTTACTACGCATTGGTTTTGTTGTCGACGATAAACCACTCAGGCTTATCACGCCTTGTCCACTTCGCCATATAAGCTTTATCGTGGATGTAATATTGGCGGTATTTATCATATACACTCAAAGAGTCAAAAAGTTTGTTTTGTCTGCAAGTCTGTTCTTCATTGATTGCTACGGCGAATGGAGTAAGATCACCCTCTGGAATCAAATTACTCATTCCTTTTAGTTTATGAATGCCAGCTTCACAGGCATGAATGCGTCCGTATCTGTAAGTGTATTCTTTTGCGAGTGCCAAACCAAGATCAACTGCCCACGCAAAATTTTTATTGGTTTCTCCTACCCATTTTGTGCATGGATGGTTCTTGTAACCTCCGCGTAACGGCCTTCCAGATTGAGTCAAAGGCATTTGCTCCGGTCTCGCACCGTGCCGGATGACAGCGGAACCAAGCATTTGATAAGTTTCGAGGACTTGCTTTACGCAATGCTTATCCAAATGGTAAAGCGCGGCTTTTTGAGGTAATTTATCTAAGATAAATAGGTTCATTTTTTTTTGATTTGGTTTGCTTTAGGTTCACTCCCTTCGACACACGCAAAGTAACATATTTTCCCACCTCGTCAACCTATAAAGAAACTTTTTTTTACTTTTGTTTTAGGTGGCACTCAGGGAGGCAGAACAAGACAGAGTAGTCAACGCTCTGCGTGCCTGTCTTTAGGTGTTCTGCTTAACTGAGACACGGAGTTTTTTCGCCCATTCTCGCGCCATATCCGCCGCGCCTAGAAGTTCTTGAGATCTAGCTAGGGCGTATTCGCAATGAAGCTCGCCGTGTCGTTCTAACTGTGCGCCGACTTTTCTCATCGCATGAGCCAGATCATCGAGTTGACCTGCGACGAGACGGGCAGAACAAGCGGATGAACACGAACCCTCATCACAGTGAGGGCAATCGCGCAGGGCATCGTCAAAATCTCTATCACAAATAACGCAATACATAATTCAGTCGGGTCGGTTATCCTCGGCGTTCTGCCAACCAATTTGGAGGTTTGATCTGTCAAGGAACTCGTTAGCGATTACGTCCTCGCCCATTCGAATCGGCGTCTTGTGATCCATGCGAAAAGCCACTTCATAGCGGAAGTATTCTTCATCGGTCGCCATGTCCACGGCTGTCACGATGCACGGGATACCCTCCATTGATTCGGGTAGGCTTTCAGATTTGACCATTGTCACGCGATCTCCCACCGCAAAGGCAGAACAAGTCGGCGCAGATCGACCCCCACTAGCTCCCTTGTTTGCGAGGCGTTTTGGTTTCGATGGTAGTTTTTTCATGTGCGGAGATTTAGGGCTTCGGGGCCGTTGGGGGTCGTCTGGCCTTGGGCGTTCGGCAGAGAAGGTATAGGCATCCAATGGCTGGGCTGGAACCACCCACCAAGCCTAAGTTGCATCTCAGGCTTTTTGTAGTCCACAAGTGGTCCGACATGCACTCCATGCCGCTTGCTCCAGCCTAAGATTTCTGTGCCGTCTCTTGGAGCTTCCTTAATCGGCAACCAAGTGCCGAACAAGGCGCTGGAAGCCAACTGCTCATTATCGCGGGTTGTGTTATCGGTCGTCATTTGTTCGCAGTGGTTCAGCTTTGGCGTTCGCAATGAAAGCACGGAGCGCACGAATCTCGGTGACTGCATCGTGCAGAATGCGGTGGGGCTTGTCTGTCCAAGTGTATCCTGCCGAAAGGAATGGTTCATCACCCAAGTAGTCGCTATGCCACACCTGCCGTTCCAAGGATGGCAGGTCGAGAGGGTGATCTACTAGATGCTTCACAGCCTCGGCGTGTGTTTCGTCCAGTTTGTGTTTTACTTTGGTTTCTTCGTTCATTGTAAATAGTAAATTGCGAACAAGGCGGTGGACATCAACGCTCGTTCCTCGCGTGAGTCACCTCGGCGTTCGGCGGGGAATTTTGCTTGTCTTCGGCGGGTTGGTTTTGTTTTGTATTTTTCATGTCTGTTACAGTTGGGGGTTTAGAGTTTGAGTTTAGCGATGTTGAATCTATCAACTACGATATTAAACAAAAAGAATTTGCTGTCATATTTAAGGGTGGATACCAACAAACGTTTGATGTCCCTCCAGATGAGATTCAGGATTTCCATAAGCTTTTTTGGCGGATTGCGACCGAGAAATCGGATTAGATTCACTTAGTAGGAGTTTTAGTTCTTTTAGTGGGATTTTGTAGGTGTTTTTTAGCTTGTTTCCGCCGATAGATGTTTCGATATTAATCAGTGCCATTGGGATCGATTCGATTTCTATTTTTATCGTCTTCCCTTCTATCTTGTGTGATTTTGCGCTATCGAAATCTTGAATGCGGATATTAAGCTTTTGTGATGCGTTTTTTATAGATATAAATCCCGATGTATCACGAACTGGAAAAGACGCCGAACAAGACAGTGGACCCGACGCCTCCGGCGCAGAGCGGTTCGTTTTGTCGTTGGCGTCGTCCGCCTCGCTTGGCGGCGACGTTTTCCCGTCTGATCGGCGCGGGTCACCTTTGACGTTAGCCAGAGATTCGAGAGTGTCCGCGCAGTGCCGAAATGTTCGGGCAGATTGCTCATGGCAAATCCCAATCTCGCTTACTGGGTCCTCCTCAAATCTGAGAAAAGCTTCTTCATCGGCTTTATCTGCTATAGATCTCCACTTTTGAGACAAGGCTAACAAGTCAGTAGACCTGACGCCCTCGGCGTCCTCCGGTTCAGTTTGAGTGCTGGTGTTTTCGTTCATAGATTCGGTAGTTAGATTTTAGAGTTACGGGTGCAGTTCACTTTGGACGTTCGGAAGAAAAGGTTTCGTGAGATTCATACACTCGCGGGCAGGTCCGGCGATCTGCATAAACCGCTGATTGCTCGCTGGCCCCTTCATTCGTTCGTGGATTTTCACCATTGCGGACATCATTGCGGCGTTGTCTCGCTGAAGTCGCTCGATCTGGTGTTCCAGCTTCTTCATCGTCTCGACTGCGGAATCAACAATAGGATCGGCATATTGTGATTCGCCTGCCCATTCTTTCCTCCAGTCTTTCGTGGTTTGGTATCGTTTCATAATTCAAAGATTCCGAACAAGCCGCTGCTGGTCAATCGCTGCCAGCGACTCTGCTTTCATCGGTTTTAGGTCTAGTATAGTTTACTTATCGGCAGCGATGCCAGAGCTAGTCGTTCTGCTCAGAAAATTCCCAACCAGTAACAGAAGATTCACATGGAACTAAACGATTACCCAACCACTCATGGAAATTTGTTAATCTATCGTCGTGACCATCGCAAGGTGGAGGAATATATTCATCACTGTGACGCCAAAATCCTAAAAGATACATTAAATGAGTCTGAGATTCTATGTGCAGCCGCTTGCATTGAGTCTTTTGATCAGAGTTTTTGGTTGAGGCTTGAAGATCGTAAGGTTTATCAAAAGATAAAGTTAGCGGGAACCAATCAAGATATCCTTGTGAAAGGGAAATCAATTGGGATTCACTACGTTCTGACTCTTGAGGCTGATACTGTCCCTTTCGATATTTAGTTTCACCAACAGTATAAAATTGACGAGAAGGAGAACAAGACGGTGGACCCGACGCCTCCGGCTCAGGGGGTTGATTTTTGGCGTTGGCGTCGTCTGCCTCGTTTGGTGACGACACTTCCCCGTCTGATCGGCGCAGGTCACCTTTGACGTTCTCGTCGAAATCTACCGCATGACACCATCGGCATTCCCTGATGACTGATGGCTTGCCGGGGAGTCGGGAAAGTCTGACCGACATGCATAGCGGTCGGTCATAGTAGGCATGCCCGGTTGCCCGCAAACACTCCTCCTCCAGATCATTGACTTTGTGCATCATTTGGATGCCATGCTCTGCCATCAATTTGCGCCTCTGTTCCCTGTCGTATTTATCAAGATCCCGGCGGGCCTTTTTTATAGCATTGTTCGTGGTCCGAGAACAAGTCGGTGCAGTCCGACCCTCTTCGCTCTTTGAGTTTGTTTTTGTATTCATGATTTTAATCTTCGCTCGGGGTCGCCTGACCTCTAACGTTATTCGACTTGATTTGATCATAAACGCCCCACTTTTCCAAGAGAATTCTTTCGAGAATGTGAATTTTATCAGCGTCTTCGAAGTTAAACAACATTTTTGAAATGATCGGGCATTGCTCAATGAAGATATCGCGGATCGCTTCCGCCACTTCCCTCGCTTCTTTCTGAGCTGTATAATGGAGACGCTGGTTCAGTGTCGTGATCCAGTCTCGCACCTTCCCATTCATAATCAGGGTCGTCTGGGTGTTCTCCGGCAAAACGAATCGTGCTGATTCCCGCGCCACCCCACGTTCTTGCAAGTCTTTATAAAGTTGGTGGCTTACGTTAATGTGGTTGTCAACCAGTTGGGACGCATGTAGCGTGTGAACGCCGCTCTCATCAACGTTTTGATACATCATTGGATCAATCACCTTGCTAGAACTCTGGCGATTGTTTTTACACTGCTCCCGAATCTCAATAGGTTCAGAATTAGAGACAGATGAATATCTTTGAGACAGCTCCTGTGGCGACAAACTAAAATGTCTTAGATACTCCCGCCCGATAGCACGGGAAGTCTCAATTTCAAACGTTAGATTAGCCATGCTAAAGATCGACCAGTGCGAATTCCAAAGGCAATGTCTCAAAAGTTTGTCGGGCTCTTTAAAAAGACAGTTTATCTCCCGCGACGATGACAAGCGGGCAATCCCGACAATGATCTCATCAATACTTTTACCCTCGTAGTCTCCTACTCCCTCTGTTTTTGTTAATAGTTTAACTTTCATTTAAGAATTCTTTAACTTTTGTTTCGAATGGATCGTTTGGGAAATTAACCCCCCAGTAACCCCGCACTTTAAGGTAGTTTGTTTTGTAACTCATGTCAATACCAATGAAGGAGATTTTTGACTTATTTTCTCGCGGCTCCAGATTATCGATGATTACGTTATCGATATGGGCCGTCTCATGCGGAAGCGTATCGCGAAACGAATCGTAACAGGTCGGAACCTCGATTCCCCGTGCATTCAGATCTTCCCTGCTGAAAATGTGGTCCTCATCGAAACCTAAACAACAAGTGGAATTAATCTCCGCCGCGTATTCTTTGACACTGGTTGTGAGAATGTAGACGTTATCTTTACCGACCAGATCGCGAGCATAACTGATCACTGAGTTCGCCGCTGGATGCAGCGCTAGGTGTAAGTTCCCGAAAGACTCGGTAAAGAAATAGTGCGTCGCTTCGTCAAATGGTGCGTGTTCCGTATGTATTAAACATTCGTCAAGATCAAAGTAAATATTATTAATCATTTTAAAAAGGGTTAAGTCCGGTTTTGATTCGCTCTTCATCTCCAAAATCGTTGAACACATAATCGAAGATTAATTCTTCGGTGTGACTCTCTTTCTTTTGTTTGATTTCAGCCAGCATCTTATCGTAAATATAACCTGACGCGGCTTGCAAAGACTGAAGATTTGTTTTGGCTTCTTTAATGATGTCCATTTTTTTTTGCAACCTTTTTTCTTGGTTGTTCTTCACTTCTTGTTTTCTCTCCCAAATTTCAAGCTTCTCTTTTTCTGTCCTGTCACGCGGGGAAGTATGTTCAACTAAATGGACCTCACCCACTAAAGTCCCCTTGTAAAATAAAGCTCTAAATTCCAACCACCCACATAAATCTTTTAATTTGTTAGGATAACTTTGGTAAAAAGTGATGTCGCCAGAAAAGTAGCAGCGTTCATACACATTTGTTTCAACGCGCTCTTCTAAGTATCCCTGTGTATCTACTCTATAATTAGACATTAATTGTTTAGGTGTATCTTTTGTTTGAAAGAAGAGGCCACCCCAGTATTCTTCCACCGCGCTCACCTCTAAAGGCAATTCGCACAGCACTTCAATATAATCAAACATTCCCATCACTTAAGTTCCTTTCTAAATTCAGGTTCAATGATGTAGTTCTTCATGATGGCGATACCAGAAAAGCGTTCCTTTTTGTAGAGGTCGCGATTAGTTTCCCAGTAAGATTCTGCATCTGCCACCGTCATAAATGAGGGAGGACTGAATAGGGGGAACCAAGAGCCGTCTTCTTTGATCTTGTAATAAATGCGGAAATTAGTTTTTTTAATTTTCATCAATCTTCGAATTGGTTGTTAAAGTCTCCGTCGTTGTGTGTCCCAATACTGTATCGCGGGCCACTTTTTTGCACTTTAGTCATGAAATTGTCAAATCTAATCTCATCTTTCATATTTTTTCTATTCATTTTCATTGCCTGTCGCATCAAACAGTTAGACTTCATCATTATCGGGAAAGAGTGCTTGTAAAGCAGAAATTTATAAAACTTATGGCAAGATGAGAAATTCAACCTACCGTTAAAGCGGTCTTCGAAGAACGGCGCTTTAAAAAGGTTGTGTGCAAGTGCCGCATTAGTTTCTATTTCTTCAGGATTGCCGATAAGACCTACTGAAATTCCATTGCCCCATCGAGAGATAATATATTGCATTGTTTTAGAGTGTTTCGAGGATTTTTTGGCCTTTGCTTGTGATGTGGCGTTTACCATCTATCTTTAGGAAGCCGCATCGAAGCAGGTTATTTTCCGCATCTTTCTGTAATGCTGAGCGTGACATACCAGTTATTGCTGACAGCATCTGTAGTGAGCATTCACCATGTTCTTTTAGTGTTTTTAGAATCTCAACCTCGATATTACTCAATCCGAATGGGCGAATATCAAGGGTTACTTTTAGGTCTTCCCAGCGCTTGAATGTCATGTTAGAGGTATTCTTAATGTTACAGTAGGCTTTGATCTCTAAAGCTCTCTTCACTGCGCTCCGAGCGTTGCCTCTGACTGTGCCAGCGATCTCATCAAGGAGGCCACTTTCATAATTCACCCAGTCGAATTTATTCTTAATGATTCCCGCCAATTCGTACTTCTGGTAAGGAACAAAGTCAACCACTGTCATCCTGTCTTTAAGAGGTTCGAAGATTTTGTGCATTTCTGTCGTAGCGAACAAAAAAGTTTGTTGCGTGAAATCAAATGTCGCGAACCCATCACCGATAGACACCTCTTTTGTTTTCGCTCCTTCAGTGTTAAAAGCTGTCAAGAAGACTTCCTCCAGATCTTTTGGAAGCGCATGGCATTCGTCAAACAGGATCGCTATCTCTTTGTCTTGGATGACGGTTAAGAAGACCTGTTCAAAAAATTGTGCAGCATTACGGATCGTTCCGCAGTTGATCTCAAGTATCGGGCGTCCGATGCCTCGCGAAAACTGTTTCGCAAATTCTGTCTTACCAAGCCCTTTTGCTCCGTTAAACATAATTGGAGGAGTGATACCTCCAGACTTTTTCACTTTAGTATAAAAGGAGAGTTTGTTTTTGATCTTTTCCTGACCAATGAGTGTTTCAAACATGGCAATTATTAGCTAATGGTGAACTGGATTTTCTCTTCAGGCTCTTCGGTAGTAGTCGAAGAGATCGTCATGACTTTAGTCGGTTGATCGTCTACTACCAATCCCATCTCTTCGAGCCATTTTTTTCCTACTACGATAGAGGCGTTAGGGCCGAAATTCTCCGTAAGATCCCTGAGAGATACTCTGGTGAATGATGTAGCCCCTTTAGGCCTCCCTCTGGTTGCTTTGGTTGTTTCTATGTTCATTGCGGGGACATTCTGGACCGGAAGCTGGTTTATGACAAGGTCTTTTTTAAACAAAAAAATAAGAATCACCCCGAAAACCTTTTAACCTACTCATTATCAAGGCTTTAGCGTGAAAAAATTAAATCACCCCACTCTTTATAAAGGCTCGAAATAGGCAGGTTATACATGTCTGCATGGACTTTAAAGTTGTTTGAGGGGTCGATATCTCCCTTACGTAGGAAGGTCGCCTTCTCGAAATACTCGTCACGCAGCATGAAGCCGCATAGCCAGATCGAATCGATGCCGTGATAAGTCGCCCTTTTTCCTTTCCCGCGTTTCTCTTTAAAGGTTATGGAAACGAACGCATAAACATCTGGCTGTTGGTGCTTGCTTGTCTTAGCGATAGACACTTCGTAATTAGCGCGTGGATCGACGGTTCGACGCTTGGCTTTCGCGTCGATCTTCAACCCGTCCTTAATCAAATCATAATCAAACTTATCCTCGCCCTCATCGCACGAAATATTTTCTGCGTTTAGGTGTCGGGCCAAAGCTAATTCCGCCAAATACCCAGCAATATTTCCGCCGCCTTTAGTTATTGAGTTTTTGATGGAGCCGAGAGCTTTAGCCTTGCGCTGGGCGTCTCTAGACATCCAAGGATAATAATTTAATTTAGTCATCTTTTAATTCTCTCTGTTCTTTAATCATTGCTTTAGCTAGGATCGTATAACCAATAATATCATCGAACGCATCATAGACACTTTCATTTGCTACTTTTAATTCGCCATCATTGACGAATGATCTAATCCGTTGGATCTTGTCCATCACACGGATCATTACCCCAATCACCGGATCAACGCCCAAAACCTCTGTGGATTTAAAATTAGCGAACGGGTCTTGACTTCCTTCTCCACCTGTGTAATCGGAGCTTTTGCGGCGCAGGGTATCTTTTAACTCCGTTGTCGTGTCTTCTAACATTTTAATAATATCTTCGATTGTCATATTTTATTAATTTTTATTAATTCTTTTGATGTGCTTGTCCCAAATGTCACCCTCTTCTTCCAAGGCTTGCTTTAGAGCTAGCGCTCTTTCGTATCGCCATTGGTTTATTGAGTTCCTGTAAACTTGGAATGGAAATTTCACAGCCACAATAATACCCACAACAATACCTACCGGGATACCGATTAAAATTGAACCAAGTATTATAATAAAGTGTCTATAGTAATTCATATTTTTCATTTTGATCAATACAGCGCCATTTAACGTCTTCGTCGCAGCCTGATTTCGAATTGTGGAAATGTCCGAAATACCATTCGGAAGGCCGGACAATTTTTAGGATGTTATCCATGAGCTGTCGCTCTTCAAATAAATCTCTTTTTAGATCATCATCTGCTCTCGCTAAAATATCGATTAATCCGCCCTTCTTATTTATGACAACTGAAAAAAACTGAGGGCAGGTGTGGCTGATAATCACATCGTGCGCCGAAGGACAAAAGCGCGGGGAATCCACTCTTTCTCCTTCCCACCATGAAACGTTCGATATGCGCCTAACTCTATCAACACTCACGGCTCCGCCAATAAATAAAACTCTTTTATTGTTTATCTCCTTACTATAATAGTCGGGTAAGAGGGTAATATTGGAATACTTATTATTAAAACGTGCGTTTTCTTTAGCGTCTGTCCAGAAGGTCGGCTTATCGTGATTCCCTCTAATCACGAAGTAATTAATGTCCTGCTCGACCGCGAACGCATTAAGTCTCTCCATATCTAAATCTTCCGCCTCTCGCCCTTTAAAGCCCAGCCCGAAATCCCCGACCTGATAAACGTCGCAGCCTGATAATTTGTCATCATAGAGAATATGGAATTCACCGTGGATATCACCAACTAACACTGTAGTTCTTTTCATTTTTGTATGTAACGTTTCCCGTTGTAATACCATAAGGCGCGATACCCGATTCTGTCAAGTAAAAACTGACAATTTTTACAGGGCTTGCTAATCGCAGGCTCTTCATTGTTCGATATCCTGATGTTGATGAAGGTTAAATCGGAACAGTCTTCGAGCCCCAACTTGATTAACGCCGCGCATTCGCTATGGATGCCAGCTTGATAATGGCCTACATTTGTTTTCTTCGATTTGTATTTGCCGAAGCGATGGTATGGGTGGCTTTTTTTATAATTATTATTCGCGACGCATAGCATCTTATTTTTCTTGTAAACGAAAGTCACATGAAAACTTCTACCCGATTGCCTCACTGGTTTCAGCGCTTTCGCGATCTCTTCCAGCCTCTTGAAGTTGATGGTCATGCGGGAATATTTACGCTTTTTAATTCAAAAGTCAAGCCTATTCAGAGAGAAACAAAAAAGAGAATCAACCTAGCCAACTTCCTTATTTGGCACTTTTGCATTCGATCTGGGGTTTTTTTAGGTGTAATTACTACCAATGAAAAAACTCTCCTCAATTAATGTGATCGGTCAGAAAATTAAAATAGAGTATTCTGAGATTGAAAATTGGGGAGAGTGCGATATCGATAGGAAAACGATTATCCTATCTGTCAAATGCTTAAAGGATAAAGATTTTCATTGGGAAACCTTAGTGCATGAAGTAATTCACATGATCTTTGAGTTATCTGGCGTTGCTTATATGGAGGCTAATGACGAAGAGGCTTATGTCAGATGTGTAGAGAGTCTCGTTGTCCCTTGGGTTCTGGAGAACAAACCTCGCTTGAATTAGATACCAAGCTCATGAGATATTGCGACCGCTTTCAATCTGATCTTGGTGAGGTCTCCCGCGCTAAACCCTCCCTCATCAAAAGTCGCGATGCTTTGGTAAAGAAAATTGCAATCGACAAACCCAAGGTAAATGACCAGAGATTCAGTAACTAACTCAGTAGTATAGTAACTTTTGAGTTGGCACTCTGGAAGTTCTTCTGTTTTGATTAAAATATCCCCGTGTTCATAAATATGGAGAAGCATCCCAATGTAATGTCCATCGACCGGAATCTCGCGATAATCAGCGATATCGATTCCCGCGCTATAATTTGCTTCTAAAGCCTCCTCTTTACTTAGCTTTTTATGACAGACTTTCCAGTAAACCGAAGACATGTAGTATGGGCTACCAGCTTTCGGGATTTTACCTGAATCGTGTCCAGCAAAGATGATCACACGTTCAGCAACCGTATCATCAAGTTGATCACTCATGTATTCGTAAATACGCTGAATGGAGCGCATCTCTTGAATAGTGTTTATCTTTACCTCCTCCTTTTTGCGCCAAGGTAGCCACCATTTTATAAAACCCAGCAGAGCTACTATGGACCCGCATATAGCAGCCACAACAGCTAAAACCTCTTTTAATGGGAAAGAGGCTATTAAAATACCATGCATGTATTATGCGTTTAGTAATCAATTTAGTAAGTGAAAAATCCAGCTTTTATGATTAACGGGTTCAATAGGAGTCTTTAAACCTCGCTGAAATAAAGCTGCCTCCGCGTCTCTGCGTAGGTGTAATCCTTTCAATCTTTCGTAGCTCCAAAGACGCTTCATTGATTTGATATTACCGGGGATTCTTTCTTCTTTTTTAATTTTGATATTGCTTTTGATCCACGCCATCTCTTTGCGGCGCGAAGAAGTTCCTATTAAACTACCGCGATTAAAAACGATAGATAAGAGAGCGCCGTTACAATGTGGGTGCAATCTAGTGGGTGTCAGCCCGAAAGCTGAAGCTGTTAATTTGGAGAAGCGCGGTAATGAATCTCTTTCAAAGATTTGTTCAGCCTCTTCCCAACTTACATTCACTTTATACTTCACTCTTGAAAGCGCGTAATAAGCCCTGCGACCCTTTAATCCCGACACTGATTGAAGTGCTTTGATTTCAGATGAAGTAAGGATGCCTTGACAGGCTTTTTGTATTTGGCTTTTTGAATTATATCCTACGTCGAAACCAAACCCAACAGTTACGCCGCTGGATGTTGTTTGCCACGCGGGAACAGTTGGCCTGCTTAATCTGCTTTTGTAATAGCTTTCTCCACCTACTTCATATTTAGTGATGAGGTCTAAAGATTCTTGAGATACAGGTAAAACATCTGATGTTTTCCCGCTAGCGAGGTTAGATGCCGCGAGAAACAAAGCTATGTAAGCGAATAATACCGCCAAAGTTCTTTTGCTTTTTGGTAGATTACTCCACCCTTCGTCAAAAGTGTCTCCTATATGCTTGGCCAAGGTATTCCTAAAGAATAATTTGATCACAAGGTATGAGATGCCTACGCAGATAGTAGCTTTAAAGGTTATGTTCGCAACATCAATCAAAGATAAGAGATTAACCCAAGGGCTCTCCTTCTCCACGCTTGATGTTTCATCTACTAAGGATGTGAGAACGTTTAATACAGCTAGGAATACTAAAAACCCACCAGCTATAATGCAGAGAGTTCTTAAGTTTAATTTATTGTTTTTGTCTTTCATGGTTTGAAAAGTAGGTATGCTAAGCCGCAATTTGTGATAACTAAACAAGAAATGCCAGCAATGAGCCAGAATCTATGTTTTTTGAGGCGTGTTATTTCAGAGTCTTGAACTGCTATGTCAGCAGTAACTGCTGAGAGTGAGTTGGCAAATTTGTCCCTCTCAGACAGAGCAAAGGTAAGTCTTTGATTGGCTACGACAGCGGCAGAGCGGAACTGTTCAATTTGATTTGATTGAACCGCGATCTCTGCTCGTAGTGACGAAATCTTAGAGTAAAGATCTTGAGTGTTACCTTGTGTTGTGCCAAGCAGTTTTAATGCTTCGTTTAATTGATTTCGGGTTTCTTGGACTTTGATTTCAGCTTCTATTGCTGCTTCTTTGATTTTCTCCATATCAACCTGACCACCAGAATCAGCGATGTGGAACTGGTCGTCGATGACTTTTCGTAAACGAGTGACGCTGGCAGCGGAGTCAGCGGCTGTTTGAGACGCTTTGACCACTTGAGATTTAGCAGAATCGACTTTAGACACAAGTGAATCGAGAGATTTTTTTACTGGATCGACTTTAGGAGCCTTAACCATTGTAGGAATAGGCGTTGTCTGAACAGAGGTCGTTTGTGGCGGTGGTTGCCTAGTCGTGCAGGAGGCAATCGCTAAAATCAAAAGTAGTGATAATTTAAATAAGTTCTTCATCTTCAGGTTTAAGTGCCTCCCAGTCAGCTTTTACCACCTCTTCGATGTATCCCGCGTAGAGAGGGTCGGAAAGAAGCTCGTCGTCTGACGGTTTGATACGGCGGTTTGATACGGCGAGCATCAGCCTACCGTCTGTTGCGACAGTCAGTTGCTCTTTTAAAGGTAGCGCCCTCACTGTCTGAGCGCGGCCTTTTTGTGTCGGGAAGCCCCTCATTTCTGAGATGGTATCTGCGATAACGTCATAAACTAATGACGCGGCTAGATAAAATCTATAACCAGTATCGGCGCGAGACTGTTCAATAGGGGTAAGTGGGATTTCTTCTTCGGGCATTGTTTTTTAAATGAATTTGGATTACGTTAATGTGATGTCTTCGGGCATGTTAAATAGCAGTCAGGTTTACGGTCCACCCTTTCGCGAGGAGAGACGCCTCCACGGTGGTGATGTCTGGGGCAGTCTCGGCATTGTCGTAGTCGATATCAATGACCGCGTCAGCCAGAGCTGTTCCACCGACAAGGCCACTGTTTGTCCCATATATGCCGCTGAAGTCGATGGAATTGAGAATGTTTAGGACGCTCGTCGCGGAGAGGGAGTTGCATCCGTCCCAAGTGTTATCAAAACACGCATTTGCCACGCCCGCAGGAGCCCATGAATCAAAAAATCCAGCAGGGAAATTGACGAGAAGATTGCAATTCTGAAACGCTCTGCGAAATGTATTCCCCAAATTTACATTAAGATCAGGAAGATATGTCAGCACCCTGTTTGCATACATGAAATCCCCAAAATTCACGCCTTGTGACGTGTCAATCAGAGGAAAAGATTCCAGATTGTCGCAAGTATAAAATGCATTGTTAAAGTCCGTGACATTAGACGAATCGACAGCATCAAACGTTTTAAACCTAGAGTAGCGGAACCTAGTCGCAAAGCTCGTCACCCCGCTGAAACTCTCAACCGCTCCCTGTTTCACAAATTGTGCAATCGCGCTCGCCTTTTCGTCTGCGGTGAGCAATGGACCGAGATACACGCCAACAAAGTCTTCATCAACACGAGCATGATCCGTTGTGAACCCCATTGCTGACAACTCATAGTTGGCAGCGGCAGTCATATCAACGGTCCCGCTATAAGTTCCGTTTTTCGTGGCGACGATGAGCGTGCCATCCGTTATAGCAGGGGCAACCCAATTGAAATAATCCCCGGCAGTTGTATCAAAATCTGCATAAGGTCCCCTGAGTAAAAGCGCAGTGCCGTTCATGGTGACGGTTTGCCCTGTGGTTGCTGTGATGGTGGCCGCGCCGTGCAGGTCTCCGGTGTCGGTGAAATCGATGTCGAGGACTGGTGTGCCGTCGATTCCATCCTTAACAATGCACCGCTGTATAGCACCAGCAAGAGGGCTGTTTCCACCATTACTCCAAGTGCCTACCTCAAAATTAGATGTGCCAGCAAATGGTGTGTTCGCGGGTAACGTCTGATCTGTGCCTACTTGTGTCCACACTGTTCCATCCAGTGTCTCAAAGAACTGGACGCGATCATCTGACACGCGGTGAGTAGCCCTAACTCCCTTGGCCGCTTCGGACAGAGGTGCGGAGCTGGTGATGAATTTCGTGAATCTGTAAAAGTAAAGCGTTCGCGAGGTAGTCATTTGAAGCAGGAACACGTTACTGCCCGAAGCGTAACGACCCATAAAGGTTTGTGTCATACCATTTGATTCAATGTTCGGAAATGTGGCCTGTATATCTATGTCACCGAGGACATCTAGGTCAGTGCTGCTCGGCACACTCGCATAACACCCAGTCGTCCCATCAAGTTTCAGGTAGCCCTTACCATCAATCAAACCAAAAGAAACTGGTTGTAATGTCGATGTATCTTGTATCGCATCTGGTCCGGCATTCGCACCTCTCGATAAATTTTTGAGTGTTGCGACATAATCAAAAGGGCCAGCAATCTTAGCTTTATCTTCTAAGATTGTACCATTGGTCGTTTCGTTTGTGATTTGTGTTAAGAAGCTCATTATATATTATCCGATTGATAAGGCCAGTAGATGATGCGTTTGATGTGGCCGTTGAGTTGTCCCGCTCCTGACTGAGTTGAGCCAATGTTTAACTGAGTTGGCAAGCTCAACAGGTTCCCGTTGTGT